>JAFVTF010000062.1 GCA_017503375.1 Lentisphaeria bacterium | reverse complement strand
CCGTTACCCAAGAGAAAAATTTTTATTTCTTTTGAGAAATCGGTCGGTAATAACCAAAAATGCCTCCGTACACTCAGTACACTCCGTTTTCTCCGTACGAAAATGTGCTTTCAAATTTCAGGTTTTGCAACAGCCCCTTTCCTTTTCGTAAGAGCCTGGATCAGGGGGTTGTTATCCGGATCTGAAATATTGCCGGAGCGGAAACATTCCAGCAGAGCCCGGGATTGCTTTGCCAGTTCCCGGCGCACTTCAAAACGCCGTCCCTTGATACGGGCGATCTTCATATTGTCATAAGCAGTTGTCTGATGGCGCATCCAGGCAATCACCGCGGATTCCGCTCTTTTTTCAATGGGAATGCGCTGAGTCCGTGCCACTGTACCGCTGCCGACGCCTGCACTTTGAGCAACAACAGCATCCGCAAACTTTTCAGCCCATTCTGAGCAATCCGGATGAAATTGCAGAAAATCAATAACAGCCTGCCGGAAATCCTGACAATACAATTCCTGTTTCCGTTCCCGTGCTTTTCTTCCGGATTCCAGACGTTTCTGATAGGCAGGATCTTCCCGTTCCGCAATGATCTGTTTCCGGGCAAGTTCCACATGTTCAACAGGAGCCCACAGTCCGATGGATTCCGTTCTCCCTTTCCGTTCCCGGACATGAACCCAATATTTTCCGGCAGCTTTGATACGGCGGGTCAAAAGCGGATCTCCGCTGGGAACAAAACACCATGTTGGAGGCACAAGAATCAATTTTCCTTCGTGAAAAACATTCGGCTTTCCGGGCAGCCCGCGAACAATGATTTCATCCTCTTTCATTGAAGCTGCACCTTGAACGGCTGCCGTTCCAGAGAAGCGGTAAACGCTCCCATCAAACCTCCGGCACAATCAATAGCTGACTTTTCCGGAACATTCATATAACTTGCGGCAAAAGAAGCGGCATCCCGCACCGTTAATGAAAGCGGCAGCGGCGTACAATCTTTTTCTCCGCGTTCCAGACAAACGGAATCTGCAAGACGGCAAAGTTCGTCGATTGCCTGAGTCAGTTTTGCAGATATACTCCAGAAAGCAAGCTCCGTCACCGGCTTTTCCAAACCGTACAGTTCAGAAAACGCGGTCAGAGAAAGTTCGATCCGCAGTACGCTGAACAATCTGCTCACATGGGATATCCGCAACGCTCCGGACCGCAAAAGAGATGCCGTTTCGGGAGAAACTTTCGATACAAGTTCCTCTTTCCGCAATACAATGGACGAATCTTTTTCCGGTTCTCCAACTGGGATCGGCTGCCGTGAAGCAGTAAAATCTGTATCCCGGAACTGGCGTCCGAGTTCCAATATCAGGTTTCTGGATGCGTATTCCATTCCAAGCAGTTCCAGAGATTTCAGCACTCTGGGAATCAGTTTTTCCAAACGTTTCGGTTCCAACGCAAGATTCTGCGTCAAAACAAGCCGGACAGATTCTTCTGCAACTGTCAGAAAATCCGGAGGTGCAGCCTTTGCCGCGCGCCGGAATTCCACAGCAATCGCCGGATATCCGGCATCTTCCAATGTTGAAAAAATCAGCTGATCCAACTCTTCAGCACGAATCATACGCTGTTCTTTGGTCAGCAAGGAAAATTCCACGGCAAGGGAAAGATCATCTGCGATCCAGGAATCCATTTCCCCGGCGGAAACACAAGCCCGGAAAATCCGGCTGCGGATATCTTCCGTATCCAAAGGTTCCGTGGTAGTATCGGAATAAAGAACCAATATGGTATTACTGCTCAGCTGGATCATCAGAACAAATCCCTTTGATTTCTGAGCATATCGCGGTATTTATCAAACACTCCCGCTTTGGAAACGAAACCGATATATTTCCCATTTTCCAGAACAGGAATAAGCCACAGCCGGGTCGATTCAAACAATCTGGTCGCAGCACCCAATGAATCATGAACATCCAGAGAAGGTCCGGCAGGCTTCATAATATCGTAAACAAGAACAACATCATACAGATTGGCATCCAGCAGGAACGGACGCACATCATCCAGTGTAACGATTCCGGCGATCCCCCTGTTTTCATCCAGCACTGGGAAAAGATTCCGCTTGGATTCCATCACTTTTTTCAGCAACGTACGCAGCGTATCTGTTTCAACGACAGACAGAAAATTATCTTCCACCAGATTCCGCAAGCTGACTTTTTCCATGATAACGGCAGATTGTTTCGGTTCCGGAGCACCTCCGCTCAATGCGATCGCTGACTTGTAGACGTTGTATTTCATAATGCGTTTGGAAATGAAACTGGAAAGGGAAACCGCAATCATCAGCGGAATAAACAGCTTATACCCACCGGTCATTTCTGCAATCAAAAACATCCCTGTCATGGGAGCGTGCATCACACCCGCAATCACAGCCCCCATCCCGACAGCCAGAAAGTTCACTTCGTTCAGCTGATACTCCAATCCGAATACCGGGAACAGAAGATTGAAAAACCGTGCAACACAAAATCCCGTGAAGGCTCCGATAAACATGGAAGGCGCAAAAATCCCGCCGTCACCGCCGGAATCAATGGTTGTAACGGAAGAAAATACTTTCATCAGAACCAATGCAAAGCAGCAGAGCAGGAAAAGCCAGCCTCCATTGATCAAACCGCTCAAGGGACTTCCCTGCATGATCAGTGATTCATTTTTATCCACAAGCGCACCGATAAAGCCATACCCTTCTCCGCGCAATGCCGGGAAAAAGAACAGCATCACCACAAGAATTCCGCTCCCGCAAAGGGCTTTCAGCCACACATTTTCAAACCGTCCGACTTTCTTTCCCAATCGGCTGGCGAAGAAAATCGTATAGGCGGAAATAAATCCGGCAAGCACTCCGAGGAATACATAAAACGGAAGATTCATCGTACTCCATCCGCTGGAAGACTCAATAAACGGATGTTTTCCGGAAAGAATTTCAGAAACCACCGCAGCAGAAGCTGAAGCCATCAGAAGCGGAACCAATGCAGGAACCGAAAACGCAGGAAGCAGGATTTCACAGGCAAACAAAGCACCTGCAACAGGACTGTTGAAGATTGCACTGATTCCCGCTGCTCCACCGCATGCCAGCAGAAGAGTTCTGGTTTCCGCTCCGGTCCGCACCAGTTTGGAAAAATTACTGCCGATGGCGGAACCTGTCAAAGCGATCGGCGCCTCCAATCCGGCAGAACCGCCAAGTCCGACACATATCCCGCTGGTCACAATGTGAGACCAGCAATGATGGTTTTTGATATCACTTGTCCCTTTGGAAGTTTCCACGATCACGCCGGAAAGGCTCTTTTCATACTTTCCTTTCCGGAGAAAGAGTTTCACCAGGATCACGCAAAGAAATATCCCGGCAACGGGCAGAAACGGCAAAATCCACCGTCCAGTCTTTTCGCAAATCATATCAGCGACGTGATGAAACAGCTCTGTTGACCCCTTCAACAGAACAGCCGCCAACCCCGCAAGCACACCAACGATCACGCTGAGCAGTAGAATATAAGCCTTGTCGCCCATATATCCGCGCAAGACCGCCGCAGTTCCATAAATACTGCCTTTTGCTATCTTCTTCAAAAAATTCATAATTTCAAATCTGTTTCCTGTTTTTTTATAATTGAGTAATATACACCCATCTATAAAAAAAATCAATATTTTTTTTCAGAAACAAAGAATCTACCTGCTAATTCCAGCAGAAAGAATCAAACAAGTGAAGTCACTCCCACAAATATTTCTCATCATACTCAATTTTATATTTTTTCAAAAATAAACGAAACTCATCGCAAAAATTCCGTTTCAAATGGTGTTGTTCCTGATTGGAAATATACTCAACAACGGCATCACATTCCTGAGGATTTACGGAAAACGCACCATATCCGGATTGCCAATAAAAATCCTGATATTCCGCCGAAATTGTTTTGATCCATTTTGAAGAATCCGCCTTGATTTTGGTAACCAATGTTTGCAATGCCGTATTGCGGGATAACTTACACAAAATGTGAATATGATCATCGGTTCCGCCGATTTTTATGGGGGAAGACTCCAATTTATTACAGATTCCGCCAATATATTGCCACAAACGATAACGGATCGATGAATCAAGAAAAGAGGTCCGTTGTTTTGTGGAAAAAATGATATGAATATAGATAGATGATAATGATTGTGACATGACTGAACCTCTATTCTGTCGCCCTTTCAGGGCTTTTGGGTTTTTATTCCTATTACCCAGGGATACGCATCCTTGCAGGCTGCTATCCCTGGGCTGTGATCTTACGCCCTTTCAGGGCTTATTTGTTTATTTTCCGCTTATACCGAACTGTGATCTTACGCCACTTCAGGGTTTTCCGGCAGAGCCGTGTTCCTAATCTCAAAGCAGCCCCAACGGGGCGACAGACCACAGCCCAGGGTTGCGCGGTCATGAGACCGCGCAACCCTGGGGATATTACAAGATAGCACATCCAAGCCCTGTAAAGGGCGGCAGAAAATTGCGTGCTCTCAAAGCTACATGCATATCTTTGGACAGGTTTTTATTCTGTCGCCCTTTCAGGGCTTTTGGTTTTTTATTCCTATTACCTAGGGATACGCATCCTTGCAGGCTGCTATCCCTGGGCTGTGATCTTACGCCCTTTCAGGGCTTATTTGTTTATTTTCCGCTTACACCGAACTGTGATCTTACGCCAATTCAGGGTTTTCCGGCAGAGCCGTGTTCCTAATCTCAAAGCAGCCCCAACGGGGCGACAGTCCACAGCCCAGGGTTAAGCGGTCATAAGACCGTGCAACCCTGGGAATATTACAAGATAGCACATCCAAGCCCTGTAAGGGCGGCAGAAAATTGCGTGCTCCCAAAGCTACATGCATATCTTTGGACAGGTTTTTATTCTGTCGCCCTTTCAGGGCTTTTGGTTTTTTATTCCTATTACTGCCTTTTGCTATCTTCTTCAAAAAATTCATAATTGCAAATAATTCCCAGTTTTTTTATATATGCGAATAATATACACCCTGTCAGAAAAAAAATCAATAAAAATTTTTCAGAAAACCGGAATCGACCTGCTCATTCCACCAAAACGCACTTCCGGGAAAGAACGGAGAGTACGGAGTGTACCGAGTGTACGGTGGGAACGGTCGAAAAGGAGTTGCACCGCCGCGAAAGAGGAATTTTTTATTTTCTATCCAAAAGACCTTGCAAAACAGAAAAAACTCTCCGTTGACTCAGTTCTCTCTGTTCTCTCTGTACAAAATGCCCAGTCTCCTCCGGTTCTGCCGACCTCTGCACCACTATATTGGACAGCTCCGGACTCCAAACAGAATTTGAAAAAATTCTTACAGCACGCTCAAAATCAGCCCCGCCATGATCAGAGAGAGCCCAATCCAGCGGACAGGTGCAATTTTTTCTTTCAGAATAAGATATCCGAGGAATGCACTCAATGGCAAACTCAGCTGACGGAACGCCTGAACAAAGCTCACATTTGTCACAAAATTCATTGCTACAAGAACAAGAACGTATGCCAGAGCGGCAAAAAAACCGGCTGCATACGGATGATATTTTTTCATCAAATCCCGCAAAACGCCTTCATCTTTCTTCATAACTTTCTGTCCTCCGACAATCAGCCACATGCAGACCATGGCTGTCATTTCACGGACACATGAATAAGTTCCGGCAACAAGAAGTTTGTTGGTATCCGGAGCGAATTTCATGATGGCATCAATGCCATATTTATCAATGATAGTATAAGACGTCGTTGCACAGGCGGCGATCAAGATCCCAACAAGTCCCCGTTTCAGAAAGATCAGTTTTTCTTTCATTGTTTTTGCGCTGGAATTTCCGGAAAATGCCATAGTAAGACATCCGGAAAAGATCACGATCATCCCGACGATAGCGAAGGTGGAAAGCGGTTTTCCCCAACCGAAAGTCACGGTTGCAACCATGGTCAGAAACACAGGCAAAGCCCGTGCCATCGGATAAGCCAATGAAATATCGCAATATTTATAAGCAAGCATCAGCCCCACATTGCAAATCGCACCGCTCAAAGCACCACCGATGGCAAACTTAACCACACTCAACGGCAGATTCGGCAGCAACCCGGAACATAAAGCAAATGGGAGCATTGTCAAAAACAGCGAAGTGGAGAACAATGCAAAAAATGCCATGGATGATTTTCCGCTGCTTTTGCAAAGGAAATGCCACAGACTGTGCATCAGAATGGAAAGTACGATCAAACCGAATGCAATTGTATTCATGATAAAGCTCCTTGTTTATAATTATCAAGCCAAAAATTTAATATAGCATGATATTCTGTTTTTTGCAAACAGAATATCAGAGATTTCACTCAGCAAAAAATGGTTAAGACAGTTCAAAACAGACGATTTTTCCAACAAAAAAAAAATTTTTTCTTGCAATTCAAAAAAAGTTGTGATAAATTATCAGGAGTAGAAATTAATGTCGGAACGGCATGTTTTTTCTTCGGGGAACAACATTTCCGGCTTAAATGGAAAGAGAGATTTTATGAAAGACACAACATTCAAGGCAATTAACCCGGATCATGAATTCAGAACAAAACCGCTGGAACGACCGGAATATTTCAACTTTGCGTACGATATTGTCGATAAACGGGCAAGAGAAGACCGGAACCGTCTTGCAATGATCTGGGTCAATCAGCATGGGGATGAACGCCGTCTCACTTATTATGATTTCAGCCGTCTCTCCAATCTTGCAGCAAATCTTCTCTGCAAAAACGGGGTTTGCAAGGGTGACAGAGTTCTTCTCATGCTGCCCCGCGTACCGGAATGGTGGGTATTCTCTCTGGCTCTGATCAAACTGGGGGCCGTTCAATGTTCCACCCCAACGCTCTGCACTCCGGAAGAACTCCGCCAGAGAATCAACTTCGCAAAATTCAAAGTCGTTATTTCCGACATGGAAAATGCGCCGAAATTTGATGAAATTTATGATGATTGTCCTTTGATGAATCTGCGAATCATCATTGACGGAGAACTGCCCGGATGGATCAATTACCAGAAGGAAATCGAAAGCAGAACTCTTTCTGCGACCATGGTAAAAACGATTTTCCCTGTCAAAACAAAATCCTCGGATCCTCTGCTTCTCTCTTTCACTTCCGGAACAAGCAAATATCCGAAACTGGTGATGCATACTCATGATTACCCCCTTGCACACCGGATCACAGCAGAAATGTGGCATGGTCTGGATGCGAACGATCTGCATTACGCAGTCTCCGATGCAGGCTGGGCAAAAAATCTCTGGGGCAACTATTTCGGACAGTGGATTATCGGCTGCTGTGTGTTTGTCTATGATATCCGGGGAAAATTCAATCCGGATGAAATCCTCCCGATCATTGAAAAATACAATATCACAAGTTTCTGTGCTCCGCCGACGATTTTCAGAATGTTGGTAATCAGCGACTTGACCCGTTTTGACTTGCGGGAACTCAAGAAGAGTGTCACCGCTGGAGAACCCCTTCAGACAGATACCATCAAACTCTGGAAAGAAGGAACAGGGCTCACGCTCCGGGAAGGTTACGGTCAGACTGAAACTGTCTGTATGATCGCAAACTTTGCTGATATCGACACGAAACCCGGCTCAATCGGAAAAGCGGCACCCGGATGGGATATTGAACTCCATGACGATGACGGAATGGTCGTTCCTCAGGGAGAAACAGGAAGAATCGCTGTCAACCTGAAAAACGGTGCACCTGTCGGACTGCTTAAAAAATATCTCAAAAATGATGAAGAAAATGCAAAATGTTTTGTCAACGGTTATTATTACACCGGTGACAAGGCTTATCAGGATGAGGATGGCTACTTCTACTTTGTCGGTCGAAGCGATGATATCATCAAGAGTTCCGGTTACCGGATCGGTCCGGTGGAAGTGGAAGAAGTGCTAATGAACCATCCAGCTGTCTGCGAGTGTGCAGTTGTAGGTGCTCCCGACCCGATCAGAGGTTCCAAGGTCAAAGCATATATCCGTCTCAATGAAGGTTATGACCCGACAGAATCTATGGTCCGGGAAATTCAGCAGTTTGCCAAACAGCACAGCGCACCGTACAAATATCCCAGAGAAATCGAATTTGTGACAAGCTTCCCGAAAACAACTTCCGGAAAAATCAAGCGGGATATTCTGCGGCATCATGCTGAAACCGGGGAAGTTACCTGGTAACAGTTTATGAATCAGCTGCTTCTGAAAGACGCCCCTGCCCCGGGTTCGACTGTAACAGTTACCGGAGCCAGGGCGGAACACATCCGTAACGTTCTGCGTTCCAAACCCGGAGATACATTGAAGGCCGGAGTGTTCAATGGTCTTTCCGGACACGGGGTGATCCGTTCTGTAGAAAAAGGTTCTGTTCTGCTGGATTCCTTTATTTTTGATTTGCCTCCGCCGCCACCTCTGCCGATTGTTCTGGCAGTAGCGTTGCCACGCCCGCAAAGTTTGAAAAAAGTCCTGCACTTTGCCGCTTCTGCGGGGGTTCCGGAATTGATTCTTTTCCAGTCTGCCCGTGTTGAAAAAAGCTATTGGAACAGCAGCGTTCTGCATCCGGAGGAATTGGAATCAGAATTGACCGAAGGTATGGAACAGGGATGCACGACCCGGATGCCGGTCATCCGTTTTTACCGGACGTTCCGTGAATTTATAAGAGCTGCCAATGAACGTGACGGGGAATTCCATAAAATTGTTGCTCATCCTGTACCGGAGCAGCCATTTACAACAAAACCTGCTGCGGATAAAGTTCTATTGACGATCGGACCGGAAGGTGGATTTCTCCCTTCAGAAATTGCTGCATTTGAATCGAACGGGTTTCAGAAATTTTCCTGCGGAAAACATATTCTGCGGGTGGAATTCGCCTGCGCCTTTCTCTGTGGTATGCTGATTTAACAGCAGATATCCCGAAACTTTCTCAAAGCTGCTTGAAAAACAGATGTTTGTGTGCTATATTACCGGATAACATCTATATGCGATGAGAGTGGAGACGGCTTTATTTGATGGCGGTCTCCGGAACATTATAAGACCGGAGCAAACTGTTTTTATGAAATATGCTATTTTCAGTGACATCCACGGCAATCTGGAGGCACTTAATGCAGTGCTGGAAGTATGCCGCGCCAATAATGTCAATGCACATTTCTGTCTTGGGGATATTGTAGGATACAATGCAAACCCGAAAGAGTGCCTTGAAGTTGTCAGAAGCCTTCCTGATTTTCTCTGTGTCAAGGGAAATCATGATGAATACGCCTCTAACGGTGATGCCGCTGAAAGCGGATTCAATCCACATGCAAAAGCAGCAGTTCTCTGGACTCGGGCACAGCTCTCCGAAGATGAAAGGCAATATCTTGCAAATCTTCCGATGCGCGGTAATATCCGCAATGCAAACATGACTTTAATCCATGCAACATTGGATAACCCTCATATCTGGGGATATATTTTCGATGCATATCAGGCTGAAGACTGTTTTGCAAATCAGTTTACTCAGCTTTGTTTCTGCGGACATTCACATATCCCCGTTTTGTTCGCAAAAAAACCGGTAACGATGGTTGCCGGACGGAAAATTGAGGAAATCACGGAATGGGCAGATCGCCGGGAAGGCGGATTGACTGAAGAAGAAATGGAAAAAGCTGACTCCATCTCCTGTCCGGTTCAGGCAGGATACAAATATCTGGTGAACATCGGAAGTGTCGGGCAGCCGCGAAACAGAGACCGCAGAGCGTCCTTTGTTATCTATGACAGCACAACCAAGATGTTGACCAGACATCGGGTTCCTTACGATTTCCGTACTGCTCAGCAGAAAATCCTCGATGCAGGACTCCCGGAACGGCTTGCCTCCAGACTTGAACGCGGTACGTGAAATGAACTCCATGCAGGAGCGTTATTTGATCATCAAACCCAGCAGTCTCGGAGATGTTATTCATGCATTCCCGGCAGTATCCCTGCTCGCAAAACATCGTCCGGACGCAGAAATTGATTGGGTCGTAGTCCCGGCTTTTGCCGATATCGTCCGGCTTCATCCGGATGTTGATAATATCATTCCATTCCCCCGAAAAGAACTCGGAAAAATTAAATCATTTCCATCTGCAGCTCTCCGTTTCGCAAAGATGATCCGGGAAAGACATTATACAGCTGTTCTTGATTTACAGGGATTGCTCCGCAGCGGATTGATCGCATCTCTTGCGAAAACAAAAGTGGTTTACGGTCCACAGGAACCAAAAGAAAAAATAGCAAAACTCTTTTATGGTAAAAAGCTGAATTCCGGGTCTCCGGAAATCCATGCAGTCCGGAGAAATTACCGCTTGATTGCTGAATTCCTCGGAGTGGATCCGGATGGAAAACCGGAAACTGATTTTCTGAAAAACGAATCTGAAAACGCCAAAATTGCGGAACTGATGAAACAGTTACCAGACGGTCCGGTCGTAGCGATTGCCCCGGGTGCAAGATGGCCCTCAAAATGCTGGCCGGTCTCCTACTTCGCAGAAACTGCAAATTTGCTGAAAAAGAATATACCGGACTGTTCTTTCCTCATTCTCGGTACAAAAAATGAAGCAGAAATGGCAGAAAAACTTACCCGCACGATCCAAGCTCCCTGTCTTGACCTGACAGGAAAAACAACCGTAGTGGGACTTCTGGAAGCAATCCGGGCATCCAGCGTACTTTTCTGTAATGACAGCGGCCCCATGCATATCGGTGCTGCGCTGGAAGTCCCGGTAGTTTGTATGTTCGCTCCAACAGATCCGGTCAGAACAGGACCGTTCTCGGAAAAAGCAATCGTTCTGACTCCCAAAGATCTCCCCTGCCTGAAATGTTTCCGGTACAGCTGTCCGAAAGCAAACTGCCACAGAGCGATTCCTGCGGAAAAAGCAGAACAGGCAATCCGCAGTTTCATTACCGGAGCATATCATGATTAAAACAAACGTGGAACGGCTGCTCGAAAACGCAAAAATCCCGTTTACCCCCTATGAATACGATGTTTCTGATGGACAGCTCGATGCCATTTCTATTGCCCGGAAAATCGGAAAAGATCAGGAGCAGGTTTTTAAAACTCTGGTTACAGAAGCTCCCGGTCCGGAATATTTTGTATTTGTCATTCCGGGTCCGGCAACTCTGGATTTGAAGAAAGCCGCACGCGCAGCAAAAGTAAAAAGCATCGCAATGATTCCGCAGAAAAAACTGCTTCCGCTGACAGGATACATTCATGGAGGCTGTTCTCCCATCGGAATGAAAAAGCTCCTCCCCACGTTTCTCGATGAAACTGCAATCCTTTACGATACAATATGCGTAAGCGCAGGAAAAGTCGGCACAAATGTGGAATTGAACCCGGAAACCCTTGCTGAATATATCTCAGCTCCAATGGTCGATCTTACCGTCTGATTTCACCCGAGACGGATCCGCAGCTCATTCAGAACCGCTGCACATGTCCGTTCTCTGACTTGCTGACGGTTTCCGCTGAAGTGATTTTCCGTTACAAAATTTTCTCCGTTTATCCGGATCCCCGTATAAACCAGTCCTACAGGTTTTTCCACGGTTCCTCCGCCGGGACCTGCAATTCCAGTGACTGCCAGAACAACATCGGCCCCGGTCGCAGCAGAAATTCCGTTCAGCATCTCGTTACAGGTTTCTGCACTCACAGCTCCGTACCGTTCCAGGGTTTCGGGTGAAACATTCAGTAAACGTTCTTTCAGCTCATTGGAATAGGAAACAACACTTCCCAGAAAAATATTGGAAGAACCCGGAACATCCGTAATACGTTCCGCAATCAATCCGCCTGTGCAGGATTCCGCTGTTGCAAGCGTCAAACCGGAACGTTCCAGGATACGGACCACTTCTTCCTGCAGAGAAGTGTGCCGGCAATTTAGAAGCTCTTTCTGAAATTCTTTTTTTACGGATTGCAGCCGTTCCCGCAGAAAATCCATATCCGGAGAGGAAAGAAAAAGTTTCACCAACCCGGGAGATGCACAGTAAGCTGCGGATAATTTCGGACTGATCAGCGGAAGCATCCGCTCCTCCACTTCCGACTCCGGCACACCTGCAACATGCAAAAGCACAGAATGAATCTCCCGACTCCTTTTTTCAAGCAGAATCGGCATAACCTGTTTGGAAAACATCTGTTCCAGCTCTACGGGAGGACCGGGAAGAAGAAGTAAATTTCCCCGTTCTGTCTCAAGATAAATCCCGGGAGCTGTCCCGCAGCGGTTCGGGAGGGTTTCCGCACCTTCCGGTATCATGGACTGATTCAGAAAACGCGATGGAGTATCCCGCCCCTCCTCTTTATATTTGTGCCACAGCTTCATCAGAGAAAGATGAACCTTATCATCCTGAACAAGCGGCAGCTGAAAAAATTCTGCGGCGGCTTCTTTTGTAATATCATCGGAAGTAGGCCCCAAACCGCCGGAAACAATAACGGTATCTGCTTTGGAAAAGGCAGTATCAAGAGCATCGCGGATCGCCTCCATACCATCCCGAACCTCCATGGCAAAGGACGGTATGATTCCATTAGCAAGCAGCTGCTCTCCCATAAAACGGAGATTTGTATTGGTCACAGCCCCTTTGAGAAGTTCATCTCCGGTACAGATAATCGCAACATTCATGATTCTTTCACCTCAGCCGCTTCTTTCAGTTTGTTCTCTACAACCATACGCCAGTACTCAGCCTGTTCTTCCGTAATATCAGACGGAATATGAATCCCTTCTCCAATAACCAGAGTAACTTTGGCAAACGGCTTTGGAATCTGAAAACGGTCCCAACTCTTCAATTCCCAATAGGAAGAATAATTAACTGCAACGGGATAAACAGGCACCTGAAATCTTGAAGCGAGATATATGGGCCCTTTACTCATATGATAACGCGGCCCACGCGGTCCATCCGGCGTAAACGCCACATAACGCCCGGCTTCCAGAGCTTTGACAGCTCCGTTTACCGCATTCATCCCTTTTCTGGAACTGGACCCGCGAATACTTTCTATCCCCATCCAGTGAACCAGATCTGCAACGTACTGCCCATCACGGGATGCACTGATTACGGCTGAAGTACAATTCCGCAGTTTCTTCGGAAACATCAGCGGGAAAAACATCAGTCTGTTGTGCCAGGTAACAGCGATCCCAGGCGGATTCGGGTTGTTCAAAACGCCAATACGGTCGTCATATCTCCGGCGCATCAGAAGTTTATAAAAATACATCAAACCGACAATCGGCAGAAAAAGCCAATCCGGAAATTTTTTGATATCACGAAACTTTTTTTTCAGATAGCTCATTATTTTACACCTCGTTTTTTGCAAAGGGATGCGATTTCACAATTGGCACAGTCAGGCTTGCGCGCTGCACAGCGGCGTCTGCCGTGAATAATCAGAAGATGGGAAAATTGGGCCCAGTTCGCAGGCGGAATCCGGCCGCAAAGACTCTCTTCTATTTTTACCGGATCTTTTGTACGGCATAACCCGATCCGGTTGGATAAACGGATCACATGGGTATCAACAGGAAACCCCGGAACCTGAAAGAAATCTCCGAGAACAACATTTGCCGTCTTGCGCCCTACCCCGGGAAGTGTCGTCAAATTTTCCATATTATCCGGAACTTCGCCATTGAATTCCGAACAAATTCTTGCACAGGCTCCGATGATATGAGCAGCCTTTGCCCGGTAATAACCGCATCGGTGAATATCTTTCTCCAATTCCGCAGGAACTGCTTTGGCAAAAGAAGCCGCATCCGGATATTTCCGGAATAAATCAGCCGTTACAAGATTAACTGTTTTATCTGTACACTGCGCCGAAAGAATCGTGGCAACCAACAGCTGCAACGCTGAATTATGCACCAAAAAACACTGCTGTGGGCCATGAACAGCCAGAAGTGCATCATAAACATTTTCCGCAGGATTCTTTTGGGACATTCTTCAAACCCGTTATATTTTGTTAATGTCCCAAATTTTGTGATGAGACAAGTTATTTGACAAAAGAGCATCTGACTTTTTTTCGTTTCCAAACAAAAAAGTAAAGAAAGAATCAGATGCAGAATAAAATTAGCATGGAAACAGTGATTTGTCAAGCGGAAAATGGATTTTCTTTTAATTAATCAGTTATAAAATTAAGCGCTGTTCCCCATACAGGTTGGTAAATCCTTCTGCTATTTTAACTTTAAGATGGCATTTCGATTTTTACATCGTAAAAATCGGAATGCCGCAAAAAGGTTTGGAAATCCTCCTCCGCACAAGGCTCCGGAGGACTAGAAAGGGGTGGAGTTCTGATGTGACCCCAAAAATTTGGACAGGTTAAACTACTTGGAATGGGGGCGGATTTCTCCCGGAGCATCATCAATAATTGAACAGGTGATGAGAGAACTTGAAAGGCGATTAAAGAAAACCGCTTACGGCTGGAGTGATAAAGGCGCAACGAAGATCATCTGGATCATTCTGAAACGTTTTACAAGTGCCAATGAATGGGAACAGTATTGGCAAGATAAAATGAATTGCCTTGATAACGTGATTGTATCCGTCAGAAATTATAAAGTTTTTTTATAAAATTTGGGACATTAACTTTCAATTGACACAGTGGAAAAAAATCTGAAAAAAAATTATTATGGACTTGAAATTCATTTTTTTTGATCTATATTTACGTAAACATAGAATAAAAAAGCAGGTTTTTTATGATTACACAAAAAGAATTGGCAAAGATTCTTGGGGTCAGTCAGGTTACTGTTTCTGCTATTTTACGGAATGGACCGCTGGCAGAACATTACCGTCCGGAATTACGGAGAAAAGTTCTGGAAACAGCGGCAAAACTGGGATACAGCAGGAATGAAATTGCATGTGCGATCCGCAATAAAAAATCCAATGTTATCGGTTTTGTAACACAGGCTATTGATAACGGATATGCAGCATCCATGCTTCAGGGAATTGTAGATGCGGCAGCAAAACGTTCCTATCTTGTAAAAACATTCTCTGTGTTCCGCGGGGAAAAACCAAGCAGTGATATTTTTCAGCTTTCAGGAAATTATATCGCAGATCAATGTATCGGACAACGTATGATGGGGTTGATTTGCTATGACATTGTATATCCATCTATTCTGAATGTATTGAGTGACCGATTGAATCAATCGGGGATTCCGCTGGTTCTGGCAGGTGGCGTGAAACTGGATTTTGATTTGACTTGTCTGGGCGTTTACTCTGATATGAAACAGGCGGGAGAACTTCTTGCGGAGTATGTTTACAAATTACAGCATAAGCGGATCGCGCTGGTTGGAGAATATAGCTGGGCTCCGCATACGCAAAGTTTGCTGAAATCATTTATGGAATCTGCCAAAAAAAATGGGTTTGAAGAAAAAAATATTGACAATCTCATTTCAGAGAACGCATTTGACTTCCGGGAAATAGAAAAAAAATTGATAGAATTCCGTCCGACCGGGATTTTCTGCACAAGTGATTTTGTTGCGTTGAATGTCATTAATTCTCTGATCAACAAAGGATATAAAATACCGGAAGATTTTTCGGTGATTGGATATGGGAATCTGTTTTTCTCCAGATGGAATGTTCCGTCAATCACTTCAATAGAACAAAATCTTTATGATATTGGTTACCGCGCGGCAGATTTATTGCTTGATCATGGTTGTACCCCCATAAAAGAACAACAGGAAGAATATGTCACTCATACACTGGTTGAACGTAATTCTTCTGCTGTTTGGAAATAAAAAAAATGAAGGAGATGAGTATTATGAAAAAATCCAAAAAAACATTGTTTCAAAACTCGCTGGTTAAGTTTACATTAATCGAACTTCTGGTTGTGATTGCAATCATTGCTATTCTTGCGGGAATGCTGCTGCCGGCATTGAACAATGCGCGTGCCAATGCACGGACTTCCGGTTGTCTCAACAATCTGAAACAGCTGGGCTTATATACAATGATGTATTCAAACAACAATGACGGTTTTATGCCTAACTTTCTTGTCGAGTCATCTTATTGGATGACAACGCTTACCGCAGATATTATCGGTACAACGGAAGTAACTTATAATTGGGGATGGAAGGCTGTTGTTCCGCAGAATATCCGGAAATTATATCAGTGTCCGGAAGGGAATAAGGAACTTTACTACGGAATCAACTATGGCTACAACCAGCTTTGCGGGTATCTTGATCCTTCATGGGGCTATCCAAAATATGATAATTACGCCCCTGTAAAGTATGGTAAAGTAAAGAATCCATCCAGAAAACTTCTGATTGGAGACCGGGCATGTAAAACTTCTCAGAAATGGGCATTCGACGGAGGAAAACAATTTGACAACAGGCACAATCTGCGACCAAATGTTTCTTACTTTGACGGTCATGCAGGTACGAAACCTCTGGGATGGCTGGCGAACTATAATTACACTTTAGACTGCGTTCCGCTCAAATAACAAGAAGGGAGAATAAAAATGAAATTAAAACTTGCAGTATTTTTATCTGTTTTGACAGTCTGCTGTCTTCAGGCAGATTTGCCGTGGAAGAAGATTTCCATTCCTTCCGGACAGAATATTCTTCCGAATCCTGAATTTACACCTGTGGGAAATAAACTGCCGGGCTGGTCCAATTACGGAGGTAATCCGCTGGTCAAATCCTTTGTAAAATATGGAAACAGAAGTGTATTTAAAGTAACTGCAAAAGGTCCCGGTTATCATGTCGGTTTCAACGGAAAGTTTCAATTGAAACCCGATACTGCCTATACAGCCTATGTATTATTCAAAGCTGAAATCCCCGCAAAATCAAAAATTGCATTGCTTTATATGGAGTTGACCCCCGAAGGCGGAAAAAAGCAGATCATTCCTGCAAAAAACTGGACAAAAACCTGTTCATGGACTCTTGTAAAGACAGACTTTGTCACGCCGAAAAGTACAGGTATCGTTAAAGGAAGCATTTATCCTGCTCTGTTCCATGGGGAACCTGTTGTTGAAACGGCATTGATCGGAGTTGTGGAAAGAAAAGTTTTGAGTAAAGAGGCGGCAAAAAATATTCTCAACAATGCCGATTTCGCTGTAAAATCAGCAGGGTTTCCGTTGGATTGGAATCCATCATTTGAAGGCGTGAAGAATCTCCGTTTTGATGGAAACAAGGCAATTTGCATAACGGGAAAAGAAGCCGTCTATTTCGTGCAGAATGGGATTCAGCTTGTTCCCGGAAAAAAATACCGTCTCGGCGGAGAAATCAGAACAAAGAATTTCAAAGCAAAACGCGGTTCATTCATTGTTTACAATATGCATTGGCAAAAGGAAGTGGGAACTGCAGTTTTTCCGGAAAACACAAAAGATTGGACTCCCATCGAAGCTGTTGTAACACTGCCGGCGTCCAAAGGAAATCTTTATTCTTTTGCTGTTTTTGTTAATCCCGGAGCAACCGGAGAATTGGAATTCCGGAAACCGTTCCTGAAACCGGCAGAAGCAGAAGCTGCAGAGAATATCAAACCGGCATTGAGTATTTCCACGGCGTATCTCATGACCCCCTATGCTCCGAAACTCTACCAAATCCCGGTTAAAAATCCTGTTCTGACTCTCTCCTTTGATTATCCCCTTCCGTTAAAAGATTCTGAATATGTCTGTGAGGTTTCCACCCGCCTTAAAACAGACAAAGAATATCTCAAACAGAAAAATGCCTTCTTGAAAAACAAAACAATCAAGGTTGCATTGGCTGGTGTTCCGGCAGAAAAAGAGGGTTATCTGAAACTTGAACTGAAGGAAAAGAAGAGCGGCAAAGTCATTTCCAAAGCAGAATATCCCTTCTGTATAAAGAATCCGGTCAAAATCAGCTATCCTGCAGAAAAACAGCTCAACCGCATGGTAAAACGGCTGTTGACAGCTAAGGCTGAAAACCGGACTTACAGTTTCTCCAATCCCCGTGACGGCTGGGTTAATATCCGGTTGGAAAAATACACACCGTCTACAAAAGTTTACTTTGATAATTCAAAAACTGCAATCAAACCGAGCCGGACGGAAGGCGGTTATGAAGTCATGGCAAACCTTTCTGCCGGAGATCATACCGTAACCGTTGAAAACTCTGATGGCGGAACATTCCGGATCAATGCGGTTCCGGAAGTCGTTGCTTACACCTATCCGAAAATCCCTGTCAAAAGAGATCCGTATAAGAGATATTATGGTGAATTCACCCGCAAATATCTTTATCCGGTCATTACAACTTATTCGTTCGGATATGATATCAATTATGTATTGAAGGAACTCAAAGAAGTCCGGGAAATGGGGAAAGGCTGGACAGCTCAGCATTTGCTCCGGCCTTACGTGGAAACACCGGAAGCTATGGCAAAACGGCTGAATTCAAAAGTCAAACAGGCCGATGGCATGACCTATGATGAAATCCATTTCAATGATTTAACAGTCAACTGGATTTATACTCAGGCATTGTGGAAACTGATTGATTCAGAGTATCCCATTTATACATGGAACTCCACCAACAGCGATCAGGTTCCGGGGTTCCATGCTCTGAATGCCCATCTTTTTTCCGCTATGCTCAATCAGGGAAAAGGAAAAGGACGCATTCTTTATGAAGGTTACGCTAGAACGACCCCGACAGAAGAGGCTGCGGATAAATATCTGCAGAAACATTTGACTCAAACGATGCGTCAGGCAAGCCGTCTGGTTGGAAATGCTGCTGAGAATTTCACTGTCGTACTCGGCTGCTATACAAATCTTGGGGGATTCTGCACGGATGGATTCACCGGACCGGATGTGAAAGTGTATTGGGATAAATACTTCTGCAAACTTGCTAATGAAAAAGAATTTCAAGATTTGTTCGGTGTCGGACTTTATGCGTACTGGAACTCAGACGAAGAATCCATGCGCTGGGTATCCCGCTTGATTCAGCACTATGCAGTAGAAGGAAACAAGGAAAGCCTTGCAAAAAAATATGGTTATGTTTTTATGCCGGGACATTTGAAAAACGGTGATTTTGAACAGGGTAATGCAAACTGGAAAGCATTGCCGGCTGAAAAAAATTCTATAAGTTTTACAAAAATAAGCGGATACGGAAAAATCCAGAGCAGACAAATGGAACCGCAATCAAAAACTGTCGGAGATACGGTTTGCACCTTCACAAGATCTTCCAAAGCTCCGAACAGACTGGTTCAAAAAATGACCGGGTTCACTCCGGGAAAACTTTATGCTTTGCGTTTCGCTGTTGCCGATAAAGCTGATGTCTCAGCTAAGAAACCTTCCGGGCAAATTTTCCCGTTCCGGGCTACCCTTGATGGAGCAGCATGTATCAGAGAAGGGCTTCCGCTGCATAAATATGAAGGAGAACTGGTTGTTTCTCAAACAAGATATCTGAATCTGCACACAATCGTATTCCGTGCAGAGAAAAAGGATATTACCGTTACATTTGATGACTGGGGTGGAAAAAACAATCCGGGCAAAAACGGACAAACGCTTCTTTTGAACTCAGTGAAAGTCAAGCCGTACTTTCTTGATTGAGGACAGATAGAATGAAAAATTTTCGTTGCTTGTTGTATCTTTTCAGCTGTTTATCATTCCTCTGCTGCGGTAATGAAATACTGATTCCGCAATTTCAAAAGGTTGATTTGAAACTTGACGGAATCCCGAAAGAATCGTTCTGGGACAAATCCGGAAAAATAACAGATTTCCGGAAATTCCGGAATCCTTCGGAGAAAACTTCCGGAACCGATGTAAGAATTTGCATGGATAACACGAATCTTTATATCGGTTTGACTTGTGAAGAACCAAAAGGGATTTTTACAGGGAATCCAAACGGTTCAGCCTGGGCAGGAGATAATGTTGAAATATTTTTAGCCTCTCTGAAAAACGGTGACTGGTACCGCCAGATTGTGATCGGTTTGAACGGGAAACGCTATCAGGAATTTATTTCAGAAAATCAATATCAATCAAAGGTACATCTGGAGGAGAAAAAGTGGAGTGCTGAAATTGTTGTCCCGCTGAAAAGTCTCGGAAAATTTTCCTCTGACTCATTACGGTTCAACATGCTCAGATACCGGAAAAATGCCCGTGAATTTTCCAGTTGGCAAAACATCTTCTGGGCACACGATGCTGATAAGTTCGGACACCTGATTATTATTAAACCGGAGGAAGAAGTCACTCACGGTCCATGGACATTCGGCATTACTGATTCCTGCGCCGGAATCAACTGGGAAACCTCAGGAAAAATTAAAACAGCATTTTCTTTCCGGAAAAAAGGGGAAAAGATATTCCGGAAAAAAACTGCTGAACCTGGCAAAACAAAATACCATTCGGTTTTCCTGAAAGGTCTTCTTCCTGATACAGAATATGAGTATCAAACCGGTAATGGAACGGTATATTCATTCAGGACACTTGCCCCGGGAAATGCAGATTTTTCATTTACTGTTACAACGGATATCCATGGGCGGAGCGGCATGTTGAAAAAAATCCTGAAAAATCCCCATGTCCAACAGAGTGATATGATTTTTCTGCTCGGAGATATGATGAGTGCAATAATCGGACGTTATTCCTGCTATGAAGGATTTCTGGACACTATTGCAGAAAATTGGAAAAAGCCTTTTTACTGCATTCGGGGAAACCATGAATACCGTGGAGCCGGAGCAAACGTTTTTTTTGATCTGTTCTCTCCTCTTGAAAGA
The DNA here is from genome assembly GCA_017503375.1 of Lentisphaeria bacterium. Lineage (GTDB taxonomy): Bacteria > Verrucomicrobiota > Lentisphaeria > Victivallales > UBA1829 > SIG79. Next base: position 29,532 of record JAFVTF010000062.1, on the reverse strand, counting down.
AAATCTTATGGAGCATTTTCCCATAAAGGAATCTTTTTCCTCTTTCTGGATACAGATGGAGATGTCAAAGAATCATCATCTTACATGAAAAATCAAAAGGAATGGCTGTGCAATGTTGTTAAAAGCAAAGAATTCCTCAAGGCAAAATTCAGGATATTACTGGTACATAAGCCATTGATGCTTCCCTCTCAGGGAGGCGGAACAGAACTGAAAAAACTTTTTGATGCTCTTTCAGAAAAAGAGAAAAGATTATTTGACCTTTCTCTTTCGGGGCATACTCATCATTACAGTAAAACAATTCCGGGAATAAAAACACTTTATGCAAAACATAAAACGAAAAACGGAATGTCCCCCGTGCTTTCTTTAGCTTTTCCTGTCATGACAAACGATCTCGGAGGGTTCTTTCTGGCAGAAAAAAAATCGTCATATCTGCTTGTAAAGGTTTTTGATGAAACAGGTAAGATCATTGACGAAATAAAACTCACAGAAAAGCAATAAAAGTTTGCTTTTAACAAAAAAAATAAAGAGATATTACGCTGATTTGCTTGAAAAAGTGAATCAGCGTGATATATTTTAACAATTCTGAAACAAGAAAGGTCAATACTATGGAAATTTGTGATATTCCCGTCGGAAGTCAACAGAAAGCACTTGATTTTCCGTTCTTTCCCGCCAGACATCTGGCAGTGATCTGGCATAACTGGAATCTGGTGCATCCCGCTAAAGTTGCAGAAGTTCTGGAAACAACAGAAGCTAACGTTGCAGCGGCAGCAGAAGCTATGGGACTCATACGCGATGATTCCAAACTGGAACTGTTCGCAAGCCGCGGTTATCAGACTGTCATCCGCACGAACTGGCATTTGCTCGATTATGAACAGATGCTGAAACTGCTCGGATGGACCGCTGATAAATTGGCATTCACGTTAAAAGAAGATGACTTTCTCTGGGTAAAACTCGGAAACATGAAGCCCTCCTGCGGAAAGGTTATTTACCGGGAACTTACTGAAGATGAGAAAGCAAGAGTTGCTGAAATTGCTCAGGAAACAGCAGAAATCAGAAAAGCATTTCCTGCTCAGATCGAACCGCCGTTCACTTTCCTCGAAAATTATGGAAAAATGGAACCGCTCGGAGGCGAAAAAGCTGATGGTCTCCGTTTGATTTATTCCTATTCCGCAGTTTATGGCGATCCTTTCATGGATGAAAAAGTCGATCCTTATCCGGAAGGTTTGCTGAAGGATTATGCAGCTGCCGGAATCAATGCAGTCTGGCTGCCCGGACTGCTCTATACGCTGATCCCGTGGGTCGGTGAAAATCTGGAAATCTCCAAAGACTGGGAAAAACGCCTTGCCGGAGTCCGCCGGATCGCTGACCGCTGTGCAAAATACGGAATCCGTCTCTATCTTTATCTGAATGAACCCCGTTCTCTGCCGAAACATATTGCAGATCAGACACCCTGGGGCGGTTCTGTTACGGAGTCCGACGGCAGCACAGCGTTGTGTCCGTGGGCACCCGGTCTGCTCGAAGCATTTTCTGCCGGAGTGGAACGCCTCTGCCGTGAAGTTCCGACACTCGGCGGATTCTTCACCATCACGATGAGTGAAAACCTGACCCATTGTCTTGCCAGAAGCAATTCAGAAATGAGCTATGTCTGTCCCCGCTGTGCAGAACACACAAAGGCTGACAATGTGGCAAAGGTTCTGGAAGCGATTTATACCGGAATCAAAAATGCCGGTTCTGATGCAAAAGTCATTGCATGGTCATGGGCATGGCAGGCTGACTGGGCGGTGGATGTCCTCAAGCAGCTCCCCAAAGATATCATGATGATGTGTGTCAGCGAAACCAATGTGGAAACCAATGTTCTCGGACACAAAGGAACGATTCTGGACTACTCCATTTCCAAGCCCGGTCCGGGACCGGATGCTAAAATCCTCTGGAAACTCGGCAGAGATACCGGACATCCCTGTGTGGCAAAAATTCAGGTCAACACCACTTGGGAAATGTCCTCCGTTCCAACCATTCAGGTTCCGTTCCTTGTGAAACAGCACTTGGATGCGTTGAAAGCAGAAGGAATCAAAGACTTTATGATGAGCTGGACCCTCGGCGGCTGTCCGGGTGGAAACATGCCTCTGATGAATATGTCTGTGGAAGAATTGGCAGAACGGAAGTTCGGAAAAGATGCCCCGGCAATGCTGGAAATCTGGAAGATATTCTCTGACGCATTTGCCAAGATTCCGTTTGATGTGGTGGATCAGATTTACAAATCACCGCAAAATATTGGAGCCGCAAATCTTCTGTTCAAAGAGCCTACCGGATATCAGGCAAGCATGGTCCGCGGATTCCCCTATGATGATTTGAAGGGCTGGTGCGGAAGTTATCCGGAAGAAATCTTTGAAGAAGCATTCCGTATTGTGGCTGATGAATGGAAATCCGGTCTTGACAAACTGAACAAACTGGATGACACCCCTGCCCTGAAGGAACAGAAAATTCTTGCAGAAACCACTTGGACATGCCTGCGCAGTACTTATTTGCAGACGCACTTCATCCGGATGCGTAATGCAGGAAAAATCGGAGAAACGATTCCGCTCATTCAGGAAGATATCGGACTGGCGAAAATGCTGATCAAGAACTTCCTCTCTGATTCCCGCATCGGTTTTGAAGCAACAAACCATTACTTCTATTCCCTCAACGAACTGATGGAAAAAATCATCGCAAGCAACTATCTGATCAAACAGATCGGTTGAATTTAGGAACAGCAGAAACGGACTGAATCTCAGCAGGATCAGTCCGTTTTTTCTGTACATTTTGGGGGAACCACGGAATTCACGGAAATTCACGGAAAATTCACCGGAAGGCATTTTGATTTTTACGATGTAAAAATCGAAATGCCATCTTAAAGTTAAAATAGCAGAAGGATTTACCAACCTGTATGGGGAACAGCGCTTAAAAATTTTTTTTTCGGCTTGACAAAATTATCTTTTTATGCTAAGTTCCCAACGCAAGTATGATTTTCATATCAGCTTATAAAAAAAGGAGGATCAGATGCTGTACGGAAATGCTGTTCAGAATTATTATGTCGATGAAGTCCGGAAAGTTTATGCGGAAAGAAAGGCCCGCCTTGCAAAAATCAAAAATAAAAAAGATGCTGAGGCTTATGTCCGGGATGTCCGTGCTAAAATTTTGAAAGCCTTCGATCTTCCAACAGAAAAATGCCCGTTGGATCCGATCATTACAGGCGAACAGAAATTATCCGGAATGACACTCCGGAATGTTGTTTATTACAGTCGTCCGGAATATCCTGTAACGGGGATGCTTTTTATCCCGGACAAAGCAAAAAAAGCTCCCGGAGTTCTATTTCTGTGCGGACATTCCGAAATCGGGAAAGCTGACGCTGTTTATCAGACTTGTGCAATGAATCTTGCCAAACAGGGATTTGTTGTTTTGTCGATCGACCCGGTTAATCAGGGGGAACGTCATCAGTTTTCAGCGGCATTGACGAAAAAATACTCTCTTCACTGCTGCAACGCTCACAATATGCAGGGAAAACAGCTTCATCTTTGCGGCGAATATTTCGGAGCCTGGCGCGCATGGGATGCGATCCGCGGAATTGATTATCTTCAGACGCTGCCGGAAGTTGATCCGGCTCGAATCGGTATTACCGGAAACTCCGGCGGCGGAACAATGACCACATTTGTCAACGCTCTTGATGACCGTTTGATCATGGCAGCTCCCAGCTGTTACATTACGACCTGGCTGCATGAAGTGGAAAATGAATTGCCGGCAGATATCGAACAGATGCCGCCGGATATGTTCCGGTATGGACTGGATATGGCGGATTTTGTGATTGCCCGCGCTCCCCGTCCGACGTTGATCATGGGGCAGAAAAATGACTTCTTTGATCCCCGTGGAACTGTGGAAGCGTATGAAGATGCCAAAGCAATTTATTCTTTGTTGGGAGCGGAAGACAATGTCAAAGTCTTTATCGGCCCTGACAGTCACGGATACAGAACAGCAAACCGTCTGCAGATGTATTCCTTTTTCAATCTGCATGGTTTGGGGAAAAAGAAATCTCCGAAAGAAGATGAAAACCTGAAGCCTCTGCCGGAAGAAAAAACATGGGCTGCCCCGAAAGGCGTTGTAAAAAACTTGAAAATCAACAAGCCGCTTTTTACTTTTATAAATGAACTTGCAGATAATTTGATTGCAAAACGTAAAAAGTTGTCCAAAAAGGAAATGCAGAAAATATTGCCGGAAATCCTTCAGATCGGAAAAATCGAAGTTCCGTATTACCGCGTTCTGCGTCCACGTTATTATGCAAATAACCCGAAATACGTTGCTGCGGATCGTTATGCATTGGAAACAGAACCGGGTGAAGTCATGAGTATGCTGAAACTCTATTGTCAGGATGCCCTGTTTCATATTCCTGCGGCAGAGAAAGCAATTCTCTACATTCCCCATCTGGATGCAGAAACAGAAGCAGGAAAAATCAAAGTAAAAGCGGATGAGCGGCTGTTTACATTGGATGTACGGGGAATCGGAGAACTTGTTCCGACAGGCTGCGATCAATGGAACCGGAAATTTTTCCTGCAATACAGTTATGACTATCATTACAACTCTCTGGGCTATATGTTCCATCGTCCGTATCTTGGCGGAAAAGTGCGCGATATTCTTTGTGCATTGGAACTTTTGAAAGAGCGGGGAGTGAAAAATATTACCCTTCTTGCCGAAGGTCAGGGAACTGTTCCGGCATTGCTGGCAGCGGTTCTTTCTGATATTCCGGTTGCTGTCAAACTGCAGCACGGTCCGGAATCCTGGGAATCCATGCTCCGGAAAGAGGTCACTCTCTGGCCGCTTTCCTGTATGCTTCCCGGAATTCTCGGTATTACGGATTTGCCGGAATTGCGCAAAATGGTGAAGAATCTTACCTTTACAGCGACGGCAGAACCTTCCGAACCGGAAAATCTCTTCAAGTAAAAGATCAAGGCAGATAAATTCATGTTGGAATGTAAAATAATAGATGGTCACAATGGCGGTTCTATTACGAATTTTCCGCTTCATGTTGCCTGGAATGAACCGCAGGTTGATACGACGGAGCATTTACATTCCTACACTGAACTTGTTCTGATTTTGAAAGGGAATTCTGTACATTATTGCGGAGAAACTTCTGTTCCGGTAATGCAAGGCGATGTTTTAGTCGTCCCTCCCGGCATTGTCCATTTTTACCGGAACAGTTCGGAAGATTTTTCTTTAGTCAATATTATTTTTCTTTCAGATCAACTTCCGATCCCGCTGATAGATGTCCCCCTGCTACCCGGATTTCAGGCTGTTTTTCATGGCAAAAGTCCCGGAACAAAATACACATTTCTTCATCTTCCGGAAGAGGATTTTCTTGAGGTCCGCAAGCTTGTGATCGCACTCCGGCACGATGATGAGACCCGCCCTTCCGGATACCGTTTTTCCATGCTGGGGACCTTCATGATGATGCTGAGCCGTTTGGCAAGACTGCATTCTCATGAGCAGGGACGAAATCCGCAGATATTTCTGCATATCAATGGAGTGATTTCCTATTTAAACCGTCACTTTAAGGAACCTTGTCCCTTGTCAAAGCTCTGTCAGGTAGCCAATATGTCGAGGGCTACGCTGCAACGGAATTTTCTGGCGGCGACCGGGACATCTCCCCGGCAGTATCAGCTCCAGCTCCGGATCGCAGAGGCCATGACATTGCTGCGCACTTCGGATAAAACTGTGGATGATATTGCGGAAGAACTCGGATTCGGAAACAGGAACTATTTCAGTCGCCAGTTCCATAAAATTACAGGAAAGACACCTGTTCATGTTAAAAAAAATATTGAGCATTTTTAGAGATTTTTCTTAACTGTAAAAATACTTTTTTATTCTTTTCTTTTCTGATATTTTGTTTTGTAAGTTTTACAATATCAGCAGTCTCTTGATTCTTTTCTTTTGAGATAATCCTGTTTTACCCTTTTTTATATACCATATAAATAATGAGCATTTCGGATACATTAATGAGTTTTTTATGCTTGTTTTCAAAGAAAATATATGATATATTAGATGTAAAGAAATTGAAAAGGTATGAACAAGGGTGTTGGTAGAATTCTTTTTCGTATCGGCATATAACATTAATCAACCCAAGGATGGTGTTTATGAAAACAGGATTGTTCCCAAAAAGAAATGTTTCACGTTTTACATTGATTGAGCTTCTTGTCGTTATTGCGATTATTGCGATTCTGGCGGGGATGCTTCTTCCGGCATTGAATAATGCAAGAGAAGCAGGCAGAAGAGGAAGCTGTACGAATAACATGAAGCAGATCGGTCTTGTCAATCAGACCTATGTCAATGATTTTGACGGTTATTCAACAACCACAAATGACTGGCGAGGGCTTTTTTACAAAAATTATATGAAAAATCTCAATCATTTCATCTGTCCTTCCATGCCGAAACACCCGGATCGTCCCATCTATATACAAAATGATAAACCCTACCGTGCGGACTATCATGTAAATATTTCCAGTGTTGCACAGGGACATGGTTTTGATGAATCAGACAAAACGACCCAAAAACATTATTTTTTCCATTATAGAAAATGGAGTACGATCAGGTTCACTTCGAGCGTCAATGTGTTCGGAGAAATTCATGGTTATGCCGACGGGCTTCCTGTTCCTGCAGAACATTACCGTATTGATGGCGGAGCAAACGATATTGTCAGAGATCTTGCGAAGATGTATCTGCCCCACAAAGGATCATTGAACTTTACGATGGCAGATGGGCATGTTGAGAGTGTCAGAGAAACTAAATACAGTTATTATATTTCTATCATTCCCCGCATGGATGGTAAAAGCAAAGCAGCCAACGATATTCATAACTTCTGGTTCGGATATCCTCCGGTCACTCAATAAATTGCAAGCAAGGAAGTATTCATGAAAAACGGTCAGTTTTTTTACGATACAAACGGTCAGCATATCAATGCCCATGGCGGATGTTTCCTGAAACATGAGGGCGTCTGGTACTGGTACGGCGAACATAAAACGGAAGGTTTCGACGGTCGGTTCGCCTGGAAGTATGGGGTGCATGTGTATTCCTCATCTGATCTGGAACACTGGACGGATCACGGTTGTGCGCTTGACATGGTAGACGATCCGGAGAGTCCGCTTCTTCGCGGTGAACGGGTTGAGCGACCGAAAGTGCTTTTCTGTAAAAAGACCGGAAAATTCGTGATGTATTTTCACAGTGCCAACAAAGATCACTCCCGTGCCGATATGGGCGTGGCTGTTTCAGATACGCCGCTGGGACCTTTTGAGTTTCTCTATGCCGAGCGTGCCGAAAAAGGCGTTTGGCCCATGGATGTGACCCGGCGGGATATGGACCCGAAACGGATCGCAGAATGTCCGACCTGGGAGGATCGGACACCGGATTGGCGTTACCGGATCGAACAGAGCGCGATCGTCGGGCGCGATTTTGAACGCGGACAGGGCGTGCGTGACCAGACTCTGTTCCTTGATGACGATGGAAAAGCCTATCACTTTTATACCTCCGGAGATAACAGTACGATCCACATTGCTGAACTTACTGATGATTTCCTTCATCACACCGGAAAATATACCCGCATGGCGCAGGGTCGCTGGCAGGAAGCTCCGGTCATTTTCAAGCGCAGCAACATCTATTACATGCTGACTTCCGGCTGTACGGGATTTCTCCCCAATGCCGCCCATGGTCTCTGGGCAGAAAATATCTGGGGACCCTGGTTTGAGTTCGATAATCCCTGCCGTGGAGAAGACCTTTCCACTGATGCCGGACCGGAATTGACCTGGAACTGTCAGGGCGCATGCGGATTCTTCTCCGGCGGAAAACAGTATGTGGTCTTTGATCGCTGGAACATGAAAAATTTCATCGACAGCCAATATGTCTGGCTTCCGGTGGAGTTCCATGATGACAGGACATTCACCATTACCTGGCAGGATGAATGTGTTCCTGAACTCGATTGATATCAAGAAAACAATACTATAATCTTTCAATGAAAAGGAGAACGAACTATGTCACAGAAATTGAAGATTGCTATTATCGGAACCGGGTCCCGTGGAACCAGTTGTTTCACTGAACTTCTGAACAAGCGGGACGATGTTGAAATCGCAGCTTATTGCGATACCAACAGAAAACGCGCTGAAGCTGCAGCCGGTATGTATGGAATCAACCCCGCTATTTATTCCACTATTGAGGATATGGCTGCCAATGAGAAACTGGATGGTGTCATTATCACTGTTCCGGATTGCTACCATCATGAATATGCCGTCAAAGCATTGAATTACGGTTGGAATGTTCTGATCGACAAACCCATTGCAACAAATGTAAAAGATGGTATGGATATTATACAGACAGCGGAAAAGACCGGAAAAACTGTTATGATCGGATTTAATTTGCGCCATCATCCTGTGCTGATCCGTCTGAAACAGCTCATTGATGACGGAGTTCTCGGAAAAGTCTTCCTTTGCGAAAACCGTGAATTTTACGGCGGCGGACGCACCTATATGTGCCGCTGGAACCGTCTGTTCTGTTACACCGGCGGACTCTGGATCCATAAGGGAAGTCACGACTTTGATATTTTTAACTGGCTTCTCGGCTTTCCGAAACCGTTGCGCGTGACAGCTTTCGCTGCCGTCAACGTTCTGAATGAAGATGGAATTCCCTTTGAACTGGAAGATGGTCATGAGCCGGGTCCGGATTGTACACATTGCTATTATAGAAGCAAATGCGGTGACTGCTATGATATCGGCGGACACGAAAAGCCATTGTGGGGAGCCGAACAGATCGCAGAAGACGGCTATGTGAAAAATCGCTGCATGTATCTCAGTGACAAGGATAATCACGATAACGGAATTGCTATGGTGGAATATGAGGGCGGCTTGAAGGCAAGTCATTTTGAATGTTTCATCGGAAATAAAGGCGACCGTCTTTATTCGATCGTCGGAGACCGTGGAATTGCAGAAGTCAGTCTTACCAATCGTACGATCAAAATCACCCCCCGCTGGAGTGATGAGTTTGTAACCTATCAGATCGGGGAAGCGGATGGCGGTCATGGCGGAGCAGACCCGTCTCTGGTCGATACTTTCTGTAAAGTTTTGCGCGGAGAAGTCATTCCGAACTCCACAGCGGAACATGGTTTGCTTTCAACAGCAATCGGTCAGGCTGCTGAAATCTCACGCAGGGAACATCGCATGGTGGAAATCTCTGAACTTTATAAATAAAAGCAACCCTGAGTGCCGGAAATAAAACAATCATATGGAAAGGAAGAAACAATGTTTACAAAAATTGCAATTGTTCTTCTGACAGCCGGAGCATTTCTGTGTTCTGCCGGAGAAGTTTATAAACTCGATCGTGTTGAGGATTGGCAGGAAAGATCACCGCTTACTCAGCATAAAAAGGGAATTCTGCGCGGTCGCGGAAGATTGGTCGTCTTATCTGCAAAGTTTTATCCTTATGACTCAAAAAAGACCTACAAATTCAAAGGCTTGTACCGGCAGCTTATCGGAAGTGAAAGCAATATTTTCCGTATTGGTATTGTGCAATATGACAAGAACAAACAGGAGATGGAATTTGCTTCCGGGCGAGTTGTTCAGAAGACTGATACAGTTCTCACGAAGGCTGCTGCAGCAACCGATACTGCGATTTTTGTAAAAGATGCCTCCGGCTGGAAACGCAACGCTCTCGTTGCTTACAGTGAAACGGCAAAACAGCTTTCCAACAGAAATAATATTACCTTGAAATTGCGTTCCATTGAAAAAAGCGGAGACGGGTGGAAAATATCATTTGCCGGGCCGATCGATGTGGACCTTCCTGCCGGAACAGCTGTCCGGCAGTATATGTCAGCCGGAAGATTCCGTTTCTTCGGAAATGGAACAGGGATCCAGGTGCTTGGAGATATCACCTGTACCCACTGGCATCCCCGTACAAAATATTTCCGTCCGGTTGTACTTTCCGGCACAAATGGAATCAAGCCCGGAGAAGAAACTCCTGTTTTTGAAATGAGAAATCCCAGGCTCGAGGTCAGCGAATGAAATATGGAAAAATTATTTTTGCCATCATTTTTTTGAGCGGGATATCGGTTGTAAATGCTGCGGAAAAACTCTTTTCTGTCTTGAAAGATGGAAATCTTACCGTTGAATTCATTACGCCGAAAGATGATAAAGCCTGTCTTGAAGCATCAATGATCATCGAAAAATATATTTACAAAAGCACGGGAAAACGTGCAGATGCAGCTGTTGGCAAAGCAAAAATCTGTTTTCAAATCGAAAAAGGCAAGATGGATCCGGAAGGCTTTCGTTTCAGCTTTCCCTCAGCGGACAAAATGGTGATCACCGGAGGCGGGCCGAACGGAATCAAATATGCCGCTCTGGATTTTTGCGAACGGTTCCTCGGTGTTCGTTTCCTGTATCCCGGTCCTGCTGGAGAACATGTTCCGAAAATCAAAGATTTGAATATTCCGATGAAGGAATATTCAGATGCACCGAAATTTCAGACCCGTACACTCGGAAGCGGGAATCGCCATTGGTCACGACAGAGATATCAGGATTGGTTTCCGCTGCATCGCGGTGCCATGCCGTACCGTGTCGACATCGGTCACAATCTTTATAAAATGTTCCCTCCTTCCAAATATGAAAAAACAAATCCGGATTTCTATCCGATCATTAACGGAAAACGGTACATTCCGCGTCCGCCGAGACTAGGATTGCATTGGCAGCCATGTATGACCAATCCTGCGGTTGTGAAAGAAGCCATCCGGATCATTTGCGATGCGTTTGCAAAAAATCCTGATCTCCGGACATGGGGTCTGGGGCAGAACGACGGTGATGGTTACTGTGAATGTGAAAACTGCAAGAAGTTTTATCCGGTTCCGGATGTGCCGCACCGGTTCGGTTCCAAAGACCGTTCTCTGCTTTATCTGCAGTTCTGCAATAAAATCGCCGAGGGAGTTACCAAAAAATATCCGGAAGCAACATTTACGGTGTTTGCATACAACCATACCTCCATTGCTCCGAAAAATTTCAAACTTCATCCCTCATTAATTCCCGTTATTACCTATGACCGTCTGAATTGGGTGGATCCGGAACGCAAAGCAAAAGATATGATACGCCAAAGCAGCTGGTCAGCAATCGCGAAAAATGTTTGCTGGTATGATTATTTCTACAGTAATCAGTATGTTCTTCCCCGTGTGACCAGTCATCATGTTGCCCGGCAGCTGCGGGAAGGCTACAATTTACGTGTCCGGCATATCTATATAGAACATCTGCCCTTGGGAATTTCCGGGTTCGGCGGAAACGAACAAATCTGGGCGGAGGGGCCGTTGGCATATCTGGTTCTCAAAATGCTTTGGAATCCGTTCCAGGATGAAGATAAAATTTTGAATGACTGGTATGTGACTGCAGTCGGTCCCAAGGCAGCTCCTTATCTGAAAAGCTGTTTTGACCGCATTGAAGATTTCTGGATAAATAAGATGCCGAAAAGTGCGTGGTTCAAACGTTGTGCAAGAACTTATCTCGTACCGACCTGGCATGATTATTTGAATGTTATTGATAAAGATTTCTTTGAAAATTGCTCAAAGGATTTGGATAAAGTTTGTGAACTTGCTCCGGAAGGAGATTGTAAGACCCGAGCGGAATATTTCCGGTCCGCATTCCAAAATCGCCGGAACCGCTGCGAATACTGGATCCAGAATCAAAATGTCCGGCTTCACAGAGCGGATGCCTTTACAAAACTCTTCTTCAAAGAGGATTTCAATAAAGGTTTTGACGGATGGGGAATATATGAACATCGGAAATACCCCGGAACGTTTGTTTCCCATACGAAAAAGGATGGTTATAAAAATACCGGAGCAGCAGAACTCCGGTGCAGACAAGGGCATACCGGCGGAATCGAAAAGACGTTCCGTATCAGCCAGCCGATGAATTTCCGTATGGAAGTAAAGTATCGCTGCGTTGGAACGACAGAAAAGGTGATTCCTTATATTTCAGCAGAATGGTGCGATGACAAGAATGAAATCCTTCATTCTGTCTTTTACAGTGACATTCATGGTGTTTATTCCGAAGATTGGTCAACAGCTGTATTCAACTTTACGACACCCTATCAACTGCCCGGAAATTTGAGGATCAGACTTTGCATTTCCGGCAGTACAAAAGGAAAAGTTCAGTATGACGATCTGATCATTCTGGAAGCTCAGAAAAAGTAAAAACTCAACATAAGGAAGTTCGATTATGAATCTCAAAAAAATGACTGCTGCACTCTTTATTGCGGGGGCTGCTCTCTGTTCCGCTGCAGAAGTTTACGACCTCAGCCGTATTGAAGATTGGGCAAAGAAATCACCTCTTAAAGTTCATGGTAACGGAATCCTCCGCGCTACAGGAAGGGTTTCTCTCTTCTCCGCAAAAATCTATCCCTATGATGCAAAAAAAACTTACACATTCAAGGGGATGTACCGTCAGCTTCCCGGCAGCGACAGCAATATTTTCCGTATCGGTTTTCTGCCGCTGGATAAGGACAAAAAATTAATCGAGTATTATACATCTCATCCGAACATTGCTACGGAAACTGTTTTAGTAAAAGCTGCCGCCGCGACAGATAATTTTATCGTTATCAAAGATGGAAAGAAATGGAACAAGAGCGGGCTGGTTGCATATAATACGAAACCGGATCGTTCTGATCTTCCGAATAAAAATATCATCAGACAGGTTCCCAAAACCATTGAGCAGACCGCTGAAGGATGGAAGATCACTTTTGCAAGACCCATCGGAATTGCGATTCCTGCAGGAACAGGCATCCGTCAGCACTATCAGGGCGGAAGATTCCGTTTTGCCGGAAATGGCACAGGCGGACAGGTCCTCAGCAATATGCAGTTCAAAATGATGGATCCCGGTATGAAATATTTCCAGGTTATCGTCGTTTCCGGTGCAAACGGAATCAAGCCCGGAGAACAGATCCCCGTGATCGAAATGAGAAAACCCCGTATTGAGGTGACAGAATGATCAGTTTTAGAAAAATTCTCTCTGCAGCAGCTCTGTTTTTCCTGTTGTTCGCAGTGGAAGCCGCGGAAAAGACTTTCACCGTTATCAAAGACGGGAAGACGGCTGTTGAGCTTGTCCCGGATGAAAATCAGGCATGTCTTGAAGCTTCCATGATCGTAGAAAAATTTCTCTACAAGAGTACCGGAAAATACAGTGAAGCTCCTGCAGGTGCGCCGCAGATCTGCTTTACCATCGAAAAAGGTAAACTTGATTTGGAAGGATTCCGTTTTTCGTTTCCTTCTGCCAATAAGATGGTGATTACCGGCGGCGGTCCGAACGGGGTTATGTTCGGTGCGCTTGAGTTCTGTGAACGGTTCATCGGAGTCCGCTTTTTGTACCCCGGTCCCGCCGGAGAACATGTCCCGAAACTGAAAAATCTCAATGTGCCGATGAAAGAATTTTCAGATGCGCCGGTTTATACCACCCGTATTCTTGACAGCGGAAACCGTCACTGGTCACGGAAACGTTATCAGGATTGGTATCCGTTCCTCCGCGGACGTGCACCGTACCGTCTTGCCATCGGACACAACCTTTACAAGATGTTCCCCGCAGCCAAGTATGGAAAGACCAATCCGGATTTTTATCCCATCATTGACGGCAAGCGTTTTATTCCGGCACCACCCCGTTTGACGGTTCACTGGCAGCCCTGTATGACAAATCCTGCGGTTGTAAAAGAGGCTGTCAGAATAATCTGTGATGCATTTGCGAAAGATCCTGACTTGCGGACATGGAGTCTTGGTCAGACCGATGGCAACGGTTATTGTGAATGTGAAAACTGCAAGAAATTCTACCCGGAAAATGATGTACCGCATCTGTTCGGTTCCCTGGATCGTTCTCTGCTTTATCTGCAGTTCTGCAATAAGATCGCGGAAGGCGTTACAAAAAAATATCCGGAAGCAAAGTTTTCTGTTTTTGCCTATAACCATACCTCTATTGCACCAAAAGGGTTCAAACTGCATCCGTCTCTGGTTCCGGTTATCACCTATGACCGTCTGAACTGGGTGGATCCGAAGCGCAAAGCTATGGATATGGAACGTCAGAAAAGTTGGTCCGATATTGCCTCTGAAGTTTGCTGGTGGGATTATTATGCAAGCAACGGTTATGCGCTCCCCCGTATCACTCTGCATCATATTGCAAATCAGTTGCGGGAAGGATATAAACTGCGTGTCCGGCACGCTTTTATTCAGCATACCCCACTTGGAATTCATGAACAGACCTGGACAGAAGGTCCTCTGGCATATATGACTTACAAGCTGCTCTGGAATCCGTTCCAGGATGAAAACAAGATCATTGATGACTGGTGCAGAACAGCCGTCGGACCGGAAGCAGCTCCATATTTGAAACGTTATTACGAACGGTTTGAAAAATTCTGGACCAAAGACATGCCGAAAGGAGACTGGTTCAAACGCTGTGCCAGAACCTATCTTATTCCAACTTGGCATGATTATCTGCTGGATTTGGATAAAGATTTCTTTGAAGAGTGTGCAAAAGATCTTGATATGGTCTGTAAACTTGCCCCGGCAGGAGATTGCAAGACCCGTGCAGAATATATCCGGTTCGGGTTCCGGGAACGCCGGAACAGATGTCAGTTCTGGCTCAAAAACCGCTATGCCCGGATGATCAGCCCGGAATCTTTCACGAAAGTTTTCTTTGAAGACAACTTCAATAAAGGTCTCGGACAGTGGACACTACCTCCCAATATCAAGAATTCCGGAAGTGTGTTTATTACCCCGAAAGCCGGATATGACGGTTCCAATGCACTGGAACTGCGTTTTCTGCCGATGATGAATGGTTCCGTAATCGAAAAGATGTTCAAAATCACCAAACCGGGAACTTACCGCATCGAAGTGAAATACCGCAGTGTCGGCGTTGAAAAATCTTTCGTTTCAATGATCTCTTCTGACTGGTGCGATAAAGACGGAAAATCCTTGAATTCTGTTTTCTACAGTGATCTTCATGGAAGAGATATGTCCGGAGATTGGAAAACCATGGCATTCAACTTCACAACACCTGATTTATTGCCAACGTATCTGAAGGTGCGGATCGGTTCCTGCTGGAGCAAGACAGGAACGATTTTCTTTGATGATTTTATCATTAAAGAAGTTCCGCAGAAATAAAGGTCTATTGCATGAATTTTAACAGTTCCTATACACGTGATCCCCGGACAAGATTCTATCGTCCGATCCGGCGGATCGTTTTCGCTGAAAAAGTGGAACGTGCAGAAATACTGGTGGACAGCACCGTTTTTCAGAATGTGATCCATTATCTCCCCGAACCAGTTGTTCTGCATCCGGGGGGAAGTATGATTCTTGACTTCGGAAGCTCATTCCATGGAGGGATCCGTATCAATCCATATACAGCAAACGCTGCTCTCCGTCTGAAATTCGGGGAGTCAGTCAGCGAAACTCTGGGAGCCTCAGATCAGGACAGCTCCCGGAAAGATGCTGTTGTGGAATTGCCGAATTACGGTCAGTTCGAGTATGGAAATACAGTATTCCGTTTTGTCCGGATCAGCAATGAATCTGAACAGGAGGTGTGGATCCAGAGTCTGATCGGGGTCGTTCTGGAACGTGACATGGAAATCACCGGATCTTTTGAATCTTCCGATGAAAGACTGAATCAGATCTGGACAACAGCTGTCCGTACTGTACATCTCTGTATGCAGGATTATATTTATGACGGAGCAAAGAGAGACCGTGTTGTGTGGATGGGTGATATGCACCCGGAAATCAAAACGATCCTGTGTGCTTTTGATGATTCATCGATCATCCGTGATTCTATTGATTTTCTGATCCGGCAGACCCCGCCGGATAAACCGGTCAATATGATTTATACTTATTCCTGCTGGTTCATCATCAGTTTATGGGATTATCTCTGTGTGACCGGAGATACAGACTTTATCATGGAAAATCTGGCTTTCATCAAATCAATTCTTGCAATGCACCGTTCTTTCATCCGGGAAGACGGCATGGAAATTGTTCCCGAGAGACGTTTCCTTGACTGGCCCAATGAAGATTCTCCTGAAGCAAAACATGCCGGAATTCAGGCACTGATGCTTTGGATGATGCAATCCGGCGAAAAACTGCTGCGCTATGTCGGCGAAGATGCTTCTGAAGAAATCAAAGCGCAACAACTGCTCCGGAGTCATGTTCCGGACCCTGCCGGACGGAAAGCTCCGGCAGCTTTGCTGACTATTACCGGACTTTCTGACCGCCGTGATGTACTGGCTCATGAACCGTTCCGCAATGTCAGTACGTTCTACGGCTATTACATGCTTCAGGCAAAACCGACTATCCCGGCATTGGAATTGATCCGGAAATACTGGGGCGGAATGATCGATTTCGGAGCAACCAGTTTCTGGGAAGACTTCAATCTGGACTGGACCGAAAATGCGTATGGAATCGACGAAATGCCTGTTCCGGGAAAGAAAGATATTCACGGTGATTACGGCAATTACTGTTATAAAGGACTGCGCCACAGTTTGAGTCATGGCTGGAGCAGCGGACCGGCGCCGTTCCTTTCCGAACGTGTGCTGGGGGTGAAATTTATTGCCCCCGGATGTATCAGCATCAAACCTGATCTTGGTGATTTGGAGTATGCCAGGGGAACAGTGCCTTCTCAATACGGCTTGATCCATGTGGAAGCTAATCGTTCGGGGAAGATAAAAACGGTTATTCCCGCCGGATTGAAAGTTATATCAGAATAACAGGAAAGAATATGGATTGGCATAAAATCACACCAGAGTTTGTTTTCGGACGGGGGTGGACTCAAACAGAACCGGAATTCGGGAGACTTCCTTCCCATGCAGAGAAAGTTTTACCGGAGAAAGTATGGAAAATGCGCCGGAACTCATCCGGAATGTATGCTGAATTCATAACAGATTCACGCAACGTAACTATCCGCTGGGAAGTGGAAGATGATGTCCGCGGCGAACCAAATTTCAATATCTGTGCTGAAAGCGGGGTCGACTTATATATTCTCGTTGGGAAAAAGTGGCGTTTTGCGGTCACATTGACAGCCACTGGAAACGTTAATGAAGTTCCCGCTTTGGTGCAGCTTACGAAGATGAAAAGAATGGTGCGCATTTACTTCCCGTTCCGTAATTGTCTCAGGAGCATGGAAGTTGGAACAGATGCCGGAGCATCTTTTGCCTGGAGTCATCCAGGTGATATTTTACCCATTGCATATTATGGCAGCAGTATCATCCACGGATCTTACGGTTCCCGCGCAGGAAACGGGATCACGCAGATTCTTGGACGTGAGTTCAATCGTCCGATTATCAATCTCGGATTTTCCGGTTCAGCCAAACTGGAATTGGAAATGGCTGATCTGCTTGCAGAATTAACCCCCTGTTGTTATCTGATCGATCCTCTGCCTAATGCCGATGCTGCCCTTTTGGATGAACGGCTTGAAATTTTTCTCCGGAAGCTCTGTTCTGCCAGAAAAAATATACCGGTAATACTTCTTACCGATGCCGATCGTCGGAATGCATGGCTTTACCGGAAAAATGTTCAGGCGCATAATAAAAAACGGGAAACAGCCGCCCGGATCATCAAACAGCTGCAACCGGAGTTTCCGTTTCTTTTTCTTATTGATATGAAAAATGCTATGGGGAATGACTTTGAGGGAACAATTGACGGAGTTCATCCTGATGAACTTGGAGTTTGGCGTTTTTCCACATTCCTGATTCGGAAACTCAAAAATAAATCCGCTCTCAATTTCTTTTAAAATATCAAATCAACCTTTATGAAAAACATCTCCGCAAAAAAAAAGGAAGAGGAAAATTCCTCTTCCCTGAAAAGCTGTTTTTTAAGCTCAGACTGAGCGGATCTTCAGATGTCCGCCGTTATCGTGGACGATCCGTTTTCCGGTTTTCCGGGCTTCATCGGCATCGGCAATCGCTTTCAGAATAGCATCTCCGCCGAGTTTCAGACACTCTTCTTCGATCTGTTTTCCGAGCTCGGCACTTGCCTGTTCGGGATAGCCCATCACACCGATCTTCACATCTTTGCGCTGGGATGTCTGAACGACTTCCTGAGGCAGTTCTGTGAAACTTTCCCGGAGCTGATAGCTGTCGGGGTCCTGACGCAAACGTTCTGCAACTTCCGGCTCATCCAAAGTTATTTTATCCATGCGGACGACTTCGGGAGACCAATGGAGCAGCAGAGAGGTTTCCGCCTTTGCAGCATGATAATCATGTTCATCAAAGAGTTTGAACCATGTGGGAGAAAAATCCCAGATCTGAGTCAACAGTATCATGGCATCGGAAAGAGCAGGGTTCAGCCATTTGAGAATCCGGAGGGATTCTTTCAGATGGAGAAGGCTTTCACTTCCGCCATGTCCGGGAACGATGATAAAGTTACGGAACCCCTGCAGGTGCAGGGATTCGATAATTTCACCGACAAGATTGCTGAATGTATTAGGCTTCACGTTGATTGTTCCGGGAAGCATACCGCCGGAGAAGGTGTAATTCAAAGTGGGGGCGATCAGGCAGTTCAGCCGTTTTGCCAATCCCATGCTGATGAATTCCGCATTGCGGATATCCACATCCAGAGGAAGATGAGCACCATGCTGTTCGCTCAAAGCGTAAGGCAGAATAATGGTCTGATTTGTCTTCAGATACTCCCTGATCTCCGGAAAGGTACAATCAAGCATTTTGTAGTGTTCAAGAGCCATCTTACTTGCCTGCCTTCATTTCGCGGACAGCTTCAACAACTGCCTTTGCCTGATATTCCAGCTGTTCCTGTGTGAGCGGATACAGCGGCAGGTGGGTGTAAGAATGATAGAACATCTTTTCGGTGTTCGGGCATGTTGCGGCGATAGCTTCTTCGTCGTAACCGAAATCTTTCATGATCTTGAAGCGGTACATGGGACCGAAGTGTGTGATATTGGTCAAGCCCTTTTCAGCCAGTTTTTTGGAGAGCTGCTGAATGTTTCCGCCAACGATTTCCGGGTCGATACGCAGGAGATACAGATGGTGAGTACCATAAGTTTCCGGAGTATCAGCTTTTTCCACGAGGATACCTTCTTCCTGAGAAAGAACACTGTTCATATATTCAGCTGCTTTCCGGCGGATGGCAATGATATCATCCATGCGCTGCATCTGGAGCAGCATACCGAGAGCCTGAATTTCTGTTGCTGAATGGTTGAGAGCGACCTGCGGTTTTCCGAAACGGTCGATCAGCGGGGAAATATCATAGAGCCAATCTTTGATCTTGCGGGTGAAGTCGAGACCGAGGAATCTTGCTCCGGGGAGCTGAGGTCCGGCAAAATCTTCACTGGTCAGAAGCAAACCGCCTTCACCGAGAGAGGTGATATTTTTGACTTCATGGAGAGAGAATCCGCCGAAGTGACCGATTGCACCGAGTTTTTTGCCTTTGTAAGCACCGCCCATACCGTGAGCAGCATCTTCCATAACGATGAGGTTATGCTTTTTGGCAAGTTCCATGATGGGGTCCATATCAACAGGATATCCGCCCAGGTGAACGGGGACGATCATTTTGGTTTTCGATGTGATCTTCCGTTCAACATCTGCGGGATCAAGGTTGATGGTTTCGGGGTCGATATCAGCGAAAACGATTTTTGCGCCGATATTGAGAGGATAAGCCATGGTTGCAATGAAGGTAACTGCGGGCATGATGACTTCATCGCCGGGTCCGAGACCAGCCAGCTTGTAACCGATTTCCATACCGCCGGTCCAGTTATCAAGGAAACAGGCATATTTTGCACCGAAATATTTCTTGGAAATTTCTTCTGCTTCCTGAACTTTTTTACCGAGAGTCAGCTTGGTTGCTTTGCCGCCGACATCTGCAAGAGCTTTGATTTCTTTTGCTGTACGGTCCAACTGTTCCTGATATCCTGCTTTTCCGTCATCGGGAAGAAGGAATTTCACCATTTCAACGGCATCTTTTCCGTTGTAAAATTCCCCTACTGCATGCCAGGGCACTTTGCTTTCGCCGACTGCATAACGGAAATCACCGCCGCCAGATTCTTTTTCACTCATGAGATACCTCCTGTTTTCGGTTGAAGTTTTTCGTTCTCTGAGGCTAATATAACTGTATTCCATGAAAATTTCAACCCGAAAAAATAATATTATCGTATAAATTATGAATAGAAAACAACAAATAAAAACAGTTAATACAGAAAGAAATGCTTGTTTTTATAAAAAAGATGATTATATTAAAGGATAACCGGAGGAATTTTATGCAGAAAGTCTGGGAATCATCACAATTCAAAGAAATCTACCATGTGAATACCACGCACTATGAACCGGGAACCCCTTCCCTGAGAATCCAGTCCTTCTGCCACTCCGTCAGCTATCAGTCCTGGATCGGAAAATCCGATATTCCCAGATCAAACATCATTGTTTCCATGATTCTTTCCGGGGAGCAGAAAGTCACCCGGATGGACGGTTCTGAAAAAATCGAATCAAAAGGCTATTTCACCATTCTGGATCTAAGTGCGCCCGGACAGAAATTTGAGACGATTTCCCCCAGTGCTGAACGCTATTTTGTGCTCTATGAAGTAAATACTCTGTTGAAAAACCTGCTGAAAGAGATGTTTCCCGGAGGTTTGCCATCTTTTTATGCAGTTGATCCGGAAAAATTCAAACAGTGTTTTGAATTGATCCGCGATGAATTATCAAACAACAGAGCTGATGATTCCCGGATCGGAGCTTATGCTTACCAGCTGCTTCATGAAGCGATGATTCAATTTCCGGAAGACCCGCTGCCGAAACCAGTCCTGATTGCAAAAAATTTTATCGACAGCAATTTCCGTGATCCGAAATTAATGACAAGAAAAGAAATCGCAAAAGCGGCATGTGTCAGCATCTCAACTTTGACAAATCTCTTTCATCAGCATTTGAAGACAACGATCTGGCAGGCGATTTGCGACAAACGTATGGAAAATGTAAAACAGCTTTTGACCTATTCCAACAGTTCTGTCGAAGAAATTGCACGGGAATGCGGATTCAACTATGCTTATTATCTGGCACGGGAATTCAAAAAACAATTCGGCATGACACCGTTGGAATACCGGAAACAAAGCCGGAATTTATAACATTGTCACTTCTGTTCCGGATGGTATTCGCGTCTGTGTTTCTCCATAAATTCCGATGGGGTACATTTTTTGATTTTTTTGAACATGTGGCAAAAAAATGATTCTGTTGAGAAACCGCATTCTGCGGCGATCTCTTTTATGCTGAAACCGGAAAACTGCAGCAAACAGCAAGCCTGTTCGATCCGCTGGATCTGGCAATATTCGCCTATTGAATGTTCCAGATATTTCAAAAACAACCGGTTCAGGGTGCTGATGCTCACTCCTGAGATTTCCGCCAGTTTTTCACGGGAACACCACCAGTCAGATGTCTCTGTAAGATAATTCAATGCTCTATTCAGCGCTGTCGGATAAACTTGATCATTCTTGATACGATCAAGATATTTCAGGATATCAAACACAAGGTTTTCAAAGTCCGGATTGCCATTTTCTGCGGCATGGTAAACCTTCCGGTAAAGCTGTTCCAGTTCGTCTGTTTTTTCAATATGCAGAATTTCCTGATTCCGGAACAGTTTCTGTTTGATAAAACCGCTCATGAGACCGCCGTTGAAGAAAAGACCGAATTTTTCACCACCCGGAGTTCCCTGCAAACGATGGGGAACTGAAGTATCAAGAAAATAAAGATCGCCTCGCTTAAGCTCTTGTTTTCTTGAATTCCAATACAAAGAAAAAGAACCGGAAACGATCAATTCAAGAGAAACCCATGACCTTGGACAGTATATCCGGTTACTGTATTGATTTCGCCATTCCCCGGTCCCAACGCCCCAGCATCCGAAAAAATTATGCTCCGGCAGATAATTGAAATAAAAATCTTCATGATACAGTAATTTCCCTGAATCAATTTTCTCTGTTACTCTGTGCTGAAATTCCATTTTTCCGGGATTCCTTATTATTGATATACATTGACACGATAATGCAATGTTAATATATTGTATTTTACAAAAAAGGCAAGTATAGTAACGTTGAAAATCATAAAAAAAGTTATTTTCAACTACAAAACAAAAAAAATAAAATGAGAGAAAGGAGAACAAATCCAAATGAAACAAAAATGGAAAGTCTTATTCATTCTTTGTCTGTTTCTGATGAATGTTTTCACTTTTGCAGAAGATTTTTATCTGGTAAAAAATGGAAAATCTGCCGCAAGCTTTGAGATTTCTTCCACAGAATACAAAATCATGCTGTATAATTTCAACTCTGAACTTCGCAGATCTTCCGGCGCAACCTTACCCATCAGCCCGAAAGTTCAGCCGGATAGAAACCGTATTCTGCTCCGGGTCATTCCGGATAATAAACTGGAAACAGAAGACAATTTCTCCTATACGTTCCCGGATGCAAGAACCATGGAAGTTAAATGCACAAAACGTTCTCTGTATTGGTTTCTGAATTATATTCTCGAAGAGTATGCCGGTGTTACTTTTCTGTTCAATGACAAACTCGGAAGAAGTTACAGAACAATAAAAGACGTGAAAATTCCAAGGAAAAACTATTCAGCAAAACCTTCTTTTTCTTACGGACGTTTCACCTATCTTTCAAATCCCGGAACCCAGCCGTGGTTCTATATGAAACGCGGGGCAAATTGCGGACATGAACAGTATATTCATTGTTTCCCGAAAGAAAAATATCACAAGAACAACTCTTATCCGATGGCAATCCGGCCTGTGATCAATGGGAAAAAACTGGAAAAGATTCCGGCAAATCCTGCGTTATATTGGCAGCCATGCTATTCCAATCCGGAAACGGTAAGACTTGCGGTGGAAAATATTTTTGAATATTTGAGAAAAAAACCGGAAACGCAATCACTCTCATTGACGATCAATGACAACGGCGGTTTCTGCGAGTGTGAAGAGTGCGGAAAAATAAATGGTTCCGGCGCTCCGTACAATTATTCAGAAGTTTATTTTACATGGGTCAAACGGGTCGCAGAAGCTGTTGCAAAAAAATATCCGGATATTCAAATCGTGGCGCTGGCCTATTCTCAAGTATACCAACCGTGTTCTTTCAATTTGCCGGACAATGTAATGATCGCTCTTTGCATTGATCTTTATTCTGTGACAGATCCGGCGATCATGAAAAAACATCAGAATATCATTTCAGCATGGAGTAAACGGGCAAAAAAACTTGGGGTCTGGGATTACAGTTGGGGATATCCGTACTTCCCGCCCAGGATGTATTTGAAACAGCACGTAAAAATGCTGCGTTATCTGTATCAGAACGGATGTCTTTTTTACTTTGGACAGTGTGATGGATTCAATTCAAAAGAAGGTCCGAAAATCTGGCTGCTTCACAAACTGCTCTGGAATATCAATGCTGATCCGGAAAAACTTCTGGCTCATTGGTACACTGAAACAGCAGGTGAAAAAGCGGCTCCATATCTCAGAAAATTCTATGATTTCTGGGAAGATTATTTTCAGGGTGCGGAAGTCCGGAAAACACCCTGGTTCAAGAGTGCTTCTGCAACTTATATGACCGGAGGAGATGTTTCTCATATTTACGGATTGAAAAAAGGTGATCTTGCAAAAGCCAGATCTTATCTTGAAAAAGCATTGGAAACAGCGGAAACTCCGGCTCAGAAAGCCCGGATTCAAAAAATACTGCATACTTATGAATACAGTGAAGCTCTGATGAAACTTTATGCTGCAGAACATATTCCGCCGGAAGGAAAAATCACTTCTGCGGCTCAGGCTGCGGTTCTGCTGAAAGAAATTCCCTCTATTCTGCCATATCAGAAAATCAAAAGAGAGATTTCCAAAGAACTGGAAAAAGATTCCTGGGCAGGATATTATTACCGGGTCTCATTCCGGCGGCAGCTGGCGATTGACAATGATGGAACAGATGCGATCATTTCACACCTTGTCATGGCGTCGGAATTTCTGAAAGATCCGTCAGTTGCATCTGAATTCAAGAAAATTGCAGAAGATAAAAAACTGCCTGCAAGTGTCTCAAAAGCGGCGGAGGTCCTTTCAAATCCGGAAAAATTCAAAAATCAGTTTTCCAATGGCGATCTTGAAGTTCCATTAAAAGGAAACTCTTTTGAAATCTATCCGGGACACAGGAGAAAGGACAGCGGAATCAGAAGCAATCAATATAAATTTACGGGTAATTGGTCTTATCAGATCAAACCCGGAGATTATACATTGCTCTTCCTGAATGAAAAAGCAAAACCGGATACGTTTTATCTGATAACATTGAAATTTTTCATGCCGGAAAGTTTCCCGGAAAGTTTTCTTGAGTTTGCTGTATATCCTGCAAAAAATGGAAGAAATCAGGCTTACAAACAGCAGGTTCCGCAGAAATTCCAGCCGGGAAAATGGCATACCATTACAGCTTTCTGTCAGACAAGAAAGGATTCCAATGGAGTCAAGGCTTACCTTGCGCTCAGATCTTTCCCGCTGAAAGCACTGGTATATATTGATGACATCAGACTTTACGAAATTGAAAAATAAATCTGAAATGAAAGGAATGAATAATGAAAAAAATCACTCCAGCTTTCAAAAAGAAGTGCGTTTTTACGCTGATTGAACTGCTTGTTGTAATTGCGATCATTGCAATTCTTGCCGGAATGCTCCTGCCTGCACTGAACCAATCCAGAGAAAAAGCAAGAACCACCTCCTGTATCGGCAATATGAAGCAAATTGCTCTTACCACGCTGGTTTATTCCGGTGATAATAACGATTATCTTCCCACCGTTGCAGATACAACAGCAACAGTGAAATACACCTGGGTTTCTCTGGTTTATCCTTACATTTACAATACTGAGCTCATGGGGTGGAGCACTCACATGAAAGGTGCTTATCTCTTTCACTGTCCAAGTTCTTCTCAAAGCAGAGATCAGCTTTACAATACCAAATTATCCTACGGTATCAACGGTTTCCATTCCAGTCTGACGGAGGGATATTTGAAGTTTGCCTTGAAACTGACAAAAATCAAGCAGCCGTCTGACCGTCTGATGTTCTCGGAAGGATGGAATATTCAAGGGTACTATGCGGCATTCAAATCAAATGATATTGCCTGGAGACATTCCAGTGCAAAACCGGGTGATGACGGAGTTATTCCGGACAGTGATCTGAAAGTACGGTGGTCCGGTTCCCAGCTCCGTTCCAATATGGCAAACTTTACCGGAGGCGTTTCTACAAAAACCTCTCATTATTTCTGCTACGCTGATTATGCCGGAGGCGGAGCTACAAAGGATAACACTTTGCCCTGGAACCGGGAAAATCAGGACAGCCCCAGAATGCCGTAATCTGTGCTGTTTTTTTTCAAAATAACAACGCAGTCCGATATTGAAAAATCGGCAGGATATGCTATTGTACCGTACAACTGAAAAGGAGGTATCGTATGATAAGATTAGGTCTTTACGGAGCCGGAAACCGGACTCGTGCGCTTTTGAATTCATTGATTCAGGATCAGTTTTATTGTGTTGAATCTGTTTATGATTTGAATCTGAAAGCTTCTGAATCTCTCTCTGAAACATTCGGCGGGAAAATCTGCCGGACACCGGAAGAATTGGTTGAAAATCCGGAAGTAGATGCGTTCATGATCAGTCTTTCCCCATTCGATCATGCAGAGGCATTGCGGAAAGTGATTCCGGCTGGAAAACCTGTTTTCGTGGAAAAACCGGTGTCGTTTTCCACCCGTGAAGTCCGGGAATTGGCTGAACTGGCTGATAAATATCACACACCCGTTCAAGTCGGGTTCATGCGGAGATATTTGCCGGAATCAATTGCAATGCTGGATTTTATCAAGCAGAATGAACCGGGAAAACTGATTTGCATTGATTGCAACTGGTTCCATCACGGGGATACGGAAATGAATTACAATCTGTATCATCAGCCCGACAATTTCCGTCTGAAAGTTTCTCAAATTCCCTTCCATTGCTGTCATCTGCTTGATATCATGCTGCTGGTCGGCGGGAATGTGAAAGAAGTCTCTTCAAGAGTCCTGAAAATCTTTGACCGTCCCTACCCCAGCCCGGATGATCTCATCTCAAATATTGAATTTGAAAATGGAGCAAACGGAAGATTTCACTATTCCAGCATGGTTTATTACACTGAATTCACGTACAGATTCCATTTTGAAAATTACAGTATCAAAATGAATTGCGGACAGAACAATCTGGAAATTTACCATCGTCCGAGATTCAGGACATCACAGGTTGGAGCTGATCCGGAACACGCAAAAGATTTCGGAAAGTTCAATTCCTCATACGAAAGTTTCTGTCTGCCGCAAATCATCAATTTCAATACAGCTCTCCCGCAGGCAAATGAAAACATCATGTTCAATTTTGTCAGAATGGTCAGAGATGGGATACCGCCGGAATCTGATTTGCATGTTGCCGCCCGTGTTCAGGCTTTGGCAGAAGCTATCGAACTCAGCGGAAAAGAAAAAAGAACCGTTATCCCGGCAGAACTGTAATTTTTCGATTCTGTTCCCGGGAAAGGGTATTTTGTGATCGGGGAAGAAGGGAAAAAATTTTGAGGAAATTTTTTTCCTTCTTCCCCGAACCCCATCTTCCTTTTTCAAACCTTTTTGCGGCATTCCGATTTTTGCATTCGCAAAAATCAAAATGCCATCTTTCAAAGTTAAAACAGTAAGAAAATTTATGTATTAAGAACAGTGCTATTTTTTCAAACAGAAATGAAAATAAAACCAATGTTTCTCTTGAATAGGCTTGATTTTTTAAGGATGAAATGATATATTCTCTATCAAATTCAACATTTATCAGGAGAAACATCAATGAAAACTCTCTTTTTCGGAACAGTACTGGCTTTGTCGGCTTTATTTGTTCAACCCTGCATCGCAGCAGAAAGCAAACAGCTCTCTGAATTGAAACCGGAAGAACTGAAAGACGTTTATTTCATCTGCAAAACAAATAAATCCCCCCTTTCCTATCAGCCGGGCGAAGAAATGGTTTATACCATCACCCTTCATACGGGCAAAGATAAACCCGGCAACTGGACATTCAGTTATATCCGGCAGGGCGATGACAATAAAAAATTCAGCGGATCAGCTCCCGCAGATAAACCGCTGGTCATAAAGACCTCCCTCGATAAACCGGGCTTCGTCAGTATCAACGTGCACCTCAGAGATGCAAAGAACAAAGCTGTTTACTATCAGTATGTCCACGCAAACGGAAGAACTTATAAAAGAAATGTTTCAGCCTTTTGCGGAACCGCAGTTCAGCCGGAAAAGCTGACCGATTGCGGAGAACCCGCTGATTTCGATGAATTCTGGGCAAAACAGAAAAAACGTCTGGCTGAAGTCCCCTTCGCCGGAAAAGTTCAGAAAAAACTGGTGAGAGAAACCGAAAACGGTTATGTCTATTCTCTTTCCATTCCCTGCGTTGCTCCCCGTCCGGCAACCGGATATATGACGATCCCCAAAAATGCAAAACCGAAATCCCTGCCGCTTCAGTTCACATTTTTCGGTTACTCTGCATCCAGGCAGGGAATCCCCAATCCTGTGAACGGAAGAATCGCATTTTATATCAATGCTCACGGACAGGAACTCGGACGGGAACCGGAATATTACACAAAATTCTTCCAGTCCATCCGTACGGAAAAATACTCTTATGCCTTCAATCCGGAAGAAAACAAGAATCCGGAAACCGCATTTTTCAACGGTATGGCTCTGAGAAATCTCCGGGCTATGGAATATGCCAAAACATTGCCGGAGTGGAACGGAAAAGATTTGACCGTTCAAGGCGGCAGTCAGGGCGGACTCCAGACCATGTGGGCAGTTGCACTTGATCCGGATGTCACTGTCGCAAAGCCTTCCATCACCTGGTGCTGCGATCTTGCAGGAACAGAAAAGAAACAGCGTCTTTCCGGCGGATGGAGAATCAAATATGTCTCCGGCCTTGATTATTATGATCCCGTCTTCATGGCGAAACGGGTCAAGAAAGCCGAAGTCATTATCACCCGCGCCGGATTGGGCGATTATATCTGTCCTCCCTCCGGTCTGGCAATCAGTTATCTGAATCTTGCAACTCCGAATAAAACGATCCATTGGTATCAGAACAGCAGCCACGGTTACGTTCAACCGAACCCGGAAATCATCACTTGGACAACCAAAAAGAAATAAGGATTTTCTATGAAAATCAGACAGAACCTTCATATTCATTCCGCGCACTCCTGTGATTCCGCTTGTGCAACGCTGAATGATATTCAGAAAGAAATGACTGATCTCGGCATGACTGAGTTCGGTATAAGCGATCATCTGCATACGCAATACAATCTCTGCGATATTCAGGGCGCGAGAAATGATTTCCTCTGCTATGACCGTCCGAAAAACTTTCACTTCGGAATCGAGATCAGCGGAATTTCCGGATGGGAACGGGATAAAATTGCAGCCGGAGATTATACCTGCACGTTTGACGATCCGGTTTATGGGATTCGTTTTGAACAGGGACCTTCAGACAGTCCGGTTTGTATCGGAATCTCAAAAGAAGATATCGACAGACTTGGGATCGAATATGTGATCGGCGGGGTTCACTGGCCGCTCTATTCCAAACCGGAAGAGGCTTATGAAGACTTTTTCCGTCAGCAGATGTATCTGATTGAAAATCCCCTTGTAGATATTCTGGCGCATCCCTGGGATGCAATCGAGATGGCTGTCGGAAACTGGTATAAATACCGCGACAGAGAACATATTGATTACAATGCAATTCTGAATATTCCGCAGGAGTACAACGACAAACTGCTGGAAGCATTGCTCAAGCACAGAAAATGTGCTGAAATCAATCTGGCTGTCATGTTATCGCCCGCCGCTCCGGAAAAGGCTTTAAAATATTATTGGAATCTGCTTGCACAATGGCGTGAAGCGGGTGTCAAATTCACGATCGGCTCTGACCAGCACTCTGCTCATTATGACAAATATATGTTCTCTGCCGCAGAACTGATTCTGGATTCCTACGGTTTCAAAGACAGTGATATCAAATATTTCTTTGAATGATCTATGTGGGGGAACCACGGAAATCACGGAAAAACACAGAAATTTTTATTACGGGGGCTGTTGCAAAACCTGAAATTTTGCTACAGTCCCTACAGACTTTTCTTTTCATTTTACTTGTAATAATGATCTGTTTGTGGTATAATATTGAAGAAGACATGAAACGGTAAAACATCCGGGAGATGATTCCATGATAGATATAAAATTGAATCGGAGGCTTTTCGCAGAAGAGGATTTTGATGATCTGCAAAGACTTATGGCAACTTATTCCCTTTGCAAAAGCAAGCGGTCCGGGAAAACATTTCTTATTGCGACCAAATGCAAAAAGAATACCTGGTGGTACTGTGTTTATGCTTTTATCATTCCCTTTTGCATTGGTTTTATAATGCTGATCCCGATCAACAAGTGGATTTGTCTTTTGCTCGGGATCGCAGCCGCTTCTGCATTTGTTGGCGGCTTATCT
>JAFVTF010000061.1 GCA_017503375.1 Lentisphaeria bacterium | reverse complement strand
CTTTTCTGATTTTTGCGCTACATTTCTCATAGCCTGTTTCCTTTCTTGATTGTTTGTTTTGTGGTTATTATAATCAATCATAGAAACAGGCTTTTTTCAAGCCTTGTCTTTTAAAATGTGCGCAATTTTACGGACGTTATCGCTGTTTCTGTGGAATGCGGAACATATTCTGCCGCTGACAATACATTAAACGGAAAACGTCTGTAAAAAAAAAGCACCTCAAAAGCAATGTTCAGCTTTTGAGGTGCAATTCAAATCAGTAATTACTGATTCTGGAGGTATTCGCGGATGGCACTTGCCACTGCGGGCCATTTCTTGATTTCACGGTCACCAAGAATAATGACACCTTCCACTATACCTTTTGCCATGTATTCACGGGCACGGTCAAGCTCATATTTCAGCAGTTCAATAACATTTCCGATATCAGCTCTGCCGTATTCATGGAGGAAGATACCCTGAATAATGGGCTTTCCGGGGAATGCTTTCATACATTTTTCGATATATTCATCGTATTCAAGAATATCGTCTTTGTGCCAGAGCCAGAGATTGATCACATCCATGTACGGCTGAATGAGAGAGAAATCTTTATCCAGTTCGTGAGCATAAACAACACCGAACATTCTCAGTTTGTCATTGTATTTTTTAAGACCTCTATAGCGAGCTTCAAAAGATTCGGGAAGCGCAATTTTAAGGAATGGGGTTGTAACGTCATCACACATAGCGCCGACGATATTGGGGTATTTGAGGGAGAGCTGACTCAGATATTCAGCATTTTCTTCATCAGTGAAATTACCCTGAGCACCGGGAGTACGGCAGTTGCCGTTGATCTGGCAGAGCATCCGTTTGTATTTGCTGTGCATGGACATCATCTTGTCATCGGTGGGACCATAGACATAGACAACGTTTTCTGCGCCGTAGTAATCTGCGCCGCGGACGAGGGTATCATCAGCCATGGAGCCGCCCCAGAAGGGAGTCGGTCCGCCCCAGACCCAGAGCTTGTCAC
Organism: Lentisphaeria bacterium; assembly: GCA_017503375.1. Taxonomy (GTDB): domain Bacteria; phylum Verrucomicrobiota; class Lentisphaeria; order Victivallales; family UBA1829; genus SIG79. The sequence goes on along the minus strand of JAFVTF010000061.1, from coordinate 39,211 downwards.
TGGTGATTTTAGCCATTTTAGCGGGATCGGTTTTGGGAGCTGTTGCAAGAATTTCCAGCAGGACTTTATCAAGTTCTTCGTTTTCGGGATTGAGATAACCTGCCCATTCGACGCTGCCGCGTTTCCGGAGGGGATCGTCTTCCACGTAACCTTCCGGAGAGGGAGCTTCAGTATCGCCAAGTTCAATTTCCGGATGAGCTTTTTTCATGGCTTTGACTTTTTCACTGAGCCGTTCCAGGGCGAGATTGAGTTTCTTTCTCTGTTCTGCACTGATTTTCATCTTTTTTTCCTTTGTTTTTTTATTTTTGTACTTGCGGATTTTATTGATAACAGCTATATTATACTCGAAATTCAGAAAAATAAAATGTCAGGATTTAACTTTCTTATGTCAAATCATCCTTTTTTTATCATTTCAACCGATGCCCGTGAAGCGTTCGATATCACCGTGCGGGAATGTTGTTTTTCCGATGTCGACAACTGGTTTTATCCGGAAGCAGTCTTCCCCTGCTGGATTTTTTACTGGAATCCGGAACCGGGAGCCAGACTGCTGAATGACGGGAACACGATTGATTTGACAGAAGACACCTGTTTTTTCATTCCGCCCTATACAAAATTTTCGACAGGAAGTCTCCGGAAATTCCGCCAGTTTTATCTGCATTTCACTGCCCCTGCTCCGTTCGACAGGGTCCGCCGGAAGATTTTCCATTTTCCTGCGGGAGATATCGGAACTCAGGTTGATGAGCTATTGAACTGTGCAGATGAAAATCGCCGGGCGCTGCTTCTCCGCAGACTGATTTATGATTATCTGGCAAGAATCCCGGAAGATGATTTTCTGGAACCGGAAGAGCAGATCATGAGCCCGGGAATCCGGAAAGCTGTGGAAAGTATCAATGAACATTTGCAGACGCCCCTTTCCAACAGCGACCTCTGCCGGAAAGCCGGATTGAGCAGAAATCTGTTTTATGAACTTTTCCGGAAAGAAATGGGAATGACTCCCGGACGCTATCTCCTGAACATGCGGATGGAACATGCCCGCAAAAAATTGATTTATTCCGATGACACAATAGATGAGATCGCTGCAGGAACAGGTTATGCTGACCGTTTTCATTTCTCCAAAGCCTTCAAAAAATTTTACGGTTTTCCTCCCGGAAGTTACAGAAAACCTGTTAAGAAGATTTGACTCTCTGCAGTTCTCCGGAGCAAAAGTTTCAAAAAAGTTGTTTTATCGGTAATCATATGTTTGAAAAATAGATCAAAAGGTGTTATATTCACTCTGTTTTGCCGTATTATAAATTACGGAACAGGAAGAAAGATGGAAAATGTTTTATAAACTCATTCAAAAGAAACGTGACCTGTGGTTAGCGACAGACACTTGCCCCGTGCGGGAGTTGTTGTCGTATGTCATCAGCAAAGCAAAACTGCGAGATGCCCAGATAGAAGCGGTGAAGACCTATCTCTTTTTAAAAATTGCCTGTCAATGCCGCTCTCTTTACGATCTCTTTGTCAATGGAGAGTTTAATTTTGATATAAACTGGGATAATCTTGAACTGACAACAACAGCCAGAGAATTTTTGCAAAATAATCCTGCAGCCGCAGCACTGTATGAATATGCTTCCATGCCAGATGAAAACGGTAAACCATTTTCGCCCAAAGTGCTTGCTAAAATAAAATCTGCTCCTGCGGAAATCGATTATGATGATTTTTTCAAAAAAGCGTTTTATGATGTCTCTTATTCGGATTTTCTTTTCAGCTTGCCTATGGGAGCCGGAAAAACTTATTTGATGGCGGCATTTATTTACCTTGACTTGTATTTTGCTGAAAATGAACCTGATAATCCGGCATTTGCCCATAACTTTATTATTCTTGCACCATCAGGTTTGAAATCTTCGGTCATTCCGAGTCTGAGGACAATTCAAAACTTTGATCCTTCGTGGGTAATTCCTGAGCCAGCCGCCAGCAATCTGAAGCGCAAGCTGATTTTTGAGGTGCTTGATCAAAATAAAAGTGCCAGCAAGTCTAATAAGACCAAAAATCCAAATGTTCAGAAGATTGCCATCCATCAACCCTTGCAGGATTTGTTTGGTTTAGTCGCAGTTACCAACGCAGAGAAAGTCATTCTTGACCGGGTTGATGTCGATGAAAAAGCCGGACAGTTGCAGCTGATTGAAAAAACGGATGACGACAAAGACTGCCAGGCTAATGAACTGCGTAACCTTATTGGAAAATTGCCGCATCTGTCAGTTTTTATTGATGAAGTCCACCACGCCACAACTGATGATAAAAAACTCCGTGCCGTAGTCAACAACTGGATGGAAAACCATACGCTTAACAGCGTGATCGGTTTTTCCGGGACTCCCTATCTGGCGAAAGCAGAAAAAACTTATGTTGCAGAAAATTTATCGGTTGCATCAATCGAAATTTCCAATATTGTTTATTATTATCCACTGGTAAATGGTATTGGCAATTTTCTGAAAAAGCCGATTGTGAAAATCGTTAAAGATTTACCGCGTTTGCAAATCGTTGAACAGGGCATTCGGGATTTCTTTGCAAACTATAAAGACACCATTTATCCTGACGGGACGTGTGCAAAACTGGGAATTTACTGCGGTCTTATTGAAACACTGGAAACTGAAATTTATCCATTGGCAGCAAAACTTGCCGAAGAGTACGGATTGAATGCCTCGGAGGTGATTCTGCGTTATCACGGAGGCAATAAGATTTATCCTAAACCGGCAGACAGCGATCTTGAGTTTGCCAGTTTGGATAAACCGTTTTCAAAAATCAGAATCATCTTGCTTGCTCAAATCGGCAAAGAAGGATGGGACTGCCGCAGTCTGACCGGGATCATTCTTTCTCAGGAGGGAGATTGTCCGACCAATATGGTGTTGCAGACCTCCTGCCGTTGTTTGCGGCAAGTTCAGAAAAATGTTACTGAAACTGCATTGATTTGCCTGAATGGCAGCAACGCCGAAGCTCTCAATAAGCAACTGGCACAGCTGCATCACATTTCCATATCCGAATTTGAGCGTGGTTCATCGGTACAGCTGACTGAATTGAAACGGTTTGACCGCACCAAACATCTGCAGCTGCCTCCGGTAAAATTTTATCAACTGCGGGTGGAACATCAGGAATTGGTAGTTGATGAAGGACGGGACACCGTTCAAGAGTTATCCTCTGCTGCAGATAATACCAAGCATTACGGTTCTATCACTTCTGCTGAAATGAAAGATCATTTAGTAGATGCCGATATTGCAACGCAAGTCACAGGAAGCAATCATACTGTTGCAAACTACAACTCCTGGCTTTACAGTATAGCCAAAGGGAGTTTCGGACCGATTGCAGAGTTTATGAATCTGCTGCAGCCGCATGAGGCAATACTGCGGCAACTCTTCGAGAAAATAACTGTTAAAGAGAATGGCATTGTTTTTTTCTGTCCTGAATATCGTATAGACTTGATCAATGCCAATATCCGTAAGGCGTTTTATGCTAAACGAACTTTCAAAAGCAGTGAAGAGTTGATACCGGAAGATGCCAGACTTCTGAAAGTTGAAAACTTCACATCGACTGTTTCTACTGACACTCCGAACATCTTCTATCCAGATCAGGAAATGGTACAAAAAATTGTTGATGCAGACAAAGGCAATACTCTTTCTGAAAAAGAGCTTGAAATTATCAAAATACTTGAAAGCGTCGGACGAAAAGCAATGGCTGATCAGTTGCGCGGAGAGAAAAGTGTTCCTCATAAAGATCAATCCTATCACTATCTGCCATATCGAACAGACAGCAGTTTTGAACAGCTTTTTCTTCAGGAAGTTCTGTTGCTTGATTGTGTCAACAGTCTGAATTTGGAAGTTTATTATAACGGAGACCGGGCGTTAACAGAATTCAAGATCCGTTGTTACAAGAAAATCAATTGCTATTGGAAATATATCGGAATGTACACCCCGGACTTTCTCATCATCCAACGCAAAGACGGAGCAATCCACCGGGCGATCATCGTTGAGACCAAAGGTCAAATCTATGCCAATGATCCGACATTCCAAGATAAAAAAGCGTTTGTGCAAGATACCTTCCTGCAGAAAAACAATGAAGTTTTCCAATATGCCCGGTTTGAGTATCTTTACTTGGAAGATTCTGAATCCGAGCAAGAACGGATAAACAAAACTGCAGATGTAATAAAAAAATTCTTTGAGGAGAAATAACCATGCCGATCAAATATATACCGTTCTTTCCGGAGCCGATCGAAGGTCAGGCTTTGCTGGATAATTTCAAGCGTACTCTGCGGTACAAAGGGGCGTATGAGGTTACGGGTAAACTGAAACGCGGTATGCCGCTGTATGAAATGGAAAAACAGGAAACCATTGGTAAAAATGCCGACGGTAATATGGTTATCAGGGGCGAATGTGTTTCTGCCTGTGCTTATTTGAAAGAACAGGGTATAACCGTTGACCTTGTTTACATTGACCCGCCCTTTGCCAGCGGTGCGGATTATGCCAAAAAGATTTATATCCGCCGTAACCCGAAAGTGGCAGAAGCCATTGCCAAAGCAGAAGAAGAGTTGGAGAACGAAGATTTCAAAACCTTTGAAGAAACTATGTACGGCGATGTCTGGGATAAAGAAAAATATCTCAACTGGATGTACGAAAATCTTTGTGCCATCAAGTCCGTTATGAGTGAAACTGCCAGTATTTATGTTCATTTGGACTATCACATAGGGCACTATGTGAAGATTCTTTTGGATGAAATTTTTGGAGAAGATAATTTTAGAAATGAAATAGTTTGGAAAAGGCGAGGTGGTGCTCTTAACAATTTCAAAGCGTTCGGGCAACTTACCGATACAATATTCTTATATTCAAAAAGTGAAGAATATATTTTTAATGTTCAGAAAACTAAAGATAGTCAAGATGCCCAGGAATACATAAAAGAACGTTTTATATATGATGATGGAGATGGGCGTTTGTATAGTCGTGATCCTGTAACAAATCCTGCAGCCGTACCAACTCCATCTTTGATATATGAGTATAAAGGTTATAAACCTCCCGTTAAAGGCTGGGCATTCTCATATGATACGATGAAAGAATGGGATGAAGCGGGAAGGCTATATTTCCCTGAAGATAAAAGTCAGCGTATTCGACGAAAAACTTTTTTAGACGAATACGAGGGGCAACCAATTCAAAACCTTTGGGCTGATATATATGTTATTAATTCCCAAGCAAAGGAAAGTACAGATTACGCCACTCAAAAACCTGAAGCTCTCTTGGAACGCATCATAAAAGCCAGTTCCAATGAAAATATGTTGATTGCTGACTTTTTCGGCGGCAGCGGTGTCGCAGCAGCCGTAGCAAATAAGTTAGGGCGCCGTTTTATTCATTGCGATATCGGCATTAATTCCATCCAAACGACCCGCGACCGGCTGCTGGCAGATAAGGCTGAATTTGATGTATTGGAAATCAAAGACGGAGTTTCTCTTTACCGTAATCCGCAGCAGACAATGGATAAAATCAAATCTCTTATCCCCGGACTGCGCAACGAAGATTCTCTGGATTCATTCTGGGAAGGTGCGATTTTTGACAGCAAACTTGGCATGGTTCCCGTATATGTGCCGAATTTGATGGACAGCAGCACCAAATTGCTGGATGTGGTTTTGATGAATCGCATTATCAATGTGGCAATTCCCGATCTTGACAATACCGTCAAAAAAGTCATTGTTTACTATGTGGATATTTCTGATCCGGAAGAAATCCGGAACTTTATCAAAAATGACACCACGACCGATAAAGAAATTGAGTTGCGGGATCTGAAAGAGGTTCTGGACGATGTCGTAGCCGAAGATTACGCCGAATTTTCCTGTCAGCAAATGCAGGATGGATTATTTACCGGATACCGCATCGAAATCAACAAATTTGCCAGCGACCGGGTTTATGACAAAATTCACGCCTACAACGAAAAAGGCATTGCCAACACCAACGAAAAGAAAAAATTCACCCCAATTACCATCAGCGATACCGGCTTGGAACTCATTGAATTTCTCTCCGTTGACTGTACTTCTGCCGACGGCATTTGGCACTCCGACAGCGAAATCAAGATAGATAAACTCGGCTACGTCATCCGCAATGGTGTAAAGACCAAAGAATTCTGGGATGGTACAATCACCAGCGACAAACAACCATTGCGCTTAAAAATCCGCAACATCTGCGGCGATGAAACAGTGTGGAAGGTAAAACAGTAAGATTCTGATTAATTCAGGAGATAAACGCCTTTATCAAGCTTGAAAAAAGTGAAAACAGAGTTAGATTAATCCGGGTAATATCTTTTTTTTTCTTTCATGACTAAAATAAAAGACAGGAACTTGCGTTTATTGGACATCGCCGCTAATAAAAACAAATAACCGGAGAGAATGATGAAAAAAATGTTACGTATCAGTTTGATCGCTTTTCTTGCGATGTCAGTTTGTACCGTACTTGCACAGGGCAGAGGCGATGGTATGCGCCGCAGAAATGGATTCAACCGCGGATTCAATGGCGGAATGAGACAGAATCCCAGAGCAGAAGCAGAAAAGAAATTAAAAGAACTTTATCCTGCTGAATATGCCGAAGTTCAGAAACTCCGGGACGATGCAGAAAAAAAATTGCAGGAATTGGCAAAAAAAGCCAACATCACTCTGCCGGCAGCTCCGAAATCCATGAGCGAAAGAATGGATGAACTCAAAAAGAAATATCCGAAAGAAATGGCGGAATATGAAGAACTGCAGAAAACTGACCGTCGTGCAGCATTTGCAAAACTCCGTACATTACTGGAAAAAGAAGGGGTGACATTCGGACCTCAGGGCAGAAATCAGGAAGCCAGAATGAGAGAAAATCCGAACAATAAGCTCAGAGAAGCCCGGAATAAATATCCCGAGGATTGGAAAAAGATTCAGGAAGTCCGCAAAAGCGATCCGGCAAAAGCACGTACAATGACAAGAGAACTTTTGCAGAAATACAATAAAGAAAGCGGCAAGTAATTGAATTTTCAGAAGACAAAAAAACTTGCGGTTGTCGCATTTTCCAAAAGCACAGTCAGCGGGATACTTTTCCGGATCAGCAAAGATGCTCTGGAACCGCTGACCTGTGTCAGTGAAACGATTTCGGAAGCAGATCCTTCTATCGCATGGAAAAATGTACTCAGACAGATGGGACGGGGAAAGGATTGTCCCATCTATCTCTGCGGTGCGCTCCGCGGGGGAATTTGTTTTGATACCCAAACAGCAGAACTTGCCCCCCGTTTTCAGAAACAGGCATTGGAACTGGAACTTCCCAGACATCTGCTTTCCGTTCCTGAAAATGCAAGGGTGCAATTCCTGCCGCTGAAAAAAATTGATGACGGCATGCTCTCTCTGCGGGCGTATGCCGTTCCTGAAAAATCATTTGAACCCATCGCCGCAATGCTGACTCAGGGCAGCAGCCGTGCAGATGGTTTTATTTATCCTGCCCTGGCATTGAAAGAAGATGATCCGCCGTTTTTTGCTCCGGAAATGGATGCCGACCGCTATTTTGCAGACGGGAAATGGATATCCGGTCAGCCGGTTCCGGATTTTACCGGAGAATGGCAGAAAAAACTGGAAGAGGAAAATCTGCTGAAACCGGGAAAAGAGTATCAGCTGAAAGATCATTTGATTCATTACATTGCAGCCCGCGCGATATTGCAGCATGGCGATTATCCCGGACTGAATATCCTGCCCGATCAGCTTCAGCCGAAACGGATACGGAAACAGTTGAAAATCACGGTTGTTCTGGTGATCCTTCTGCTTCTGAATCTCGTCTGGAGTCAATTCGGCGGATGGAAAAAGAATTATAAGGAAATGAGTTCTCTGGAAAAACAGATCAAAAAAACAATGCGGGAAAATGCCGAGCTGAAAAGGAAGCTGAAAGGCAAAGAAAAAGCTCAGAAAGAGATCACCCGGCTGTTAAATCTGAATCCGGGCGAAAAAGAATTGAAAGGAAAACTGGCAGATCTTTCTTCAACTCTGCCGGGCAATATATTGGTAACTTCCATCCGCTGGAATGAAAGCGGTGTGGAACTGCAGCTGCAAAGTACCGATGCGGAATCAAATATCAGCAGTGCCATCCGCAAACTTCCGTACTGGAAAATCGGACAGCTTCAGCAGCGCCGCTGGGGCAACAGCACCTCCACGATGATCACCCTGAAACTTGTTCCGGCGGAGGTGAAAAAATGAGATGGAAAGAATTTTTGAAAACGCCGAAAGGACGTCTGACTGCAGCATTGTGTGTGCTGGGGATCAGCTGGATTTTCCTGTTCTTCTATTTTGTCGGTCCGGTGAACTCTCTGCTTCCCGGAAAAGATGCAATTTCTGATAAGCAGGATACATTGAAAAAGCTTCAGAAAGAAAACAGCACGCTGAAACAGAAGATGAAACAGCATAAAGCTCTGGAACAGCGGTATGCGCAACTTCTGGAAGAATCCTGGCAGACAAAAGACGGATTTATTGAAATCGATCTCCGGACCAAAGTTCAGACTGCGGCGCAGAAAGCCCAGCTGAATCTGAACAGTCTGGGTTCTGTCAAGATGGTAAAAATCAATAATGATCTCTCTTATGCAGAAATAGATTTGCAGGGCTCCGCTCCGATTGAAGTCATTGCGACATTTCTCACCCAAATTGACGGAATGAAGCCCAAGCTTTACTGGAAACGGTTTGATTTGCGTATGGATATGCGATTCCGCAGAAATAATCAGCAGGAAACTGCGATGAATCTCTCTCTCAACGGAACCTTGCGGGTCATTTACTCCGGAAAAAAAGGGGGTAATCAATGAAGATGGCTCTTTTCCTTTTGAACATACTTCTTGTGGTCGCACTGTTCAGCATGACTGCATACAACCTTTTTGACAAGGGAAAATCCGGACAGGAATATTCCGTGGTAAAAAGAAGTGATAAAAAAAGCACACCTGTCAAAGCACAGGTCAAACATTCCATCCGGACAAAAGCGGAAGATCAGGAATCCGTTATCGTCAAACACAATCTTTTCAATCCGGAACGGAATCCGAATGCACAAACCGGCAGAGGCGGCGGACAGCTTCAGCTGACTCTTGTCGGCGTTTCCATTACGGAAAAAAGCAAAGGTGCTGTTATTCTCCAAAAATCAAACAACAGACAATTCCGTTTTCCGGGATTTGGTCAATGGGGGAACAGGCAAAATAATAATAATCAGCCGCAGCAGGCATTGCAGCAGTATATCCGGGTCGGCGAAAAACTTCCGAACGGTTATGTGTTGACAGAAGTCACCCGGACAGGTGCAGTTTTGACCTTGAACGGAAATAAGATGGAACTGAAACTGCAGGAAGCCTCCAAAAATCAGCCGCAGGCAAGAACCAATACAAACCGCAGACCGACAACCAACAATCTGCTTCAGCAGATGCAGAATATGCAGCGGATGCAAATGATGCAGAATATGCAGATGATGCGTATGATTCAGGGGCAGCGGGGAACCACCCCGCAGATGAGCCCACCCAATCAAGCTCGTGGAAACCGCGGCGGTCAAATCAGAAGATAACAAATAAAATTCAGATAACAGGAAAAAAATCATGAAAAGTTTTCATCTCATCACTGCTGTCACTTTTTTGGCAATGCTCCTTTCCTCATGTTCATTTTTTGAGGATACCAACGTTGAAACAACTGCAAAAAAAGAAAAAGAGGATCGTTTTGCGTTTCTGAAAGAGAATCCGAATATTCCGGTCCAGAAGGAAAAAAAGGAGACAAAAGAACAGGAACAGGTGGCTCATCCTGAAAATCCTGCTCAGAAGAAGATTGAAAAGGAACTGGATAAAGTCAGCTATCCGAAAGGAACTCAGAAGGGTGCAGTCAAACGGCAGGAAGCAGCCCGGTTCTATGATGATTTTATTCTGGAAAACGGCGATGAAGAAGTAACAGCTTCTCTGGTATTCAACGCCGCCCCGCTGGTGGATGTTATCCCTGCGTTCGCAGATATTCTGGGATTTAATTTTGTTGTTGACAGTAATTTGAAGAGTACAGTCACGCTCAATCTGAACTCAAAAATGCCCCGGAAAGAATTATGGAACACCTTTGACCGGATGCTGTTTATTGCAGGAGCGGCGGCAACAGCGGAAGATTCCCTGTTGCGGATCACACCTATTTCCCAGCTCTCCCGGCAGCCCGGCGGAAATGGTGAAATCTATTATTATGCGTTCAAAAATTCCACTGCGAAAGAAGTTGTTGCACAAATCAGACCGTTTCTCGGAGCCGGAAGTGCCTGTGTGGAACTGGCACGCCCTAATGCCATTCTCATTTGTGATGAACAGAGCAATATGCCGAAAATCAAGGCACTGCTTGCAACCATTGACCAGAACAACCGGAACAACTGGCCCAGAGAAGCAATCAAATGCAATTACGTCCTCCCGTCAAAACTCGTGGAAGAACTGCAGAATGTTCTGCCGGTGCTCGGGTTCACTGTCACAAAAACAAATGAAAAAAATTCTCCTCCGGGAGCAATACAGCTGGTAGGAGTTGACCGTGTCGGTGTTCTTGTTGTTTCCGCCGCTACAGAAGAAGCATTGGCAGAAATCCGGAAATGGGTCAACATCTTTGACAGTTCTGAATCCATTGATCAGGAACGGGTTTTCGTTTATAAGGTAACTCACGGGAAAGCCTCTCAGCTGGCGGAAGCACTTTCCGTTGTTTACAACACTACCGGCTCCAGTCTGACTGTGGATTCCTCCACCGGGAACAGCCGTACAACGCAAATCAACACGGCAAACAGAAACCGGACAACTACAACATCCAGCACGAACAGAAACAACAGAAACAGCACTGCGAATGCAACTGCCAGTCTTTATGATAACAATGTCCGCATGTTTGCCGACGGCGTTCTGAACCGACTGGTTTTCCGTACAACGCCCCGTACTTATGCCTCCATCAAAGCGCTGCTTGACCGTCTGGACATCGTTCCGCCCCAGGTTCTTCTGCAGGTTTTAATCGTAGAAGTCACTCTGACTGAATCCACAAAATTCGGAATTGAATTCTCCGCAGCCGGCAGTATCAATGGCAATAAAACCCTTCTCGGAACAAATTATTCTGAACTGAACAGTATTTTTGCAGCGGGCGCAGATGGTACTGTTGCTCCGACACCTGTTCCATCAAGCCCCAATGATGGGTTCTCTTTTGCAATCGTCAATCCGGATAATCCGCAGGAAAAATTCGGATATCTGCGTGCGCTTGCAGGAAACGGGGATATCAAAGTTATTTCCAGCCCGCAGCTTCTGGTTTCCAGCCATAAAGAAGCGGTCATTCAGCTTGGTGACAGAGTTCCCTATCTTTCGCAAGGAACAACTGACTCTTCCAGCAACGGCACGATCGTACAAAACTACGATTATGAAAATACTGGTGTGATTCTGACTGTTACGCCTCAAATCACCAGTACGAACCTGATCTCTCTTGATATCAAACAGGAACTTTCTTCTGTTGTCAAAACCACATCTTCCGATATCAACTCCCCCACATTCAGCAAGCGTGTCATTGAAACAAATATGACTGTTGCAAATGGTAAAACAATGATTCTCGGCGGATTGATCCAGGAAAGAAAAACAGATTATCTGGATTCTATCCCCATAATCAATCAAATTCCCATCATCAAACGTCTTTTCGGAAACACCAATGCAAATGTAGAACGGACAGAGCTGCTTGTTTTGATTACCGGCTACATCATCAACGAAAAGAGCCCGGTGGAAGAGATGATCAAACGGTATAATGATTCGCTCCGCTCCCTCAACAGTTTCAATAAAGATATCAAAGAACGCGGCAAGAGTTCCAACAGAAACCGCCGTATGCTCAACAATCCGGAGTTCTGGAAATGACCTTTGACTTCTCCAGCGCGCGCCAAACACTGGCAGATTTACTGAAACGTCCCATTCCGCTTTCCTCTGCCGAAGCCAGAAAAGCGGATATGGATGCCTTGCATCGCGGTGAAATCGCTGAAAATGATCTGATCAATTTTTACAATACTGCGTACAAGACCGTTCCGGTTGAGGAAGAAGAGTTTGAAATGCCGGATGTCCAGAAGGATGCACCCTGGGAATTTTTCAATGCAAACACCTGTCTTCCGATAGAACATGAAGAAGATTCCATTACATTGCTCGTTGCAGACCCTTACGATTTGGAACATTTGAGTTATCTCGTTTCAAAAACATGGAACAAAAAACTGAATTTCCGCTTCGCAAGACGTCCATTTCTGGAACGGCTTCTGCATAAACTGGAATCCGTGGAAGAAGAAAACTCAGCAGTCGGAACGGAAGATGAAAACATGCTCCGTTCCATGGCGGGAGAAGCACGGATAGTCCGCCTTGTCAATGATATCTTCACCAGAGCAATCGAACTCGGAGCAAGTGATATTCACATTGAACCCAATGAAGAATCTGTCAGTGTCCGCTGCCGTGTTGACGGGATGCTGACTGAAATCATCTCATGTCCGTTGAAAGAGTTCCCGGCAATCGCATCCCGTATCAAACTTCTCGGTAATTTGAATATTGCAGAAAGCCGTCTGCCGCAGGACGGAAGAACAAATATCCGTCTTGGCAAAGATGAACTTGATATGCGTATTTCCACCATTCCGATCATGAACGGAGAAAGTATCGTGCTGCGTCTTTTGAATTCCGACGCATTGTCTTTTGACCTGCAAACCCTTGGAATGAATGAAGATATCCTGAAAAAATTCAATAAACTGATCAACATTCCTCACGGAATGATCCTTGTTGTGGGTCCCACCGGAAGCGGAAAAACCACAACGCTTTACAGTGTGATCAGCCAGCTGAATGATTCCCGGAAAAAAATCATTACCGTGGAAGACCCTGTGGAATATAAGATGCAGGGATTGTGCCAGATGCAGGTCAATGCAAAAATCGGCGTGACTTTTGCCAATGGTTTGCGCAGTATTGTGCGTCAGGACCCCGATATCATTCTGGTGGGGGAAATCCGCGACAGCGAAACAGCGGATATTGCCATCAACGCCGCTTTGACCGGACACTTGGTTCTTTCCACCCTTCACACCAATGATGCTGTGGGTGCAGTCACCCGCCTTGTTGATATGGGCATGGAAAACTTTCTGGTATCATCGGCATTAAGCGGAGTGCTTTCCCAGCGTCTTGTCCGGAAAGTCTGTACCGCTTGTCACGGAACCGGAAACGATGGAAACGGAAAATGCCGCCGCTGCAACGGTTCCGGCTACAAGGGACGTACCGGAATTTATGAGCTGCTCCTGCTTTCCGATGAATTGCGGATGGCTGTCAACAGAAATGCTTCAAGCTCTGAATTGGAAGCTATTGCTAAGAAAGACGGCATGATAACGTTGCGGGAAGACGGCGAAGAGAAGGTTCGTCTCGGAATCACTACACAGGAAGAGTTGAACCGTTCTGCCGCAGAGGTATAATCCATGAGTCTTTACCGTTACATTGCAGCTGCGCCCGGAGAGACGCCCCATGAAATTCTGATTGAAGCGGATTCTTTGAGAGAAGCTCAAGGAAAACTCCGGAGCCGGCATTTGACTCCGATCCGGTTCTGCGGCGAAGCCGGAATCGAATCGGATGAAAAAAGTCTGTGGCGGAAAAGCAGAGTCGACACATGTCAATTTACCCGTCAGCTGGCACCGTTGCTGGCAGCAAATATCCAATTGGAACGGGCGTTGGCGATCATTGCGGACAGTTCTGCGGACCCGGAACAGAAGCAGTTTGTCAATTCCTTGCGGCAGGGCTTGCATGAAGGAAAGAAATTTTCCGATCTGATCCGCAGTCACGGAAAATTATTCCCCGGTTATTATGCAAATCTTGTGGAATCCGGAGAAGAATCCGGATGCCTTCCGCAGGCGGTGGAAGAACTTTATAAATTCATGACAGAAAACAAAGAATTAAAAAGTTTTATTGTTTCCAGCAGTGTTTATCCCATTGCAATTCTGGGAGTTACATTGATCGTTACCATTTTGCTTTTTACCGTGTTTGTTCCGAAGTTTGCAAGAATTTTTGCGGATATGGGACGTGAATTACCCTCGTCGATGGTGTTTCTCATGGAGGCAAGTTCTTTCTTTTTCCATGCCTTGTGGGTCATTCCAGTGAGCGTGTTTCTGATTTGGGAGGTTCTGAAAAAGTACTGGGGAAAAGAATTATTCTATTATCGGCGCAGTCAGTTGAAATTGGAAATTCCGATTCTGGGAAAAATCATGGTCGATCTTGAGATGTGCCGCTACATCCGGACTCTTGCGATTCTGCTTGCCAATCACGTTGAAATCATCCGGACAGTGAAAATTGCAGAAAAGATCATTGTGAATCCGGTGATTGCCGATGGGTTCCGGAATATTGACCGCAAGCTGAAGGGCGGGGAAAAATTATCTGCCGCACTGACCGGGAACTGCTTTATTCCGGCAGAAATGGTTCCCATGCTCCGTGTGGGCGAAGAAACAGGGTCAGTTGGAGAAATGCTCGGACGGATCGCCTCCAATCTGGAAGCGGATACCCGGGCAAAAATCAAAAGAATGCTCAGTCTGTTTGAACCGGCAGTCATTGTCTTTCTGGCAGTCATTGTCTTGATCGTGGTGGTTTCGATTTTTGCCGCCATGATGGAAATAAACGCAATCAACTAAGGAGGGAAACCTGATATGAAAACAAAAAGAAATTTGAGACGTCATTCATTCACCATGATTGAAATCGTAGTGGTCATTGTCATTCTGGTTGCACTGGCATCCATCGCAACACCGCTCTACCTGAATCACGTAAAGAAAGCAAACATTGCAACTGCCAAAACCCAGATCAAACTGCTGGAAGATGCAATCATCGGTTATAAGCTGGATGTCGGCAGCTTTCCCAGCAGCGAAGATGGACTTCAGGCACTGATCGAAAATCCCGGTGACAGTGAAAAGTGGAAAGGCCCCTACATCAAGCCGGCAGTTCCCAAAGACCCCTGGGGAAATGATTATGTTTACACCTGTCCCGGTGAACATGGCGACTTTGATTTGCTGAGCTATGGTGCCGACGGTCAGCCCGGCGGAACCGATGAAAATGCCGATATCACAAACTATGTCGAGAAATAAACCATTTACTCTCATAGAACTTACTGTAGTCATGGCGATCATTCTCCTCGTCACGGGGATCGCTGTGGCTGCATTCCGCGGGGAATCGCCCTACCGGAAACTTCAATCAACGGCTTTGGATTTTGAAACGTTCTGTGCCGGAGTCCGTTATCAGGCAATGGAACACGGCGAAGAACGTATCGTTTCCATGGACCCGGAAAACCGGCAACTCGTCATGCAGAAACCCCAAAAAGAGGATGAGGAAGAGGAAGAAGATATCCGGACCCGCTGGACTTTTCCCGAAGAGTTCTCTCTGGAGCTGGAAAATGATTCCGGCTCCGAATTGATCGAACTGTTCCGTTTCTTTCCCGATGGCGGAGCCTCCGGCATGAGGGAACTTGTCTTCAAATATCACTCTTTTCAGAAAAAATATACTATCTCCCCTTTGACTGGGCGGATTTACGCTGAGGAGACAGAAGAGTGAAGTTTACTCTCATCGAAGTCGTTGTTGCATTGGGAATCCTGGCATTGAGTATGGCAGGGCTGCTGCAGCTTCTTACAGCTTCTCAGGAACGTGTCGGAAGAGCCGCTGAAGAGTGGCAGCACACTCACATGCTTATGCAGGCGGCTGAATACGTTCTCCTTCAGGAAGGGCAGGATGATGAACTCTCCATTCCGGAAGAAATTTTTGATTATCCGGATTATCTTCCGGTCATTACTTTTGAAGAAGTTGTGGAACAGCTGCCCGAAGATTTTGAAAATCAGCAGGGACAACTCCCGCTGATCGGCGTAAAAATCGAGCTGCTCCGGCAGAAAGATAAAAAAACTGTCTCCGAAATTATTGTTGACCGATTCAACTACGAGGCGGATTCCTTATGAAAAAACACTCCTTTACATTGGTTGAACTGGTCATCGCTATGGCAATTCTTGTTCTGGTGGGTTCTCTCATCGGAACCGCATCCATGATCTTTTACAACGCTTACAGCCGGACAACCAGACAAACGGAAAAGCTGAAAGAATTTGTTGCCATAGATCAAGTCATGGATCAATGTCTCCGGAATGCTATCCCCTTCCGGTGGCAGGACAAGGAAGAACAAAAAGACAAGTATGTCTTTCTTGGAAAAATTGATGAAGTTCTGTTTACAGCCCTCCGGCGCAGCCACGCAAGAGATCAGGGAGCTTTGATCTTTGTCCGTCTCCGATTGGATAATGATGAACTGATCGCAGAATATTCCCCTTATCCGCTGCTGCCATGGGAAGTGGAAAATGATGAAAGCGATACAAAAATCACCCGGGAAGTCCTTGCTAAAAATGTTCAGTCAGTTTCATTCCTTTACGCAGAACGTGATTCGGAAGGAGAAGTGGAATTTCTGGATGAATGGATCGAAGATGACCACGAAGGCATTCCCCTTGCCGTTCAGATGGAAGTGGAATGGGCTGACGGAAGCAAAGAACGCTGGCTGAGACGGACTGCCGGTTCTGCCGCCAACGCAACTTACGGCAACCGCAGAAATCAAAGCGGTTTGAACAGCACCACCGGAAGAGGAGGTGTCCGATGAAACGGCAATCCGGTTCCGCTCTCGGCGCAGCTGTTATTTTCATCCTCAGCGCAACCATGCTGACAATGGCAGTTCTTGCCATGTCAAAATACAACACGTTCACGATCCGTCCGCACGTGGAACTGCAGAAAAGTTTTTACATCAACGAAGGCGCAGCCAACAGAATCCAGTGGCTCATCGCTGCCGACAGAGGACTTCACTCTACGACAAATCCAGGAAATGAAGATTACAGCGAGTTTGATTATGACCGCTTTATTGCAGACGGAGTTGTTCATACCATTGATTATTACGGAACAGAAATCGAATTTACGATCACAGATGCCCGCAGCGGACTGGACTTCAGCTCCCGCAGTATCAATTCCACCCTGAACCGGATCAAACGGACTTGGAACACCGATACAGATTTGACAGATAAGCTGGATATCCTCCGGGAACTGATCACGGACTACACTGACAGCAACGACAATGTTACCGGAGACGGAAAAGAAGTTGCCGAGTATGAAGCAGAAGAAAAACTCCCCCTGCCCCGCAATGCGGCAATTCAATTCCGGGAAGAACTTTTTTATATTGACGGTTTTACAGACCTTTTTCCGGTGGATAAACATGGCAGACTGACATCCATCCGTCTGATTCCGCCGGGAAATATGGCAAATCTTTCCGGAAACCCAAGTATTTTTACCGCAGATAAATTCCTTTTGCAAACCTTTTGCGATCTGGAAGAAGATGAAGCGGAAACTGTTCTGGAGGCAATCAGACTTTTTCAAACAGAACGTATTAATCTGGAAGATCAACTGGGAGTGGAACTGCTCCCGAAAATCCGCCGTGGACTCTCATGGCAGGAAAGCGGTTTTTATACCGTCAACCTCCGTCCGAAAACAGACAGCGGCAGAATCAGCAAACGTCTTACATTTACATTCAACGGTTTCGGTGTCAACGGTCCCTCTGAAGATACTGTCCGTTATCTGCAATGGATTTTTTATTAGGCTCAGCTCCCAAGAAAGGTTGATTTGAGAACAGAGTCTTTCATTTATTCCGGGCAGATTTAACACATTGTCGGATAAAATCTCCTTTGGCTGTGGTATAGGCATCGCGGTCATGTTTGAATCGCATCTGCAGTCTCATTTTCAAATCGGCATATTCTTTGACTTTTTCCGGATGTTGGTTCATCTCATCAAATTAAATGTAATCAATATCCTTTCCGGGGGCGTTTAGTCTTACAAAGCTCATCACAAACTCTCAAACGACTGCAATTCCGGCGATAAATACAACGATTGGTTATTCTTCCATACGTTCCTTTGTCGCTGTCAATTCGATGTTTGAGTACTTCCTGTGAAACAGTAGATGGGGATTTTCCAATACTCCTGGAGATTTCCTTGAAAGAATCCTGATTTTTCAGTCCGGATTTAATCAAGGACCTTTGGGAATGTGTGAGGTGTGCCATAATGCAACTCCTTCTGCAAATCCACTGAGGAGGGCGATTTGTCTAATTAAACGCTACTCCCCCCCTCACACCGGTGGGAGGGAGGCTTCCCCCGGATCATAGCATACCTCTATTTTCTCTCTTTTCCATCTTTAAAAATATTCTAATCACTTTATAGGATTTGTCAGATTAAATGCACCCCCTCTTCTTTGTCAGATTAAATGCAAACAACATCTTTTTAGGGATTGCGTTTACTTTTACAATCGACAACTGGACATAAAATCATTTTTTTTTACTTTTGATGCTTGACTTTTTCTTTTTTTGGTATATATTACTATAACGGAAGGTTATTAAGTTGTAAATTTTCCGTTTTGTGAAAGAAAAATCCGGGAAGTATTAAGGTTTACTCCTTTTTTCCCTTGATACTTTCCGGTTTCTTATGCCCCCCGGGTGTTGCGGTTTCTCCTTTTTCCGCAGCACCCTTTTTTTTGCGGCGTTTCCAATTTTCCCTTGAAAAGCTCTGTTTCACACATGGGTTGGTAAATTTTTCTGTTATTTTAACCCAAAGATGGCATTTTGATTTTTGCAGTGCCAAAATCGGAATGCCGCAAAAAGGTTTGGAAATCCTCCTTCGCACAAGGAGCCGGAGGACAGGAAAAGGATAGAGTTTCGTCGTCGCCTTTCAAGATTCTAGACATCATCCGCAGATACATTTTTTTCTATCTACACACAGTAGAAATTCAATAGGATTCTAGACTACCGGAAGAATATCAAAAGCTGCTTATCTTAAATATACATGCGCAGAGTGGACTTTTTCGTCCACTCAGTTGTATTTTCCTGAAAAAAAATTCATTTTTTTATCAGAGGTAATTTCAAAAGTCCGGCAAAATTTGGCTGAAAAGAGATTGCTGATGAAATGGAAATGGTAGTTTGAGTGTGGCTACTCAAAGAGTAACCACCGAAAACGCTCCATTTTCAGATCTCTGCAAGAATTTTCAGACATTTTTGAAGACTTTTGAAATTGCCTCATCAATTACCGTTTTTCCGGCAGGACTTCCAGCCAGTAATGATCGGGATCTTCTACAAAATAGATGCCCATTTCCGGATTTTCATAGCAGATACAGCCCATTTTTTCATGCAAAGCATGAGCTGCTTCATAATCATCAACTACAAATGCCAGATGAAATTCATCCTCTCCAAGATCATAGGGCTCGGTCCGGTCACGGAGCCAGGTCAATTCCAGTTGATGACTGCTGTTTCCGTCTTCCAGATAAACAATAATAAAATCCGGTTTTTCTATTCTGCGCGCTTCGTGCATATCGAATGCTTCCGCATAAAAAGCAAGACTTTTTTCCAGATCAAAGACATTGAAGTTGTTGTGAACCATTTTGAATTTCATTTTATTCTCCAGAAAGTTATTGTATATATTAAAAATAACCGGCTTTCCCATGAAAGTCAAATGACAAAAAAATTTTTCATTGAAGATTGTCCGAAAAAATGTTCTTTTTTTTGGAAATATGATCCATTTGAAAAACAGGAAATATTTTTATTTCGGGCTCTGTTCCCCGTATGTGGTGGTAAATCCTTCTGCCATTCTATTTAACTTTAAGATGATATTTTGATTTTTGTGTTGCAAAAATCGGAATGCCATCTTAAAGTTAAAATAGCAGAAGGATTTACCAACCTGTATGGGGAACAGCGCTTATAAATTTATAATTCCTGTACTGCATTAAAGAGAACTTCTTCCAGTGTTATCATGGAATCTATTCTTACCGATTCGCCGGTACCGGTTCTATTTCCAGAGAATGAATCCAGATTTTGTTGTCACCCGGTAACTTTTTCCCATTGAAACCGCCAACAAAGAACCGTAATCCTCCGCTCAGATCAAAGGTGCTGAGAAGAACTCTCTTATATTCCTTTCCGGCAAATTCATCCACCGGGAGAGCTCTTGTGAATTGCGATTTTTTCGTAACCGGATTATAAAAACCGATTCTGTAAGTCAGATTTTTCCCTTTTTCTGAATCAGAACGCATCCATGCATACACTTTGAATCTTCCTTTCGGAAATTCTTTCGGCATGTTCCAAGTCAGCGCCCAGCTGTATTTTCCTTTCATCCAGGCGGCTTTTTTCCCGGGAGCGGCAGGGTCTGCACTGATGGCAGCTTCCTGCGGTGATGTAAAGCGGAATTTGGAACAATCAACCGTCATCGGAAATTCCATCAGCATACCGCCATATTTCATTCCATGCAGATAGCGGGTCGTAAAGACAGGCGCCCAAGCCTGATTTACAGAAGATCTGTCCGTTCTCATAAAGTTGCAGAGAAACGCATTATTTCCGGGGATCGCTTCTCTGGGGATTGCAAGATAGACAGAAAAACCGGATTTTTTATCATCTTTGATGGCCACGAGAAGATCGTAATTCTTCTGCGTTCTGCTTGCAGCATCATTTACAAGGTTGTGCAGAAGCTGAAGAGAACTGCCGCTTCTTCCGATCGCGATCTGCAGGATCGGATAATTTCCATCTGCCGAGAAGAACATTTCAAAATTATCGCTCCAGGTATCAAGAACGGGCTTTCCGGCTGCGGCCTTATCGTTCAATTTCAAATAGATGAATTTATGATCCATAACCGCTTTTACAGAACACTGGCTTTTCACATCTTTACCGTAAACATCTGTCCATGTTCCGGTAGAGGGAATTTTATCCCACTTGATTCCGAGCGGATTCCCTCTTCCGTCGCTGATTTTCGGACATGCGATCGCTCTTGCACCCTGTTTCTTTTTATTTTCCAGCCAGCGGAAATACTGCTGTCCTTCCAGAGCCGGTTTCCAGATGAGATCGACCACACGGGCAAGATGTTTCTTTTCATTGGCGGTGGAAACAAGTTTCTGGGCCTGTTCGATCAAACTGTTCAGCCGTTTGAACCGTTCTTCGGTTCCCATTGCATGATTGACTTCCGGAGAATGCATTCCGGTACACCAATGAGGATGTTTCGGTCCGTTCGGTCCGAGGACCACATTTTTTTCCTTGCTCCATGCAGCAGGATAATTTGCCGGATTCCAGTAGATCTGTTCCACCTCTTTGTAGAACTGTTTCATGACATCCCCGGCTTTTCCGTAATAATTCCGGAAATATTCATCAATGATCTCATTCGGGTCCAGAGATTTATCATAACTCAGCTTGGCTGCAATATATCCTTCCAGATGATTGTACTGCAGCTGAATACAGGTGAACCATCCGCGGATCCCATCCTGTCCGAACATTTTGAACTGTTCCCCAACTTTCCAGGGGTACAGTCCGGGGAAGGGTTTATATTTTCCGAAATGGATCTCTGCATCCCAGAATGTTGAGAAAATATATGTCCAAAGAGTCAGAATCCGTTTTTTTCCCTCATGATTCACCCACTTTTTATATTGTTCCATCTGTTTTTTATAAACAACAGGATGCCACCAGGTGTAGTTTGTCAGACAGATTCCGACAGCCACATTTTCCGGAAGCCGGATCTTATCGGGGTAAGAAAGGTTTGTGATATATGCCAGTGTTGAAATTCCTGCATCCGGTTCGATTTCAGCAACCCGTTTTGCAACTTTTGCAATGAAAGCGAATTTCATATTGGAATCGTGCTGATTCCAGGAACCTTTCTTTTGCGGAACAAGAGCCTGACAATTTTTGCACTTGCAGTAGTGGGGATTATCTCCGCCTTCCAGAGGATAAAACCATTTTGTTCCGAAAATACGGGGAATGGCATTTGTCTTTGCGGGATAGGCACCGGATTGATTTCCCCATCCGCCCGGAACACATCCTCCGCGATAGTAGGTAACGACTTCCTGTGCGAAGTGTTCGATCGTTTCCGGGTTTGTATAGCACGGCTGAGCGGGAAGATCCCTGTCTCCGGGATAATTGCTGGTCAGGATCGGGTCTGCTCCGACGCCTTTCCCTTTATAGCCTTGTGCAAAGAGTTCCGGTTTATGTCCGGCAAAATATTCTGCAAGTTTCGGTGTTTTTGCCTTTTTCCAGTGTTTGAACCAAAGACTTGCCTGATTGTGGTTTGCAAATCCGTAAAGATTTCCCAAACGCCATCTCATACGCCAGAGTTCCACCTGCCGCGGAGTATATTTGAACAATTTGTCAAAATCTTCCCGGCTGGAAATCCAGATTTGACGGTGTGCATCAAAGCTGGGAGTGAATTCACGGTTTTTCTCTTTGACTGACAAGTTCCTGGACGGTTTGAAACAGGTATCGCTGTCATCAAAGAAATAAAAACGGAATCCGCAATAATATTCCAGGAAATCATAGACGGCATAAAGTGAACCGCGGCAGTGATAATCATTCCCCGGGAACGTACGGTAATTGTTATAATCAACCTTTCCGTAATCTTTCTTGTCGCCACCGGTCAAAAGCAGCTTTCTTCCGGAAAAACGGATCCTGTTGGATTCGCCTTTCAGATCCGCATTTTCCCCGCCGATCTGAATGATATTCAGTTTCCCGGCTTCCTTCTCTTTTTTCACAATGGGAAGTGTCGCTCCGGTCATCATTTTTACATGATGCTGCAATTCAAATGCACCCATCTGAGCGCTTTTGACCGGACGATCTCCCAATACGATCGCCGCCGCAGGTTTCCCATCTTTCACGATGGTAAAATCTGCGAACAGTACACTGATTGCACTCAGTGTGCTGAACAAAAGAAATTTTTTCATACTCATATCAGCCATTCCTCATTATTCTGCGCTTGCAGCGATTTGCTGAACAGCATTTTTTCCGGCTGTGAAATAACGGACGATCCCTTTGTATTTTGTATCGCCGTCACGGTAATATTTTATATATTTTATCAGATCAAGAGCTTCCACATGTCCGTCAGCAAACATCATATTTACTCTGTTGGAGTGACGGAACTGTGCGTTGGGGCTGTTCGGGTTGTCTCCGCGATCCATCCAAATGGTATCGCACTGGGAACCGTTTTTGCCCCAGTTGTTATCCGGACCGTAATAAGAATCTCCGCCAAGCATCGTCGTGGAGGAAGAACCGATTTTCTTGAAATTGATCAGTTTCCAGTTTCCGGAAGCATCGCCTTTGATGTGGAACGGGATATTTTCCGTTGCGCCGTAACTTCTGATCCCGCCGTAGCAAACTTTAAAGCTGTTCAGGTTTTTGATATCTGCTTCCTTTTTTGTTCCGGAATAATCAGGCATGAATGAGGGACAGAGCGCGACATTGTAATCCGAAACGGTTCCGACACGAAATGCAGAAAAGAGCCAGCCGGGATCCCCGCTGTAAGGGCTGGCGGTCCCAAGAGTTCTGAACGGATAGAGACCACTGTTGTCATTGGAATATGCAATGATCGCAAGGGTGAGCTGTTTCTGGTTGTTGATACAGGATGTACCACGTCCTTTTTCCCTTGCACTGTTCAGTGCAGGCAGCAGCATTCCGGCGAGAATTGCAATGATGGCAATTACCACAAGCAATTCGATCAGGGTAAAAATACTTTTTGTTGTTTTTGTTGCTTTCATTTTTCTACTCCTTCTGTTTTAAGGGGTTTACAGTATTTTATTATTTAACAATTGTTCGCGGTATTCCATGTAACGATTATAGAGATGGTGAGCTGACCGATACATGGAATTTGGGCTCATGAAGTGGGAAAATTCAAAAGTGATAGCTTTGTCGATCCCGCATTTTGCAGCAGCTTCCAGTTTCAGCCGCATTTTTTCCCATTTGATAGGAAGAAAATGTATTGGCATATCCCGGTCAAAGCTTTCACAATTGGTCCAACTCTTCATTCCATATTTCTTTGCCAATTTCAAGTTGATTTCAAGATAATCCGGAAGTTCATCATATTGACAATGTCCATCCTGAAAAGCAATAATATCCACCGCGCCCTGAATTTCGGAAAGAATGTTGTTCCAGACTTTTTCATGTTCTGCGATTGTAATTACGTTGCTTGGACATGCTTTGATTCCTGCTATATAGGGAGAAATCAATGTCGGCAATCCTCCGGAAAGATCTTTTACAAAATTCCCGAGATCCCGGTAAAGGTGGCTCATGCCGGCTGAACCACGGGAAATTTCACAGTTCAGATACCACCCCTTAAAACTTTTGTAGTGTCCATATTTTTTCCAAACTTCTTCTGCGACAGCTTTAGAAAGATCAAGTTCTTTCACATACTGCTGATTGTGCCAGTAATTTCCGGAATCATACAATCCGAAATAAAATGCCATTCCATATTTGTCAGAAAGGCGCAGGAATAAATCAACAAGATCCAATGGCGGATTGAAACAATTTTCTTCCTTAATCAGAAATTCTGAAGGATAAGTGATAAAGCGTTTATGACCACAACGAATCAGTATCACCGTATCAATCCCGGCGTTTTTCATTGATTGAAAGTCAAGATCCCACTCTTTTTCGCCCCAATTCTGATGGGGGATATCATGGCTGATCTCATCCAGAAATGTTCCAGTTACAAGCATTTTTCTCCTCTTTCATTTCATATTTTCAACAAGAAACTTCTTCAACAGCTCTTGCCAGGATTTCTTCCAGTGTTATCATGGAATCTATTCTGACAGACTCCCCGGGACCGTGTTCATCCGCACAATCCGGATTCATAATAACAACCGGGATACCAAGTTTGCCGAAAAATCTGGCGTCGGTTGCGCCGCATACCGTTGTAAAAATGCACTCCCTGCCCAATTCTTTCTCAACATTCTTTTTCAAAATCTGCAATTCCGGAGCATCCCTGCGGGATTCCATAACATCGCAATTGCTGATGACTTCCACCTCAAGCCCTGTCATTTCCTGCAATTCCTGAACGCGTTTCGGAAGGATTCCTTTTTCCACATAACGGAGATTGATCTTCAATTCCGCATATCCGGCAACTTTATTTGTGGCAGCACCGCCGGAAACAATACACGGAACCATGGATTCCGTCCAGCCTTCTCCATCGTTTTCTTTCCAGCGTTCCCGGATTTTTCCATAAGCATACACGATCTTGTCAATGGCATTTTCCGATCTCCACGGGTAGGCAGAATGACCTTCTTTTCCATAGGCTCTCAGCCGCATGACAGCGGTTCCTTTCTGAGCAGTGATGATCGTGCCGTAATCTCCGCCGTCCAGCACAACAACCATTTTTTTTGCGGCGTAACCGCGTTTTGCCATAGCTTCCGTTGTTGCGCCGCCGATCTCTTCATCGGTGGAAAAGATCACACCGATATTTGCTTTTCCCTTACAGCGTTTCAGCAGACAGGCAAGGAGCACAGAGGACCCGAGACAATCTGCACTTCCCCTGCCATAAAGCCAGCCATCTTTTTCCACAGCTTCAAACTGAAAATCTTCCCCGTCGACTACATCCAGATGGGCATTGAACAGCACATCCGGAGTCTCTTCTGTTGTTGCTGCATAAAGGATTTTCCGGTCGCCGAGCATTTCCAGCTTGCAGAACAGGCCCGCAGAAACCATTTCATTCATCACACGGTCCACCGCAAGATTGACAGCGGCAACATCATCAGAAACCGGGCGCAGCCGGATCAAGTCTTTCAACAAGTCAAAATCAATCATTTTATTCTCCTGTTTACAGTGAATATGGATAAAAATCAGCAGTTCCGCCGGGTTCTTTCAAAATCCGGGAAACCAATGCTATTGCGATGTCGTATATGGAGTCTTCCAGTTCAAAATGCGGAAGACCTTCTGGAATTCCCGGAAGCGGCGAATTTTTCCCTGTAACCAATGTTAAATCCTTCATCCATTCCCCGGCTTTTTCGTTCCACGAACCATAAAGATGCGGAGTAATAATCAATGAATCAAAGGTATTTTCTTCACAGAACTGTCTGAGAGCCGCCTCTTTTTCTTCGGGGGAAATATGATAATCAACAGCCATGATTTTTCCGGAAATTCCAAACGCTTTCAGCTGTTTCTGATAATATAAATCTGTCTGTTTCCGTTCTTCCGGTTCCAAAGTAAACCAGAAACAGCCGATGTTCCTTTTTCCTGAATTTTTCAAAAGCTGCAGTCCGGCTTCCATGAAAGCGGTGGTTGAGAAACCATAATATGCAATACTGTTGTTGCAGAGAATTTCCGGCATGGGAACCGGGAATTGGGTAACGGAACCGAATCGGCATCCGGTCTCTATCAGAAACGGAATGATTCTGCGGTACCAGCGTCCGAGAAACAGAACAAGATCGCCCGGTCTGAGCAAAGAGAGCTGCTGAACGGAAATATCAATACATTCCAGACGGTTATCCCGGTTTGATTCTGAGATCGGAAGTGTCACCAGCTGTCTTCCGTTCGCGATTGCACCGCGCATTGCTCCGGAAATAAACAGGCGCAGTTCCCGCAAACTTATTGAGTCGATTTTTTCCATATATTCGGAACAGGGAACCAACAGAAAAACCGGACGTTTTTCAGTTGTCTGTGCGGAAGAATCTGTTTTCAAAACTTTTGTACCGGAATGAGTTCGGCTGATTTTTCCTTCTTCTGCCAGCCGAGCCAGAACTTTTCTCAAGGTCGTTCTTCCGCAGCCGAGTTCTTTGGCATATTCCGGCTCTCCCGGCAGGATCGAACCGGGAACAAAACGGCCCCTCAGGTCGGAGCAGACCTTTTCATATAATTCATCCTGTCGGGAAGGCAAAGGCATGAGTATTTACCGTTTTTCGTTTAAAAGTTTTGCACAGAAAGCGGCAAGTCCTGCGGCTGCTTTTTCCAATACTTCATCAGAACAGGCGTAGGAGAACCGGACGAATTGATCTGCACCGAATCCGCAGCCGGGAGCTGCAGCGATATATGCTTCATCCATCAGACGGTCACAGAATTCCATGCTGCCGAGTCCAAATGCGGAAATATCGGCGAAAACATAAAAAGCTCCGGAAGGATGGATGATTTTCAATCCGGGGATTGCGGAGAGCATATTGCAGAAGCGGTCACGGCGTGCGGCAAAGACCTCTTTCATTTTCATACATTCTCCGGTTCCGCGCTTCAAAGCCTCCAATGCGCCATACTGGGCAAAGGTGGTGACGTTTGCCACAAAATGAGTCTGCAAAGCATCAATTTTGGAACTCAGCCACTGAGGAGCTGTAAGATATCCCACGCGCCAGCCGGTCATGGCATAACTCTTACTGAATGAGTTGATCGTGATGGTATGTTCGTTGATTTCCGGAGAAAGAGAGGCAATGCTGACATGGGGACGGTCTTCGTCGTAAGTCAGCAGCTCATAAACTTCATCGGAGAGAACCATGAAATTCTTTTCCACGGCATACCTTCCGATCATCTTCAGAGATTCCTTCCGGTAAACTGTTCCTGTGGGATTGGAAGGGGAACAGAGAACAACAAGGCGGGTCCGTTCGTTCACATATTTCTGCATATCCTCTTCTGTCAACTCAAAATTATTTTCCGGGGTTGTCGGAACAAGAACCGGTTTTGCTCCTGCGGCATTGATCATGTGCAGATGGCTGACCCAATACGGGACAGGCAGGATCACTTCATCGCCCGGACCGCAAAGTGCGGTAATTGCGGCAGAACAGGCAAATTTTCCGCCGGGTGTTACAACGATTTGAGACGGAGTGGAATCAATTCCGCAGGATTTGAATTTTTCCGCACAGGCTTCCCGGAGTTCTCCGATCCCGGCGGGAACTGTATATTTTGTACAGCCATCCTGCAACGCTTTCCAACATGCTTCTTTGATGAAATCCGGCGTATCAAAATCGGGTTCTCCGACGGAAAGCATATAAACCTGAATGCCCTGTTTTTCCAGTTCGATTCCTTTAATGAGGGACCCCAGTGTTTCGGAAACGGGCATTGCCCCCAAAAGTCCGCGTGTCTGCTGTAAATCTTTCATTATCAAAAACCTTTCCTGTTAAAGTTTTATCATGTCATCATAGGCTTCAATTTCTGCTTCAGCAATGGAAAGCTGACGGAGTTTCCAATCCAGATGGGCTTTATCGCAAACATAATCCATGCGGGGTTCCCATCCCAGACGGGAATCTGCCTCCACCAGAGGAATTGTATCCAGAACATTCTCCCGTTCGGACTGAAGCAATTCTTTGATTTGATTCAAATACATCTGCATCTCTTCCCGGTTGAAAGAGGTCTGCAGTTTCATATTGGCGATCCACCAGCGTTTGATTCCAAGCGTGGTTTTAATACTGTTCCGGATGAATCTGCCCAGACGGTAGAGCCGTTCTCCTTCCTGTTTCTGTTCTTCCGGAATCAGCGGCAATGTTTTTTCCAGAAGTTCCACACCTTTTTCCCATGCGGGAAGCATCTGTTCCAACTCTGCAATTTCAATGGGGAACCGTAAAGGTCCGGGAGACTGAGCATTGTTTTCATAGGGTGTGTACATGGTTTTGATCATGCCGCCGGCACGATAAGATTCTTCTGTCGTGGGGAACACCACATTCTTATCGTCCATTGTCCGTGTGATTGCCGGCTGGAAGACAAACGGATATGCCGGGCCGACACGCCAGGGACCGTACTGGTCCTCATTGGAGGCAACATAATGATCCATGGCGCGGCTCCAGATCCGCCAGACTTCCACAATATTTTCTGCGGCATCTTCTCCGAAATCACGAACCGCAATTCTGTGCAGAAAATTCACCGGATCAGCAGGCGCATCTTCCGAGAAAATCGCTTTTGCCAAATCATTGCATACATTCGGGAACCAGCCGTAATGGTGAGAGTCATAGAAACTGTTGACGCTGTAATTCAAGAGATAATCCCGCAGGATCTCCATGCGCTTGATCCAACGGAATGGAACGGGTGCATAAGGCACACAGCCGAAATCCCAGGTCGTTCCCGCAAGATTACTGGTAACCCGGATATCTTTGATTCCGAGAGAAGCTGCGGTTTTGACTTCACTTTCAAAATAAAAACCGGGTTCTTCTGCAAAGATCGAATAATCCATCACAGGACATGCCAGATCTTTCAAGCGGTTCTGTTTGAAAATATCGTAGGTGACATGAAGCGTTACATCTTTGGGGAAGTTTTCCAGGAATTTCTTTCTGGCTTCCAGGGGAGCCCAGCCCCAGTTGTAGGTATTGAAAATCACTTCCACGCCAGGAGCCGCCTTGTGGATCGTATCGCAAACCTTGGCAATGTAATCGGGATAGTCGCTGTTGGGATAATATCCGGTCGGCTGACGGGGATCCTGCAGACCGTCATCGCCTTCTTCCACATGGGATTTGACCACGGTTGTCGTATCACGGCTGGGGAATTCCAGGGATTCTCCCACAAGATGAATCGCAGCGGCTCCGGGAATGGAACGGAACAGCTTACCGTAAACTTCATCAAATTTCTGATCTGCATCGGGTTCATCCGGATGAACATAACACTTCATATAGCTGTAGACAACGGTATCAAGGCCGAAACTTGCGGCACGTTCGATGAGATCTTTCAGATCGCAGCTCCGCTTTGCCGTCAAATCCACGCCCTTGACAAACACATCAATTGCGGTAAATCCGGCATGAAGGATGGCATTCAGCTGCCAATCGGGAAACTCATCCAGTCCGCTGCCGGAATGGGTACTTCTCATCCGTGCAAGAGGAACATAGGAACTGTTTCCTGCGGCAAGAAAGGGTCCGCCGTTCAAACGCATGACATCTTCCAGGTGAACGATTCCATAAAGCAGGCCGCGTGAGGTATTTCCGGTAATGGTGATATTCTCCGGAGAAACTTCATACTTGCAGGAATGTTTCTGAGAACCGTCTCCGGAAACTTTCAGACAAATCTTTTTCTCTGCGGCAGATGCAAGGGTGACTCCCATAGCTTTCCGCAGAAAAACTTTCATATCGGAAACCGCACGTTCAGCAAGAATATCCTCCGGGTCTTCTGCATAAATCATCCATGCGTTTGTAATTTCAATTTCGCCGGAGTTGATACACCGTCCGTTTTTTCTTCCGTTCCGCAGGTGGTATGTTTTCATCCATTCCCGGAAATCATAATGTTTTTCGTTCATTTTTCCTCCTCAGGCAACAATGAATAAAACTATTTTCTTGAAATTAATATTGAGGTTGTATGTAATGATGTCAAGTTATTTTTTTGAAAAAAAGTGAATTTTACGTTATTTTCCGGGATTATTTTTTTCTGTTCTGTAAAAACTTGATTTTTTAACCAGAAACATGTATATTGAAAGTGTCCAATAAATCAGGAGAACTGAAAAATGTTGAAAAAAATCGAATATTTTTGTAAAGTTGATGGATCAATGCAGCCTGCAATGTGTCAGCCTGCTGCCGGAGAAGAACCGCGTCCGCTGATGGTGGCTCTCCACACTTGGAGCTTTACCGTTGATGCTGATTGTTCCATGTATACCTCTGTTGCAGAAAAATACAACTGGCACATGATCTTTCCGCATTTCCGCGGACAGAACTGGCTGCCGGAGGCTTGCGGTTCCGATCTGGTTGTTTCCGATCTGGAAGATGCCGTTGCTTATATGTGCAGCACCTATAATGTCGATCCGTCAAGAATTTATCTTGTGGGAGGATCCGGCGGAGGACATTGTTCCCTGCTGATGGCTGCACGGCGTCCGGATCTGTGGACAGCAGTTTCCGCATGGTGTCCGATCTCTGATGTGGCATTGTGGCACAAACAGAGTTCTGTCCGGAGAAACGGTTATGCCAATCATATTTCCAATGCCTGCGGCGGCGATCCGGCATTGTCAGCAAGTGCCAATATGTCTGCCCGTCTCCGTTCTCCATTGACCTGGCTCCCCAATGCCGTGGATAAAGTCACGGTCGATATCAGCACCGGAATCCATGACGGTCATACAGGAAGTGTCCCCATCGGTCAGGCAGTCCGTGCATTCAATGCTCTGGCAGAAGAAAAAGACCGGATTTCCGAAGAAGATATTGCCTACATGGAAGAGAATGAAAAAGTCCCGGAACACCTGGCTGCCAAAGAAGGTGATCCCGCATTCGGAAAATATACGGTTCACTTCAGAAGACAGTCAAAGAGAGTACGTCTGACTCTGTTTGAAGGCGGTCATGATATTCTTCCTGCGGTTTCAGCAGAATGGCTGAACCGTCAGGTTTCCGGCGCAGAACCGGATTGGTCCACCGGAAAAGCTATCGAAAGCGTTGCTTCCGAACTTTCCAAGTAAAACATAAAGCTCTGTTCCCAACAAAGGTTGTTTTGTGATCGGGGAAGAAGGGAAAAACTTTTGAGGAAATTTTTTCCCTTCTTCCCCGAACCCCATCATCCTTTTTGAAACCTATTTGCGGCATTCTGATTTTTGCATCGCAAAAATCAAAATGCCGTCTCAATAAAGTTAAATAGTAGAAGGATTTGCCAACCCATATCGGGAACAAAGCTTTTTTATTTTAATATTCGTAATATTTGAATTCGCTGCTGCGTTCGCCATCCGTAACGCTCCCATCCTGAGCGATGCGGAAGGAATCGTATTCTTTGCAATCCCGGTCATAGCTGCGGACAGAGATTCCATCCGGAGCAACTTCCACGAAAAATGATGTAAATTGCATATTTGCCGGAAGCGTTGCGATTGGGCCACCGGTTATTGCCACAGGGAAATTGTAATTGACTCCGACTTTCGGATGAGGTTTGACAAACTTTTCCGGAGCAATCATGGAATAACAGCTGTTTTTCAGCGGAATACTGCGGAACGGACGGTGAATATGTCCGCCAAGCCACAGATGAATCTGTACTTTGGGATTCGCGCCGCCGAAAACCGGGTCAATGACCTGCCGGACATGATTCGGCATATAATCCCAATAATCTCCGACCGGAACTCCGTGCGCCAGAACGATTCTGTATTTTGCATCTTTGCAGATGGGAAGTTCCACCGCTTTTTTCAGCCATTTTGCTTCTGCAGCGAGATAGGGTTCAAAATCATGAAACTGCCGTGTGCTGGGAGGCGGCATCCATCCGTCATCGTCGCAAAAATCAAGCACGATAAAACAGGTATCGCCCCAGCGGTACATGTAATATCCTTCTTTTCCCTCGCAGGGCGGAGTGAAATAATCGAAATAATGATTGGATTCTTTACCGTAGATTTCATGATTTCCGCGAACCATGACAAGGGGAAGTTTATTGTCAGTGCACTCCCGGTAAGGTTCCACGAACTCATCCATAATTGATTTATCATAGTTGCTTGTCCAGTAAAGGTCTCCGGCAAAAACAAAGAAATCCGGTGAGAACGGGGCATTTTCACCGAACATTTTCTTCATATATTCCATCCGTGCCGGAACGTTCTGTAAATCAGCAGTCAACAGAAATGAAAACGGTTTATTTCCCTGAGGAGCAGTGCGGAAGGTTTCGATTCTTTCCGGAATCAGCTCTTCCAAACCTCTGTAATCATCTATCAGAACAGCCCGGTATTCATAATTACAATCCGGTTTCAGATCTTCCAGCCGGATATGATGCATTGGTCTGTCATGCCGCATCTGTCCGCCCAGATTGTCATATATGCGGGTCCATTTTTCTGTTCCGGCTTCTCTGTAATCCACAGCAGCGGGCGCATTCCGGGTTCCGGCAAAAATAACAGAAACCGCGTTTTCGCTGCTGTCCGGGAAAGAAACGAAAGGTCCGTATTTCATAGAAAGTTTCGGGATATTTTCCATGATTTTGAACATCAGGAGCATATCATTCGGGTTTCCCTTGACCTCGAAAATGACCTGATTCCGTCCGGGTTTGTAATCCAGCTCTGCTATATGGTTATTGAATTGAAGCGGATATTCATTGTTTCCGATTTTCCAGCCATTGATTTTCATCTGACCATTAAAACGGAAATTCCAGAGACTTGCAACAGCCATTCCCGTAAAGATGGAACCTTCATGATCTGCAATGAATCCTCCGGTAATAACAACTTTTTCTGTCGGTGCAACTTTTCCGCAGAAATTGACCTGAAAATCCTCTGAAAAAGAAAATTTGTTTGATTTGACAATTGAACCGTCTGCAAGAACAATCTGACCGTCAATAATTTCATTTTCTTTCAGTTCATGGTCAGCCGGAACAATATAATATTTCCAGAACCAGTGAAGCGTACTTTTCAAAAATTTCATCATGAAAAAATCCTTTCTTTTTCAATTTTGTTCTCAACAAAGGTTGTTTCCCCTCCTAATATAGCAGGGGAAAAATTTTTTTCAATAAGGGTCAGCTCATGTTATCCGTTTTTGTTTTCATTCTTTTCCCGGGAAGAATGAGTAACGAAAAATCCGGGCGTTTTTTCTGTATCTGTTTGAAATCTGCTTTTCCTGTGCTATATTCAGTTGAAAAATGAATGACAACAGCAGGTTTTTTATGGATAAGATCAAAGAACTTGGATTTGCGAAACTCGATCTCAGCCGTTCACAGCGGACCGGACAAAGCGAAACCGTATTCTGTCCGGGAAAAACAAAAGAACAATTGGCAACGATCCTCAAGGCATTTCAAGAGGAAAACATAGCGGTACTGGGAACAAAGTGTTCCGCAGAACAGGCAGAACATCTGAAAAAAGAACAGATTTCTGTTGTCTGGGATCAGCAATCCGGATTGGTCTGTTCCGAATGGGGCAAACGTTCTGTTCTTCCGGGAAAAATTGCGATTTGCACAGGAGGAACCGCAGATATTCCGGCAGCAGAAGAGGCCGCCGGAACAGCCGAATTCCTCGGTGCGGAAGTCAAACGTTTCTATGATGTCGGCGTCGCAGGGCTGCACAGACTGCTTTCCCATATAGATGAAATCAGAAAAGCCGATATTGTAATCGTTGCAGCGGGAATGGAAGGGGCATTAGGCAGTGTTGTGGCAGGATTGACGGAAGCTCCTGTGATTGCAATCCCTACCAGTATCGGTTACGGAGCCGGTTTTGAAGGTATTGCTCCCCTGCTTGCCATGCTGAATTCCTGTGCGGAAGGTATGTCAGTGGTGAATATAGATAACGGATTCGGAGCCGCAGTACTCGCATGCCGTATTCTCAGGATGAAAGGAAAAAACTGATGGGCAGAATATTATTTTTGGAGGGAGCCTCAGGGATTTCCGGAGATATGACTGTTGCGGCATTGCTTGATCTGGGCGGAAATCCGGAAAAATTGGCTCAATGTTTGAAGAATTTGCACCTGGATGAATTCGATTATGAAATTTCCAGAAAAAAAACTTACGGTCTGGATGGGTGTGATTTCAATGTGATTCTGCATCATGAACATCATCATGAACATCATGGTCATCATTTTCACAGACATCTTTCAGATATTCAGGCGATTCTGAAACATGCTGTTCTTCCTGCAAAGGCAAAAGAACTGGCAGAGAAAATCTTCCGTATCGTTGCTGAAGCGGAAGCGAAAGCTCACGGATGTTCCGTGGAGGAAGTGCATTTTCATGAAGTGGGCGCAGTGGATTCCATCGTGGATATCGTTTCCGCAGCTGTCCTGATTGATGATCTTGGAATAGAAAAATGTATTGTCACCGGACTTACCGAAGGGTCCGGAACTGTACATTGTCAGCATGGAGAATTGCCGGTTCCCGTTCCAGCAGTTGTAAATATAGCTCAAGCATCCGGAATTCCATTGAGAATAACAGATACAAAAGGGGAAATGATCACTCCGACCGGAATTGCCATTGCAGCTGCCCTGCGGACGGATTCTGTTTTACCGGAAGAATATACCATTGAAAAAATCGGGATCGGTTTGGGGAAACGTGATTTCGGACGCCCGAATATGCTGCGGGCAATGCTGCTTTCCGTAAAAACTGACCCGGAACAGATTTATGTTCTCGAAAGCAATATTGATGATTCCACAGGCGAAATGATCGGACTGGCAATGGAAGAACTGCTGGAGGCCGGGGCAAAAGACGTTTCCTGCATACCCTGCAGCATGAAGAAAAACCGGCCGGCAGTCATGCTGAAAATTATTGCAGCGGAACCGGATTTGCCGGAAATTGAAAAAACGGTATTCCGTTGTACCACTTCCATTGGTTTACGGAAATACCGGGTGGAACGTGTTTGTATGGCCCGGAAAATCATTCCGGTGAAAACAGTATACGGAACAATTAATGTCAAACGTTGCAGTTATGAAGATATTGTCCGGTACTATCCCGAATTTGAGAGTGTGAAAGAAGCGGTCAAAGAAACCGGTGCGGCATATCAGGAGATTTTTTCCGAAGCGGCACGGCTCGCAAAGGAACAGGATGTCTGAACAGCTTGACAGATTGATCCGCAATGTTGAACCCTGCTGTCAGGAAGGGATTGTTCTGGGGTTCTCCGGGGGAACCGACAGTGCGCTTCTGCTTGCGGTACTTTCCCTGCTCCGTCGGAAAAAGATGTTTCCGGCGGCGGCAGTGATGATGTATTCTCCATTTCAAAAGGAATCTGAATTGCAGGAAGCCAAGATACTGGCAGAACAATATTCTGTTCCGTTTACAGTTCTGCATTATGATCCGCTCTCCATTCCGGAAATCAGATTCAACTCACGGGAGCGGTGTTACTTCTGCAAAAAACATTTCTTTTCCGGAATTCTTGCTTTTGCGGCAGAAAACGGAATGAAATATGTTTTTGACGGGACAAATACAGATGATTTTGAGAAATACCGTCCCGGACAGAAAGCGATCCGGGAACTTGGAATACGTTCTCCGTTGGCAGAAAGCGGTTTTTCCAAATCGGATGTCCGTGCAGTTTCCCGGGAATTGGGGCTGATCACGGCAGAAAAACCGGCTTCGCCATGTCTTGCCACACGTTTTGATTATGGAATGGAACTCACACCGGAAAAGATACAGAAGGTTTCGGAGGGCGAGGGAATAATCCGCCGATTTCTCCCGGATGCGGAAGAGATCCGCCTCCGTATGGAAAAAGATTCTGCAAGAATTGAAGTTTCATCCGACCGGATTCCGGCACTCTTGGAGCAGAAAGATTTGATTATCCCGGTTCTGCAGGCTGCCGGATTTGAAAAAATCACCATTGATCCGTCCGGATACCGCAGCGGAAGTTTTGATAATTTTTCAACAGATGGATTGAAAAAATAATCGTTATCTGCTACATTACTTGAGGATTTTCATAAAACAGGAGATTTGTATCTATGAAAGACAGCGTAAATGTATTGACGATCGGAAACAGTTTTACAGACAGCCTGGCAGAGTTTTTTCCATTGGCAGCGGCATCAGCCGGATGTGAACTGAAATTTCACCGTGCCAACTTCGGAGGCTGTGAACTGGAACGGCACTGGAGCTATATTTCCGCAGAAGAGCAGTCTGAAATCTGCCGGATTTACAACGGCGGTTACAAGTTGAGAGATACGCTTTCCAAAACGGAATGGGATTATGTGACGATACAGCAGGCCAGTCATGCAAGCTGGAACTGGAGCACTTATCTTCCCTTTGCTCAGGATATTCACGATTATGTAAAAAAATATGCTCCCGGTGCGGAAATTCTGATTCAGCAGACCTGGGCATATCATCCATACGACCCCAGAATCCGTCCGGATGGTGCCTGGGGATTCGATCAGACCGGAATGTATGAGCGGCTGACAGAATGTTATACCCGTCTTGCGGAAACCTTGAATCTGCGGATCATCCCCTCCGGTTATGCAGTACAGAAACTGCGGAAACTCCGTCCTTTCCAGTTTACGGATTATGATCCGGTACAAATCTCCGGATTGCGCTGGCCGGACCTTCCGCCCATGGCTGATGAACCTGTTGGTACTGCTTACTGGAGAAAAACACCCGAAGGGGATATGAAAATCGGTATGGATTTAATTCATCTCAATGCCCGCGGAAGATATCTTCAGACATGCGTCTGGTTTGCATTCCTCTTTGAACGCTCAGCAGAAGAAATCAAGTTCGTTCCGGAAATGATCTCCAATGATGATGCCGCAGTTATGCGGAAACTGGCAGATGAAGCAGTCAAAGAATTCAAACAGGTGAAAAAATGAACTTTTATGAAAACAGACAGCACAAAGATGCGCTCTATTACTTTGGCTTGATCTGTTCCATTCCCCATCCGAGCGGACATGAAAAACAACTGGCTGAAACCTTGAAAGCACTGGCTGAAAAAAAAGGATTTGCTGCAAAAATGGATTCTGCCGGAAATCTCCGGATCGACCGTCCTGCTGCAAAGGGGTTGGAATATGCACCCCGCATCATACTGCAGGGACATCTGGACATGGTGCCGAAAGCAGCACCCGGAAAAGAGTTTGATTTCACAACCCAACCCATAAAACTGATCGAAGAAAACGGCTATCTTCATGCCGATGGAACAACACTCGGTGCAGATAACGGCGCAGGGGCCGCTTCTGCCCTGGCAATCCTTTTTGATCCGGAACTGAAAGCCGGACCTCTCTCCGGGGTATTTACGATCTCGGAAGAGATCGGTTTGATCGGTGCAAATGAAATCGACCCGGAAATGCTGGAAGGTGATTGGCTATTCAATCTGGATTCCGGTGATTATCATAACTTCTGCATCGGCTGTGCAGGAGGCGCAAGACTTTCCTTTGAAATCCCGTTTGCGGTAAAAAAAACTGACGGTAATGCTTTTTCTATTCAGCTGGGCGGTCTCAAAGGCGGTCATTCCGGCGTGAGAATCCATGAAAAACGCGGAAATGCATTGATCCTGCTGTGTCAATTTCTGCAGAAAATCGGCTGCAGCACGGTTTCTTCTCTGAATGGAGGTTCCGCCGATAATGCAATTCCGGCTGATGCAGTTGCAGAAATTGTTTCTCAGCTGACATTTGAACAGCTTGAAAAAGCCGCAGAGGATTTCCGGAAAGAAAGTGCAGAAACATTCGATGCTCCGGAAAACTATCATATCAGAATTGCAGAAATTCCCGTTCCGGAAACGGTAATCGAACCTGAACTGATGAGTCAATTTATCAAACTGACTGCAACCGTCCCCAATGAAGTTTTTGAACAGGATTCTAAACTGAATATTGTAAAAACCAGCAGCAACTTTGCATCGGTTCACACAGAGAACGGGCTTATAACGGTTCATACAAGCCAACGGAGTCTGGAAGATTCTGCACGGGAAAATATGACGGAACTCATCCGCAATCATTTTGCCCCGCTGAATCCGCACATATCAATCAGCGGCATCTATCCCGGATGGCCGGCAAATGCGGAATCAGGACCAATCAGATTTGCAAGCGGAATCCATCAGGAAATTTTCGGAAATCAGCCGGGAATCTATGCGCTTCATGCCGGTCTGGAAACAGGGGCTTTCGCAAAGAAGAATCCTGCTCTGCAAATCATATCTTTCGGTCCGGAAGAAGATGAAATCCACACCGAACAGGAACGTCTGCATCTGGAACACTATGAAGAATTCAACCAACTGCTCCGCACTCTCATAGAACGGGCGGCAGCATTATAATCAAGGAATACAAAAATGGCCTTTATCAAATGTGATTTTTATTCAGAAACGCTGGGGATTTCTACAGAATTTGCAGCGATTCTTCCGCAGAATACAACAACTCAAATCGGAATGTCCGGAAAAGAAACTTCCGGAAAAACTCCCGTTCTCTATCTGCTCCACGGAATGAGCGATGACCATACCATCTGGGGACGCCGCACTAACGTGGAACGCTATGTTTCCGAACTGGGAATTGCCGTTATCATGCCCTGTGCAGGACGCAGTTTTTACCGGAATTGCAATCCCCAGATGCGTTACTGGGATTTTCTCTCTGAAGAACTCCCCGCTCTGGTTCAGAAGTTCTTCAATGTCTCTGACCGCAAAGAAGATACTTATGTCGCCGGACTTTCCATGGGCGGTTACGGTGCTTTCAAACTTGCGTTCAATCATCCGGAACGGTTTGCCGCCGCTGCCAGTTTTTCCGGTTCCTTTGAAAACCGCTGGCTGGAAGAAACCAATCCGACAGAATATGCTTATATTTTCGGCAAACGGGAAGCTCTCGCCGGAACAGAAGATGATCTAGCGGGAAAAGCAAAAGAACTCGCAGAATCCGGAAAAGAAAAACCCCGTCTTTACATGGGATGCGGAACTGAAGATTTCCTCTATTCCGTCAACGTGGAATACAGAGACATGCTTCAAAAACTGGGGTATGATCTGACTTACAATGAACGTCCGGGTGTTCACAACTGGGCGTTCTGGGATACTGAAATCCAAACAGCTTTGGAGTGGATGTTCAAAGAGAGGTAATTTCAAAAGTCCGGCAAAATTTGGCTGAAAAGAGATTGCTGATGAGATGGAAATGGTAGTTTGAGTGTGGCTACTCAAAGAGTAACCACCGAAAACGCTCCATTTTCAGATCTCTGCAAGAATTTTCAGACAT
>JAFVTF010000009.1 GCA_017503375.1 Lentisphaeria bacterium | reverse complement strand
TTTTCCCCTCCTCAAACTCCACCCCTTTTTTCCAAACCTTTTTGCGGCATTCCGATTTTTACGATGTAAAAATCGAAATGCCATCTTAAAGTTGAAATAGCAGAAGGATTTACCAACCTGTATGGGGAACAGCGCTAAAAATAAAGAAAACGATATTATGTTGAAATTATTTTAGTTTCTGAACAATAAAGCAAAGCATAGTATCGTTTATTAAGCATCAATAAACAGAAAACAAACTTTTTGAAAGGGGTATTGAATATGAAACTCAAAACAATTCTCAAGTATGGTGTGATTATTCTGATTCTGGGCGGTGCCGCATATGGCGGTTACCGTTACTTCAATAAGCAGAAAGTCACCGTCAAACAAAACTTTTATACAGAAAAAATCACGGTCGGCGATGTGACCGATTCCATTTCAGCCACAGGGACGGTGGAACCGGAAGAGCTGATCAACGTTGGTGCTCAGGTTCAGGGAATGATCCGGGAATTCGGAAAAGATACGGAAGGAAAAAGTATTGATTACGGTTCCCGCGTGACCTCCGGAATGGTTCTTGCACGGATCGACGATACACTTTATACCGCAGCCGTAAAATCTGCAGAAGCCAATCTTCTTCAGCAGAAAGCACAGCTGGCACGGGCAAAATCAGATCTGGCGCAGCTCCGGGCAAAATTGCATCTGGCTGAACGGGAACTTGCCCGCGCAAAAACATTACATTCATCCAAAGCAATGGCAGAAGCTGCTTATGAAACCGCTCTTTCTGCTCAGGAAGTCGCAGAGGCAAATGTCAAAGTCGGCGAAGCAAGCATTCTTCAGGCGCAGGCCGCATGTCAGGCAGCGGAAGCTCAGCTGGCAAAAGAACGGAGCAATCTCAACTACTGCACCATCAAATCATCTGTGGAAGGGGTTGTGATCGACCGCCGGGTGAATGTCGGTCAGACAGTTGTTTCCAGTATGAATACTCCCAGTTTGTTCCTGATTGCTAAAGATTTGAAAAAAATGCAGGTGTGGGTGTCCGTTAACGAGGCCGATATCGGAAAAATTAAAAAAGGCATGGATGTTATCTTTACCGTTGACACCTTCCCCCGGGAATTGTTCAAGGGAGTCGTCGGAAAGGTCCGTCTGAATGCTTCTCTGACCCAGAACGTTGTTACCTATATTGTTGAAGTTCAGGTGGATAACTCCAATATGAGACTGATTCCCTACCTTACAGCCAATGCAAGATTCATCATCCGTTCCGCAAAGAATGTGAAAGTGGTGTCAAACGCTGCGCTCCGCTGGGTCCCCTCCAGAGAAATGCGCACCGCAAAAAAAGGCAAAGAAGGAACTGTCTGGGTTCTTGATGCAAATAATAAACCGGTTCCCCATAAGGTGAAAATCATTATGACCGATGGAATCCGGACGGCGATCGAAACCGATTTGCCGGAAGGAACTGTTCTGGTCAACGGCGTTGCACCCGCAAATATGGCGGCGGCTCCGGCTCAGCAGGGCGGCTCTCCGTTCCTCCCCAAAATGGGACCCAGAAAGAAACGCTGAGGTGAACCATGCTGATTCAACTCAAAGACATCAGAAAAGTCTACCGGATCGGAGATATGGAAGTTCCGGTTCTCAAGGGGATCTCTCTTGAGATCGAACAGGGCGAATATGTCGCGCTCATGGGAGAATCCGGTTCGGGAAAAAGTACGCTCATGAACATTCTGGGTTGCCTGGACCGTCCCACTGACGGAGAATATCTCTTTGAAGGAAAGGATATTTCCCGGGCAACCAATGATGAACGCGCCATGCTCCGGAATCAGAAAATCGGATTCGTCTTCCAGAACTTCAATCTGCTGCCCCGGACAACGGCTCTGGATAATGTGATCATGCCGCTCACATACACCGCAAGCGGGCTTTCAGCGAAAGAACAGCGGGAACGCGGACGCGCCATGCTGGAAAAAGTCGGTCTCAAAGAACGGATGAAACATCATCCCTCCCAGCTTTCCGGCGGACAGCAGCAGCGTGTTGCCATTGCCCGGGCATTGATCAACAATCCGCCAGTTCTCTTTGCCGATGAACCCACAGGAAACCTGGATTCTCAGACAAGTATTGAAGTCATGAATATGTTTACAGAACTTAACCGGAAGGAAAAGATCACCATTATTCTGGTCACACATTCGCAGGAAATCGCAGATTGTGCAAAACGGGTGATCCGCCTTTCAGACGGGATGATTCAATCATGAGATTTTTTACAACATTTCTTTTAGCATTCCGGGCATTGCGGAGAAATCCCACCCGTTCCCTTCTGACAACTCTGGGAATCGTGATCGGGATCGCCGCCGTGATCGCTATGACGGAAATCGGAAAAGGTTCTTCCAACTCCATCGCCCGTTCCATCTCACAGATGGGCGCAGGAAACGTTTTGATCATGCCCTCCCATACAAATAAGGGCGGCGTCAGTTCCGGTTCCGGAAGTGCCATGACTCTGACGCCGGACGATTACAAAGCGATTGTACGGGAATGCAGTTCTGTCGGAGTTGCAGCTCCCATCGTGAGCGCACGTGTTCAAGTCGTTGCAGGAAACAAAAACTGGAATCCGTGGAACATTCACGGTTCCACTCCGGATTATGTGAAAGTCCAGAACTTCGGAATGCCCACAGAAGGTTCGCTCTTCACTGAAGAAGATGTTCAAACGTCCAATACTGTCTGTCTGATCGGAACAACTGTACGCCGGGAACTGTTCGGGGAAGGTGTTTCTCCCATCGGGGAAGAGATCCGTATCGGGAAAGTGAATTTCCGAGTGGTGGGCGTTCTTCCGTCCAAAGGGGCAAACATGATGGGATTTGACCAGGATGATGTGATTCTGGCTCCCTGGACAACGCTCCGTTACCGTGTGACCGGAAACCGGACAAGTACCACCAGTTCTTCCGGAAACAGCGATATCTCCACAGGCGATCTTTATCCATCCACGGGTGCGGCTTTTTATCCGGAAAAATCAGAAACGCAGGTGAAAGACTCTCTGCTTGCGCCCCGGTTTACGTCCATTGACCAGATTATGGTTCAGGCGGTCTCTCCGGACCTTGTACAGGAAGCAACGGAAGAGATCACCCAGCTCCTGCGGGAACGCCACAAATTGCGTCCGGCAGCAGAAAACGATTTCCGTATCAGAAGTTTTTCCGAAATGGCAAATACGCTTCAGAATACCAGTAAAGTCATGACGAATCTTCTGCTTTGCATTGCGATGATCTCACTGATTGTCGGCGGAGTCGGAATCATGAACATCATGCTGGTTTCGGTAACGGAACGGACCCGTGAAATCGGATTGCGTATGGCTGTCGGAGCAAGAAGCCGTGATATCCTGCGTCAATTCCTTGTAGAAGCAACGGTATTGTGTCTTTTTGGCGGAATCATAGGAATTCTGCTTGGACGCGGCGGAGCCTTTCTGGTGAGCAGGATCATGCAATGGCCCACGGAGAGTTCACCCGGTGCGATTGCCGCTGCAGTCGCAACTTCTGCCATTGTGGGAATTGTCTTTGGTTTTTATCCTGCATGGAAAGCCTCCCGTCTTGACCCCATTGAAGCCTTGAGGTATGAATAATTCAGGGGAACCACGGAAATCACGGAAATAACACGGAAAAATTTTGGGGTTGAAATGTTTTTGGAAATAACATTTCAACCCCGCATTGTTTTAAAGGAATTCCGGTTTGAGAAAATCTGAAAAACATCTCAAGGGGAAAACGGTCACGTTTTTCCCGAAAAATCTCCGTGAAACTTCTGTGTATTCCGTGGTTTCCCAAAAAAAATCAAAGATTTGATTTTCTGCGGTTGCAGTCTTTACAAAGCATCTGGCAGTTTTCTGCCAACGTTTTTCCGCCTTCACACCAGGGCGTAATGTGATCCGCTTCCATCTCTTCAAATTCAAAATGCTTCCCGCATCTCGGACAGAGTCCGTCCTGTTTCTCATAAGCTGTCCGTTTCATCCGGTTGTCAAATGCCCGTACATTCAAATACTTTTCTTCTTTTGTCAGAACATAAGAATAAACACCTTTTTTACTGGTAACATCTTCATCTGCCATCAGTTCTGAAATCTGCTCTTCCAACTCTTTTGTGTCAAAGACTTGAGCCTTAAATTCATCGTAAAGCGGTCCCCATTCGATTCCTTTCATCTCTTTCCGATATTTGATGAAGGTCATTTCCACCCAGTCGATCACGTTCAAAAAGTAAAAATACAGCTCATTTGCATTTGGATCATGCTGATGTTTCGACATGTAATCTTCTATTTTCCCCTTACTGATCCAGCGCAGCGCGGTTTCCAGATAGTCCTGACGGATGGTTTCACCTGTCAGATATTTATTTCCTTTCAGATAAGCGGCACAGTTCCGCTTGCTGAATTTCAATTTTGCGTCACTCAGCCAACTTCCGGTATAGGTTGCATTCCGCAGCTCCTGCATGGTGAGTTTTTCTCCCGCAATATTGATTACTTGAAACCAATCAAGTTTTTCTTTATCGTTACCCTCGCAGAAATAAACCATGACTTTGTAATCAAGAATCTGCTGCTGTTCGGGTGCGGTCAGATTATGAAATGCCCTGTTGTTGAATGAAAAATCACCGTTCACATATTGACAGAAACTGATTGTCCGCTGTTGTCCGTCAAGGACTTCAAACATTTCATCGCTGTTTTTGACCCAATACATCACGTTCAGCGGAAAACCTTTCATGATCGTTTCAATGACCGCATTCCGTTTTTGGGAATCATAAACGAATTCCCGCTGATATTTCGGTCTGATATTGAGTTTCCCATTGTATCCGGTCACTCCGTTTTCTGCGTGGTCGATATAATTTTCAGCAATTTCCCGGATGGTAAGTTCATGCAGTTCAATTTTCATTTTTTGAAACTCCTTTTTTGCAGATTAGGATTCTGGCATAGGTTTCCTTTCCTTTGAGCGTAAAACGATGCCCATACCTAGGATTATCTTCTACATATCTATCCAGACCGATTATTTCAAACTGTTCCGGATTATATTTATCCAAGAATGTGATAGGGACACCCATTACACCATCGTAATCATATGGTATTTCAACAGTTTTATCGATATTGATCGCATCATAATTGTCATATTTCGGATATTCTTCCGGAGTATATTTTTTGTAAAGAACCAATTCTTCATGACGTTTTTGAATATCTAAATTTGAGAGCCATACAACCCCCGAAACTCTTATCATTCCGTCTTTATGATCCGTTGCTGTTGCAATATCCTGGTATGGTGAGTGAAAGTGTGCAGCGCCGCC
Source organism: Lentisphaeria bacterium (assembly GCA_017503375.1). Lineage (GTDB taxonomy): Bacteria > Verrucomicrobiota > Lentisphaeria > Victivallales > UBA1829 > SIG79. The sequence goes on along the minus strand of JAFVTF010000009.1, from coordinate 94,264 downwards.
TTTAAAACCGAACCCAAGCCACATTCGATTTTCTTTTATCAGAGGAAATATTTCTTTATAGGTAAGAGCATTTTGATGACCGATAATAACAAATTTCTTATCATACTGCACCAGTTGTGCAACATATTCCCGGAAGAGAGAAAACGGCGGATTTGTAACTACAACATCAGCTTCTTTCAGAAGTTCAATGCACTCTTCCGAACGGAAATCTCCATCTCCTTTCAACCTGATAAGAGAATTTTTCTTGTTTTTCAGCAGCAGTTCCACATCTGCAAGGTCGATTGCTCCATCGCCATTTTCATCGGTCACTTCTGTAATTTCAATTTTATGGGCGATCAATTCTGCATTGTCATCTTTCAAACCGAAAAAATTGAATAATGCCAGTTCTTCACCTGCAACCGGAGATTTTGCATAACAGGTCGCAATCAGTTTTTTTAACCCGAGAAAGTTGAAATTCATGGCGAAATATTTGAAGAAATTGCTTTCATAAGGATCATCACAATTACAGAAAACGGTTTTCTCCTTGAAATGTTTTTTATAATGCCGCAATTCCTTTTCTATGTCACATAATTGAGTGTAGAACTCATCTTTTTTAGCTTTATTAGCTTTTTGTAAATTTTCGTTGCCTGCCATCTGTGGTATTCTCCGTATTTCCGGGAAACACCACAAAAAAAGAGGTGCATCCCTGATTCATACATCCTCACACGTCCACCACAGACGTACACAACGATACAAATGCAGAAATGCACCGTGTATACAAAAATACACGGCACAAAGTTCCGTTCTCGTTGTGTTTTCGGCTTTATTCTACAAGGTGGTGGTTTGTGAGGATAGCCTGAAATTTTATGCTGTAAAAGAAATTTTCAGATCAATTCAATCTCTGGGTCAGTAATTCATCCTTTCTGTTGTTGATTGAATAGCAGGTTTCAGTTCAATATAGCACAGGAATAAAGAAAATTCAACTTTTTTTCATGGGGAACCGTGGAAATCACGGAAGTTTCACGGAAATTTTTCCGGGAAAGCGTGACCGTTTTCCCAGAGAGATGTTTTTCGGATTTTCTCAAGCCGGAATTCCTTTAAAACAATGCGGGGTTGAAATGTTTTGGGAAGTAACATTTCAACCCCGAAATTTTTCCGTGTTATTTCCGTGTATTCCGTGGTTCCCCGGAAAAAACGGATAGCGTTACCGGCTTATTTGCCGGCAACGATCGCTGCATGAGCAGAAGCCAGTTTGGCGATGGGTACGCGGAATGGACTGCAGGAAACATAGTTCAAGCCCATTGCATAGCAGAATGCAACAGAAGCAGATTCCCCGCCCTGTTCGCCGCAGATACCAACCTTCAGATCGGAACGGACCTTGCGGCCTTCGGTTACTGCATGACGGATCAGGAATCCGACACCTTCCACATCAATGGTCTGGAACGGATCAGAAGGCAGAATCTTCTTGTCAAGATAATCACCCAGGAATGCTCCGACGTCATCGCGGCTGAAACCGAATGTCATCTGAGTCAAGTCATTGGTACCGAAGGAGAAGAATTCCGCTTCCTGAGCCATGCTTCCGGCGAGGATCGCAGCACGGGGGATTTCGATCATGGTACCGACCATGTATTTGAGTTCGGAAAGGTTGAAGTCTTTCTTCACTTCTTCCGCGACCTTGCTGATGACGGCTTTCTGATCTTTCAGTTCGTTTCCGTCGCAGGTGACAGGAATCATGATTTCCGGTTCGATACCGCATTCGATACCAGCTTCAAAGATAGCGCGGGCCTGCATTGCGGTGACTTCGGGGAAGGTCACTCCCAGACGGCAGCCGCGATGTCCCATCATCGGGTTGGATTCGTGGATCGCTTCAGCGCGTTTTTCCACTTCATCCACGGTGATGTTCAGACTTTCAGCGATCTGAGCGACTTTGTCAGCAGCTTTGGGAACGAATTCATGGAGAGGGGGATCCATCAGACGGATGGTTACAGGCAGACCCTTCATGGCGGTGAAGGTGGCGATGATGCTCTTTTTCATCATGGGCATAAGCTCATTGAGAGCAGCAATACGTTCTTCTTTACTGCTGCAGAGGATCATCTTGCGGAGAGCAAACAGCGGTTCTTCACTGTTTTTGCCGTAGAACATGTGTTCAATACGGAAGAGACCGATTCCTTCAGCACCGAACTTGCGGGCGACAGCTGCATCATCTGCGGTGTCGGCATTGGTGCGGACTCCGAGAGTACGGAATTTATCGACCAGCTTCATGAATTCCTGGAAGTCGGTGTTTTCGCTTGCGTCCATCATGTCGATTGCGCCTGCATAAGCATAACCTTTGGAACCGTTCAAGCTGATGTAATCGCCTTCTTTGAATGTGAAGCCGCCTGCGGAAACGGTTTTTGCTTCTTCGTCGATAACCAATTCTCCTGCGCCGACAATACAGCATTTCCCCCATCCGCGGCAAACGAGAGCCGCATGGCTTGTCATACCGCCGCGGGAAGTGAGAATACCGTTTGCAGAACGCATACCTTCCACGTCTTCCGGATTGGTTTCTTCGCGGACGAGGATATTTGCAATGCCTTTTGCGGAGAGAGCCATGGAGTCTTCGGAGGTGAAGACGATTTTACCGACAGCACCGCCGGGACCTGCGGGAAGTCCTTTCACAAAGAGTTTATCAGCAGCGGCTTTTTCAGCTTTTGCGTCAAGGATCGGGTGAAGCAGTTCATCCAGCTGGGCAGGAGCTACGCGGAGAACAGCGGTCTTTTCATCAATAAGACCTTCATTGAGCATATCCAGAGCCATGTGGACAGCTGCGCATCCGGTGCGTTTTCCAACGCGGCACTGGAGCATGTAAAGATGACCTTCCTGGATGGTGAATTCAATATCCAGCATGTCATGATAGTGCTGTTCCAGATTGGTGCGGATATCATCGAGCTGCTTGTAAAGAGCGGGATAAAGCTGCTGCATGGAGGGCAGAAGCTTGTTCTGTTCGTTCTTGGTGTCATCATTCAAGGGGTTGGGAGTACGGGTTCCAGCCACAACGTCTTCGCCCTGAGCATTGATGAGCCATTCGCCATAGAATTTGTTGTCGCCTGTTGCAGGGTCACGGGTGAAGGCAACACCTGTTGCGGAGGTATCGCCCATGTTTCCGAAAACCATGGACTGCACGTTGACAGCGGTTCCCCAGTCATCGGGAATGCCTTCGATTCTGCGGTAAGCGACAGCTTTTTTACCGTTCCAGCTTTTGAAAACTGCGCCGATACCGCCATTGAGCTGAGCCATGGCATCATCGGGGAATTCTGTTCCGAGTTCTTTTTTGATGATCGCTTTGAATTCTTCGCAGAGAGCTTTCAAATCTTCCACGGTCAGATCTGTATCGGAAGCATAACCTTTTGCTTTTTTCAGTTCTTCCAGTTTTTCGTCGAGGAGCTTGCGGATTCCTTTTCCGGCAGCGGGTTCCAGTCCTTCTGCTTTTTCCATCACAACGTCAGAATACATCATGATCAGACGGCGGTAAGCATCGTAGACGAACCGTTCATTTCCGGTCTTCCTGATGAGTCCGGGGATTGTGACGGAGGAGAGACCGACGTTGAGGACTGTTTCCATCATACCGGGCATACTGGAACGTGCACCGGAGCGGCAGGAGATGAGGAGCGGATTTTCGGGATCGCCGAATTTCATTCCCATGAGTTTTTCAACTTCTGCAAGTGCGGCAGGGACATCATTCTTGAGCTGTTCGGGCATTTTCATGCCGTTGTTGAAGTAATCCACGCAGCATTCTGTGGTGATGGTGAAACCTGCCGGAACGGGGAGTCCGAGGATTGCCATTTCAGCAAGGTTTGCACCTTTTCCTCCGAGAAGGTTCTTCATGTCTGCGCGGCCTTCGGAAATTCCTTTTCCGAAAAGATAAACGTACTTTTTCTGAGCGGCTGTTGTCATTTACAACATTCCTTTCTTTCCGGATTTTCAAAAAAAGGAAGAGACCCGGTGACGGAATAAAACGTCATCGGCCCCGGCTTTTCCTGAAATCCAATTTTATGCTTTTGTTTTTTGCACTGCTGTGATTTGAAAGGAATACTCTGCCGGGGTGCTCTGAAAAGGTTGTTTTGTCGAAGCGTGAAATCCGCAATACCGGAAGAACTCCGGAATTCCCGCTTGAACAAAACCTTGGGGCCCCTCCCCAAAACACCTATTTTCAGAATCATCTCGATCAAAGATATCCCGTTTCCACACAGTGGCTCTTTTCTTTTTCCGGAACATCACGACCCTTTTCCGGAAAAGTTCAGGATATTACAACTTGTTGATCCTCAAAATGTTTGAAATGCGTTAACGATGGCTGCTTTCTGCGGATGTTTCTCAAAATCAATGAGAATAAAAGAACCGTTCCGGATTGCTTTGAAACGGATCCCCACCACATAGAAAACGCCTGTTTCGTCTACGCGGCGCAGTTTCTCCTTGTGTTTTTGATCGTTACTGTCATACTTATAAACGCCGACCTGGCGTTCCCCTATGGTAAAGGCATACGCTCTTACTGCCTTCACTTGTCTTGTATCCAAAGGATTTACGGATTCCACATGGATCCCGTTTTTTTCAAAATGCTGGATCACATCCCAGAAAGATCTGTCATTATTCCGGCTGATTGCGCAGCCGCTCAGTAAAACAACGGCAAGAGACAGTACAAATACCTGAATGATCTTTATTTTCATTTTGTGCAAATCCTTTCTGTCTAAGTATTTTCAAAAAAAACAACGGACATCCGGAAAAGGTTCCTTTTCTCCGGAATAACGAAATTCAGCGGTTATCAGAGTGCAACCGTTTAATTTTTCCTCCGTTTATTTCTTTTGAAAATCATCCTGTTGCATATAATTTAGCACGGTTTCCGGAAATTTCAAGGGGCTGTTGAAAAACACAATGTTTTTCCTCCGGCAGCTTCCCTTTGAGGACTGATATATGTCAGGAATTTTATAAAAAAGCGCTGTTCCCCATACAGGTTGGTAAATCCTTCTGCTGTTGGGAACAGAGCTAAATATTTAAGTTTTGCAACAGCCCCGTTTGTTTACTCATCCTTGAAAGATGCTTTCACATCAATGATTTGCAGCTGACGTCTGCGTTCCCCGTAATATTCATTGATCTGGGGTATTGCCAGAACATCCCATGTCGTATGGGGATCCAACTGCATATTGAATGCAATGAAATCTATGGTGTCGCCGTTGGAATCCCGGAGAATTCCTTTGGTGTGTCCGGATTTGATTGCAAAGGTACGGACGATTTCGGCTGATTTGATCCGGTAACAGGGCTGCGGGTTTCCATGTCCGAACGGTCCGAGTTTTTCGTAATAATTGAAAAACTCATCTCCGATATCCCCGATCGCAACTGTTCCGTCATAATTGACTTTGTCAGCCAGATCTTCAGAGGTCAATTCATTTCTGACACATTTTTCAAATTCAGCCTGGAATGCCGGAATATCTTCTTCTCGCAAACCGAGTCCGACAGCCATCGGGTGTCCGCCGTAACGGGTCAGATGTTTGGAACATTTTGTCAGAATATTGATGAGGTTCAGTTTTCCGACGCTGCGGCCGGAACCGTGAGCTTCCCCGTTCTGAATGGTGAGAACGATTGCCGGACGGTTGTAATCCCTTGCAAAGCGGCTTGCCACGATACCGATCACGCCCTGATGCCAATCCTCTCCGGCGGCAACGATGGAGTAACGGTCATGGAATGCCGGATCGGATTCCACAAGGTGTTTTGCTTCGCTGAAAATTTCCTGTTCTTTCGCCTGCCGCTTCTGATTGAACTGTTCCAGCTGGTCTGCATATTTATAAGCATCCACAATGCGGGAGGAGGTCATCAGATCCAGTGCAGTGATCGCATTGCCCAGACGGCCTGCGGCATTGATTCTGGGAGCCAGTTTGAATGTGATATCGGAAGGTTTCATTCCGCCGCCGGTGATCCGCGCAACTTCAATCAATGCCCGGACGCCCGGACGGACCTGCCGTTTCAGGACTTCCATACCCTGTTTCACCAGAATACGGTTTTCTCCCAGCAGGGAGACGATATCCGCCACTGTTCCGAGTGCGACAAAGTCCAGCACATCTTCCAGATTGGTGAGGAATCCGCCGAGACTTGTGCGGCGTCCGTAATCCAGAAACGCATGTGCCAGTTTGAACGCAACGCCGACTCCGGAGAGATTGTGGAGATCCGCAAGTTCCGGATGGATCTTCGGGTTGATATTGGCAATGGCATCCGGCAGAATATTCCCCGGTTCATGATGGTCCGTGATGATCACATCAATTCCGCGTCTGGAGGCTTCTTCCACTGCTTCACAGCTGTTGATTCCGCAGTCGACCGTGACAAGGACCCCGCAATGACCTTCGGTGGTTTCCAATGCCTTGACCAGTGATTCGGGTGTGAACCCGTATCCGTCATCAAAACGGTGCGGCAGAAAGTTCGTGACGATAGCCCCGTTGCGTTCGAGAATTCGAGACAACAGAGCCGTGGCGGTGACGCCGTCCGTATCATAATCCCCATGAATGAGGATCTGTTCACGGTTGACGACCGCTTTCCATAAACGTTTGACGGCAATTTCCATGCCCGGAAACCGGAACGGGTCGCTGAGATATTCCAATGATGCATCAAAGTATGCATCCACATCCTTCAAACCTATTCCACGTGACACTAAATAAAGTGCAATAGCCCGGGGCAATGATTTTCCCCTGGCAAGTTCCTCAGCTATGATTTCTTTTCCGTCAGACGAGCAATCCCATATTTTGTTACCCATTTTACCTTTCTTCTTTCTTTAAACACACCGCAATATACATTACTTTTCCGGAAATATCAAGAGCAAAAATAAAAAATCAGAAAAAAGTCTTGGTTTTTCTGTATAAAAAAAATAATCCGTACCACCGATATTTGCAAAAATCATTCCTTCATGCTAAATTACAGCAATACTTTCAAAACAGAATAACATAAACAACCGGAGTTTTTCATGAACGGACAAAACCTTATTCCCGATCGCGGTCCGCGATTCCGCGCACTTATTCCCTTTTTCGTTTTCCTCGTCTTTTATCTCGGAATCTCCATCTGGAAAAACGATTTCTATTTCGTTCCGATGCCGGTGGCGTTCCTCATCGCCTCCGCTGCAGCTCTGATTCAGGACAGAAAACAGAGCCTCAATGACAAAATCGAAATCTATGCCCGCGGTATGGGCGATAATAATATCATGATCATGTGTCTGATTTTTATTCTTGCCGGGGCATTCGGCAGCATCGCAAAGGCAATGGGTGCAGTGGATGCAACCGTGCTGGTCGCAAGACATCTGATTCCGGAAGCTCTGATCCTGCCCGGATTTTTCCTCATCTCCTGTTTTATCTCTCTTGCCATCGGAACCAGCTGCGGGACCATTGCGGCATTGACTCCCATCGCTATCGGACTCATCGGGTCCATGCAGGTTTCTCCGGCTCTGATGATCGGTACCGTTATCGGCGGGGCAATGTTCGGGGACAATATGTCGATGATTTCCGATACCACCATTGCCGCTACAAGAACTCAGCAGGTGGCTATGAAAGACAAGTTCCTCATGAATTTGAAGATCAGTCTGCCTGCCGCCGCTCTTACATTGCTCCTCTACTGGTGTACCGGCAGAAATCTCTCTGCGGCTCCGGTCTCTGATCCGATTACCTGGAAAACCATCGTTCTGGTTTTGCCGTACATCTCCATTCTGGCAGGAGCTTTGATCGGGATGAATGTCATGGGATTGCTGTTCCTCGGTTCCGTTGTTGCAATGGGAATCGGGATTTTTACCGGAAATCTGACTTTTGCCGCTGCGCTTAAACAGACAGGCGCGGGAACGCTCGGCATGGCGGAAACTCTGATCGTTGCGATCCTTGCCGGCGGACTTCTTGCGGTGATCCGGCATAACGGCGGAATCAGTTATCTCCTGAAGAAGATCCAGAAGATGATTTCCGGCAGAAAAGGTTGTGAACTCGGTGTGGCTCTGCTGGTCGGGATGATCAACCTGTTTACTGCAAACAATACGGTTGCAATTGTGATCGCCGGACCGATCGCCAAGGTGCTTTCCGACAAATTTCACTGTGACCCCAGACGGATCTCAAGTATTCTTGACACCATGTCATGTGTGGTTCAGGGGCTGATTCCCTACGGCGCACAAATCCTGATTGCAATCGGTGTGGCAAAAGGAGCCGGATTGGAAATTGCCTCTCTGGATTTGATCAAATATCTGTTCTATCCCATGCTGCTCGCTCTGACTCTGTTCGTTTCCATTGTCTTTGCCGGAATGGTCAAAAAGCAGAGTGAATAAAGCGGGGCTGAGTATCATGGAACAGTCAATCACCTTCTGTTTGTCGGACCGTTACAGTGACTCTGCAGATATTCATGATGCGCTTTATACTTACAATCTCTCCAAGACAAAAGCCAAGCGGATAGATGTTCATGCGGAACGGTATCAGGAACAGTTTGCCCTGCTTGCATGTGATGAAAACGGAGATAAACACGGGGGGATTTCTTTCCACTGGAAAAATGATCCCCGTCATATTTTTGTGGATTTCTTTTTTCTGGAAGAGAATTTCCGCGGGAACGGAATCGGAAGAAAATTGTTTGAATCATTTATATCTTATGCGAAAGAAAACGGTGCTGAAAAGATTGATTTGACCACCAATACATTTCAGGCTCCCGGCTTTTATTTGAAGATGGGATTCCGGATCACCCATGAGAAAAAATTCCCGTTTGCCGGCTGTCCGGAAAACATTCACTATTCTCTGACACTGGACCTGTAAAAATCTGGTTCAGTTTCCGATAAAAGCGGCTTTGTGATTGTTAGAAAGATTTACCACCCCATGTGTGGAACAGAGCAAAAAAAAATCACAGATTTTACTCTGTGATGAAAATTTTGAATGGAGCGGGTGATGGGACTCGAACCCACGACCATCTCGTTGGCAACGAGATGCTCTACCACTGAGCTACGCCCGCTTGGTTGTATGCGGTTAATATACACCACATCAGAAAAAAGTCAAGCCCGTTTTGAAAAAAAAATGAAAAAAGAGTGTTTTCTCTCTTTGAAAATACATTTTCTGTACGGCAGAGGCAAAGAAAATCCTTGACAAAGACCTGAATCCGTGAAGATTTTTGCTTGAAGTCTTCACATGCTTGTTTTTTGGCAATTTTTTTTGCCATTTGTGACCCGATTTTTGATGATGAAAAGTCTTGCAGTGATATTTTCCCTTTGAGGCAATTTCAAAAGTCTTCAAAAATGTCTGAAAATTCTTGCAGAGATTTGAAAATGGAGCGTTTTCGGTGGTTACACTTTGAGTAGCCACGCTCAAACTACCATTTCCATTTCATCAGCAATCTCTTTTCAGCCAAATTTTACCGGACTTTTGAAATTACCTCTAAAAGAGAAAATTAACAGCTCTTATGGGATATCTGTGAGAAAAATCAGGAATCCTGCCTTTTTATATCCTTTTATCCGGATGGGAACAAGTCCGATAAAAAATTAAAAAGTCTGCTTGATTTTTTATTTTATGCGATGTATATTTTATCATATAGATAAATAATTTCATATTATGAACTTATCAAAGGAGATAACATTGGGTAACGTAATCAACAAAACGTTTTCTATTCTGGAGCAGATCGTTATTTCCTCTCCGGCCCCGATGCTGCCTGCACAGCTGGCGGAAAAACTCAACCTGAACCGGGCAACCTGTTCCCGTCTGCTGAAACAGCTGTTGGATATGGGATATATCCTGAAAGTCTCCCGTCAGCAGGGGTATGTTCCGGGACCGAAACTGCTGACAATGAATAACATTGCAAGATTTCAGCAGGATTTTCTGAATCAGGCGGTTCCAGTGATCGACCGTTGTGCAGAAGAGCTGCAGACATCCGTTCTGACAGCTCAATTATATCACGGAAAGCGTTATGTGCTTTATCACAAAAACTGCAACCGGGAATTGGATATCCGGATCACACAGCCCTGTTATGATGATATTTTTGAAACCGCAACAGGTCTTTTACTGATCGCAAACTGTTCTGAAGAAGAGCGGCTTTCCTGTTTCCGCAGGGAAAAGAAAGCAGGAGGCGCGTTTCTTTCCGGCTTCGGAAATGAAAAGACTTTGAACGGAAATCTGGATAAAGTGAAAGAAGCAGGTTTTCTTGTTTGCGAAAAAGAATTTCAATGGATCTATGCTTATCCTGTTCTGCGTGACGATGTGTTTTTTGCAGCACTCGGGGCAAGTATCACAAAAGAACAATATACAGCTGCTTATCATAAAAGAGTATGTAAAACCGTGAAAGCGGCGGCGGAAGAGATCTCAAGAAAATTAACACCTAAATATACTATCGGATAAAGGAGAGAATCATGTCCTCATTAAAAGGAAAAACGGCACTTGTAACCGGCGGTTCCCAGGGAATCGGCAGAGTGATTGCAAAAGCACTGGCGGCAGAAGGCGCAAAGGTGATCGTCAACTGCGCCAACAACATCACAAATGCACAGAATGTTGCAAATGAAATTATTGAAGCCGGCGGAGAAGCTGATATCTACCGCTGCGATGTCTCCAATGAACAGGCAGTTGCAAAAATGTTCGATGACCTCGGCAGAGTGGATATTCTCGTCAACAATGCCCGTCTTGACCCCTGGCGCAGAACCGGAGAAATGACCGAAGGCGAATGGTGGTCCATGGTTATGGATGTGAACCTGAAAGGCTGTTTCCTCTGTTCCATGGCATTCTTTGAACGGGCAAAAGAATACGGCTGGGGCAGAATCGTGAATGTTGCATCCGTCCGCTCCTTCCGTCCGGCTGAAATGCACATGATCGCTTACGGGGTTTCCAAACTCGGTATGCATGGCGTGACCCGTGCAATGGCTCATAATGGTGCACCTTTCGGAATTACAGCAAACACTGTCTGCCCCGGAATGGTCATTACAGAAAATATCAATAAGCGTCTGACACCAGAAAAATATAAGGAAGAAAGCGATGCGATTCCGCTGGGACGTCCCGCAACCAGTGAAGAGATCGCCGATGCTGTCATGTTTGTGGTTAAAAACGGATATGTGACCGGGGAAACCGTCAATATTAACGGCGGAATGTATTACGCACCCTGAGGAGATTTGCTATGGAACACGTAAAAAGTTTACTGCCCGCAGGCAAAAAATGGAAACTCGTCTGGAATGATGAGTTTGACGGTACCGAACTTGATATGACCAAGTGGAGTTTCCGCTATCATATCCTGCAGAAACGCCAGATGTGTCTTTCCGATGAAACAGCTGCTCTGGATGGAAAGGGAAACCTTGTTCTTTCTCTGATGGAAAAAGACGGTCACTATTACAGTACTCAGCTTCAGACCGGGGAAAACTACATGGACCGTCCGGGCGAAAAATTTGAAAAAGACGGATTCGGCTGGCCGATCGCCAAGTTCTCCGAACCGAAATTCATGCATAAATACGGTTATTATGAGATCCGGTGCAAACTTCAGACGCAGGAAGGCTGGTGGTCCGCATTCTGGCTGCAGTCTCCCAGAATCGGATTCTGCGCCGACCCGAAGGAAGCCGGCGTGGAAGTGGATATCATGGAAAGTTTCCGTCGGGATAATACCGTTTCCCACAATAATCACTGGGGCGGTTACGGTGCGGACCACAAACATGCAGGGTCCGGAGATATCAAACTGGAAGAAACTGCTGACGGATATCATACCTTCGGTCTGGAGTGGACTCCCGATGAATATATTTATTACATTGATGGGAAAGAGACCTGGCGTTGTTCCGAAGCTGTTTCCCAAACCGAACAGTTCATTCTGGTCTCAACTGAGTGTATGGGCTACCGCTGGCTGGATGTTCTGACCGGAGAAATTTTGGACAGCAGCAACAAACCCGCAGAAAGTTTGAAAAAAGCGGTTCTTCCCGATGCATTCATTGTGGATTATGTTCGCGTTTATGATGAAATAAAGGATTGAAAAAATGAAGATCACTGCAGTTAAAACATTTATCAGTAATGCGTTCCGCACAAACTTTGTGTTTGTGAAAGTGGAAACCGATTCCGGTATTTACGGCTGGGGTGAATCCACTCTGGAATATAAAGAAATGACCATTCAGGCTGCAATCCATGATTTGGAAAGCTATCTGATCGGCAAAGATCCCCACAATATTGAAGCGTTCCGTCATGATTGCTACCGCGATGCCTACTGGCGCGGCGGTCCGGTTCTGATGAGTGCCCTCGCAGGGGTGGAAATGGCGTTGTGGGATATCAAAGGAAAAGATTTGAATGTCCCTGTCTGGCAGCTGCTGGGCGGAAAAGTCCGTGATGCGATCCCCGTTTATGTCAACGGCTGGTTTGCTCCGGCGAAAACTCCCGATGAATTCGCAGAGAAGGCTCTGGAAGTAAAAAAACACCGTTATCCGGGCTGCAAGTGGGATCCCTTCGGCAAAGCGTGGCTTCAGATTGGCAAGGCGGAACTGAATCAGGCAATGGAGTGCATCCGCAAAGTTTCCGAAGCAGTGGGCGAAGATGTTCAGCTCCTCATCGAAGGTCACGGAAGATTTGATATCCCCACAGCGGTCAAAATCGGAAGACGGCTGGAAGAATTTGATATCTTCTGGTTTGAAGAACCCATTCCGCCGGATGACAAAGAAGGTATGCGGGAAGTCAAAGAACGTGTCCGCGTTTCCCTCGCCGCCGGGGAACGTCTCTACAACCGTTATGAATACCGTCAGTTCTTTGACCTGAACTGTACAGATTACATACAGCCGGATATCTCCCATGCGGGCGGTATCATGGAAATGCGTATGCTGGGAGCAGAAGCGGAGGCCCGTCACATCGGATTCTGTCCGCACAATCCCTCCGGTCCTGTGGCAAATGCGGCATCACTTCAGCTTGCGGCATGTATCCCCAACTTCGTCATGCTGGAAATGATGATGACAGATGTTCCCTGGCGCGCAGAGATTTGCGATGAAGACCTCACCTTGCGTGATGGCTGCATGATCATTCCGGACCGTCCCGGACTCGGAATCGATCTGAACGAAAAGGAATTGCTGAAACATCCTTATATCCGCACAGAACTGCGGCATTACAAAGGCACGTTGACCAACATCCGTCCGCCGGATGCAACCCGCTATTACAAACTGGAATATACCAAGTAATTTCCGGTGAGTGATTGGAAAGATAGCTGTTTGAAATCGGGGAAGCGGGAAAAAACTTTTGAGAAAAGTCTTTTTCCCGCTTCCCCGAACCCCATCACCCTTTTTCAAAATCTTTTGCGGCATATTCATTTTTTTATGACAAAAAAAATGAATATGCCATAGTTTGAAAGAGAAAAATGGGGACGGTATCTTTTATCAGCGGAAAATTCTTCTACCGTTTTTCCCCTCTTCCCTGATCACAAATCACCCTCTATTGGAAACATCATTTTCCACAAATTCCTGTTCGCCGACCTTATGAATCCATTCAAGCATCCGTTGATTGGAAAAATCCAGATTGTGTATGATGGTATCCAATGCGTAGATTGTAGGATCAAACAGCGGTTTTTCTCCGGAGAATGTGCTTGCGAACCATGCTGCGGGGAGAATCACCCATCGGGGAAGAGTAAGTTCCCGGATTGTTTTCTCCGGAAGATATTCTGCCGCAAGTTCCCGGTAATATCGGGACAGATCGGTATATTTTGAATCCAGAACAGTTGCACCTTTTCCGCCAGCCTCCGGAAGAAGCATGGCTCCGTGAAGTGTCCGGCAGACATTTTCCACATGTGCCAGCGGCCAGCGGTTTTTTCCTTTCCATTTGCCGAAATGGATTACGAACGGCGAACTTTTCAGGAAAGCAATTGCACGGGGCGTTATGGTGGTGTCGCCGTTGCCGAATACAACACAGGGGCGGACACAGGAAAATCTTTCTGCAGGAAGATTTTCTGCCAGCCACTCTTCCGATTTGATTTTGAATTCCGGATAAGGATTTGTTACATCATGATCGAATGAGAGCTGATCTTCCGTTTCTCCGTGAAAATCATGAAGTCCGTAAACATCTGCGGTGGAAAGATAAACAAACCGTTTCACGTTGTTTTTCATGGAAAGATTTGCAAGATGTTTTACTGCTTCAAAGTTGGCAAGCCGGAATTTCTCCCGCAGTCCGGTATCGCTTGCCAGTGCTGCTATGTGAATGACATAATCATAACTTCCGGATTGAAAAAGATGATCCAGAGATTTCAGATCATAGAGATCCGCCCGGATCGCTTTGGCTCCGGAGTCCTGAAATCTGGGGGCAACTTTATTCCGGATCATCCCGGTCACATCGAATCCCCGTTTCATGAAATATTCCACTGCATTGGAACCGATATAACCGCCCGCACCTGTGATCAATATTTTTGTCATGCTGGGATCACCTGAAATTTTTTCGCCAGTTTTTCAATGGTTTCCACGGCAAAGTTCAATTGTTCAAGAGAATGAGTCGCCATGACATTCAGACGCAAACGGCATTTGGAGGCATTGACTGCCGGAGTTGTGCCGATATTGGAGAAAATGCCCGCATCAAACAGCGCCATCTGGAGCTTTCCGAGTTTTTCTTCATCGCCGACCAGTACAGGAATAATCGCAGAACGGCTGTTCAAGGTATTGATTCCCCGCTTTTCCAATTCACTTTGGAAGAAATTACGGTTCCGTTTGAGATTTTTCAGATGTTCCGGTTCTTCTTTGACAATACGGATGGATTCCAGAATTGCTGCAGCCGTTGCCGCAGGAAGTGCGCTGGAAAAGAATGTACTGCGTGCGTAATACCGCAAATAGTCGATCACATGCCGTTTCCCTGCACAGAATCCGCCGACACTTCCCAATGCTTTGCTGAATGTTCCGTAATGCAGATCGACCTTGTCCCGGACTCCGAACACACTGGCAGTTCCCATTCCATCCGGTCCCACAGCCCAGAATCCGTGTGCATCATCCACCATCAGGAGAGAATCATATTTTTCTTTCAGACGGACCAGTTCATCCACGGGAGCCAGTGAACCTTCCATGGAAAAAACTCCATCGGTTGCAATGAGCTTTCCCGGTTCTTCAGACTGCTTCAAACAGCGTTCCAGGTGCTTTGGATTCAAATGGAGGTAAGGAATAACGCGTGCTCCGGAAAGACGCGCACCGTCATAAAGAGACGCATGATTGGAGCTGTCACAGAAAATTGCATCTCCCGGACGGCACAAGCCGGAAAGCACACCGATATTTCCGGAATATCCGGCAGGGAAGAGCAACGCGGCTTCTGTTCCGCAGAATTTTGCCAGTTCCGTTTCCAGTTCCTCATGTAAATCTGTTGTTCCGGAATAAAGGGGAGGCGATCCTGCTCCGGAACCGTATTTATCCAATGCGTTCCGTTCGGCTTCGATCACACGCGGATGCCAGTTCAGATTCAGAAACGAGTTACTGCCGAGCATGAGCATTTCTTTGATCTCACCGGAAGGCAATCTGACTTTTGTAACAGGCTTTACTCCTTCCAGCAAAGTCATATTCAATCCGTCAAAATAAGCGGGCGGGGAATCGTTCAATTCCTGAGCAAGAAGTTCTGTCTTGTCAGTGAGTTTTTTCCCGGATTGATAACACCGTTCAAAAAGAGATTTCATCGGAACACCTCCCGGTAATATTCTTCCGTTTTCGCGAACCATTGCTCCGGCGGAATATTTCTGTAATCCGGAGGTGGTGAGTGCATTGTTCCGCCGTGTTTGAAATGGATTCCCTTTCCGGAAAAATCACCTGTTCCGATTTTGATTCCCTCAGCCGGGAATCCGGCCGGAACGGCATAAAGCAATTCATATTCTCCTACTCCGCCGATCAGGAGGAACTCTTCGGGGAATGGGAGCGGTTCCTGTATGGCACAGGGAATATTTTCAAGTTCAACGGAAAGTTCCGGGTTTACACGGCGGAAGTTTTCCAACGCATCAAAGAATCCGCCGCTGGTATCAGTAGCAAAGAGCGAATTCTGCGGAACAGGGTTCCGGAGTTCGATCAAGGGCATTTCTTTCCGGAAAAAGGCTGCAAGATTGGCATCGCCCAGACTGCCGGAAAGATAAAGATCAAAGGGAATTTTCTGCGATGCTTTCCGCCGGACAGGGGCAGATTTCAAATTTCCGCCGACTGTGGCTGTCCAGTTCCACGGACTTGAACACCCCATATCTCCGCCGATACAGATTGCGCCGTAATACTGAAGAACTGATTCGATTCCCCGGCTGATTTCCAGATAATATTCTTCTGTCTCAGCAGAATCCATGTTCCATGCCTGAATCAGAAAATCCGGTTTTATTCCGCTGGCGAGCAGATCGGAGCAAGCTGCCGCCGCCATGTTACGCCCGATGATTTCCGGAGGAGTGAATTCAAAAAAATCTTCTGTTTTGGAAAAACTGTCCATTGAATAAAGCATGTTTCCGAACTGTTCCGCATCGGCAGAAAAAGGGGTTGAACCATGAATTCCGGCAATGTTCCTGATCATTTCATGTTCTTTCATTTTTCAGTTCCTTCTTTTCTGCAGATCAGATTCAATTTCCGGGGTGAAAAAGAAATTTCCAACGGCAATGAACCATGCGGATCACCATCGAATTCAACCGGACACTCTTCCGGACATTCCAGCCGGACTGATTCTTTCAGAATTTCCAGATGTCCTTGCACATCTCCCCGGTAAAGTCCGGGCAGAATGGATAACCATTTCCGGCGGGAAATATCCTGAAGATACCATACCACAAATTCATCATCTTTCAAGTCCGGCAAATCAATGTTGATTCCGCCTGCAATATATGGCATCCGTGTGAAAAGCAGATGATTACAATTGGCAAGGTCACGTTCTCTGTTGAGCTTGAAATTCCATTTTCTGTTGCGGAGCAGGGCTTTCAACAATGCAAGAAACGTTCCGATACCATCTCCGAAAAACGGACGCATCCGGTTTGCTCCGGCCGCAACTTCCGCACCCATCCCCGGATTGCAGGAACAGAAAAACGGTTTCCCGTTCGCAACAAGGACCGGGATTTTCCGGCTGAAATTTCCGCAAAGAATATTCACTGCTTCTTCCGGTTCCGTGGGAATTCCGTGAAAACGGCAGAAATCCGGACTCGTTCCGGTGTAAAGTACCCCGAATTTCAAATCTGGATCAGGATTTTCCAATACACCTGCTGCAACTGCATTGACTGTTCCATCCCCGCCAACCGCCGCAACAGCATCAAATCCGGTCGCTGATTTTGCCAGTTCATACGCTTCTTCTATATTGGAAAGAATGTGTTTCTGATATATCAATCCATTTTTTTCGATGGCAGAAAATAATCTGTTCCAGAGTTGTTTTCCGAGTCCGCCGCGGGAAGATGGATTCATCAGAAGCAGAAGTTTCATCGGTAAATCCCCATCCGTTCATAAACGGGTGTCGGTTCCCCGCATTTCCAGTTTCGGATCAGTTCGCGGGTCTGTTCCCACGGAATAGGAGTTTTTCCGCCGTTTTCTGCAACCGCTGCTGCGATTTCTTCCGCATGGGCGCAGCAGAGCCAGTCGCAGCTTGGAACCGGAAAAGCCTTCCGCATCCGTTCATAAATGCGTTCGTACGGTTCTTCATTCAGATTTCCGAAGGAGATATTCACGAATTCACACGGCTGGACTTCTCCGGAGCAGCCCACATAAAAGCGGTCAATGGCTCCGGCTGTACAGCCCAGCATCTCTTCCGATTCTTCAAAAACTTGAGCTGTCAGGATCGGTGCATGTTTTTCGGCAGAAGAATTATATCTTTTCTGGGCTTCGCAAGCGATCCGCACCGCCTCTTCATGGCGTGCTGTATCAAAATTGCAGCCGCCCCATTTTCCGCAGGCTTTCGGGTGGATCAGCTGAATGTAATCGCACTGATTTTCCGCAGCCAGAGCCATGATTTTATCAATTTCCCCGGCAATAATCTGATCGTCATTCAAAACCGTATTGAATCCGGTGAGAAATCCCGCATTCCGGCACTCTTTCAGAAAATTCAAAGCTGTTTCAAATGAACCCGGAACTCCGGTAAACGCATCATGGATTGCCGGATCAACGGAATGTATCGAACTCATGATTCCGGTCACTTCCAGTTCTTTCATCCGGGCAATCTTTTTCGGCGTTGCACTGTGCCCGGTGGAGTTTACCCAGACTTCCAGCCCTTTTGTCTCCTCCAGAAGAGCCTCCAGCCGTTCAAATCGGAGCAGCGGTTCGCCGCCTTCCACTGCCCATGCGGAAACACCGCTCCGGCACAGTTCACGGACAGACTGTCTCATCTTTTCCAAAGGCATTTCTTTTGCCGGATCATGTCCCTGATAACAATGCGGACAATGATAGGCACATGCTTTGGAAATGGACCAGACTACGCTGACCGGGCGCGGCGGTTTCTCTGTCAGTTTATCTGCCATTGCAGTGAAAAAGGCTTCCGACGGATAGCGCGGCATGTAAAAATCAAGTTTGTATTCTCCCGTTCCAAGTTTCAGAAGTTTGTGTTTGAAAAACACTCCTGTAAACTTCCCTGCTTTCCACAAAACAGGAATTGAACGGAACCGCCATGCACAGACAAGCGACATCCGTGCATAAAACAGAAGTTTGGAAAATCCGGTTATGAATTTACTCTTTTTCATCGGGGTACCACCTGAAGATCAGCCATATTATCAAAAGAGAAAGCGGTGCAAGAATTATTGTTCCCGGAAAAAACGGAATAATCAGATTGCACAGCCAGCACACACACAGCATACAGTTCCAGCAGACCGCCGGATGATATTTCTCTTTTTCAAGCAAAAAAATCAGCTTTGACAACAGCAGAACTGCTGCAATGGTGAAAATTATCACTGTCAAACGGTCTTCCCCGGATTTTGTAAAATGAAAAATTGCAAACGTATAAATCATCCCGGCAATCCAATGTCCCGGCAGAGTGATCCGGTCCGGATACAACGTTTGAAGTGTACGTATTCCGCTCCTGCGGTCGCCCTCTTTATCCTTATTATAACTGAAAGAACACATGAGGAAATGGGCAGGAAGAATCAGAAGAAACGGCAGAATACATGATGTCCCCGGCAGAACTCCGCATGTCCCGGAGTATCCATATAATGCACAGCAGGTGATTGCCATTGCATAGGTCAGACAATTCAGAACAGGAATTTTTTTCAGTTTGGAGTAGCACAGATTCAAACCTCCCCCGATTGCCAGAAAGAGCAGAGTCCACGGACTTGCAAAATACGATGCCGCAGCAAAAATGAGCATAAGCGATGTGGAAAGAATCAATGCCGGTTTCGGGGAAAGTTTTCCGGAAACCATCGGACGGTGCGGTGCATTGATGGAATCTTCCTGTCTGTCGCACCAGTCACTGAAGATTTGATTCACGCCCCAGGCAAAAAAACCGACGGTCAGCACAACAGCGTCCTGCCATCCCCACGGATGTCCGCAAAATGCGTGTGCCATTACTGTTCCGGCAAGAGTCGTCATGCCGGTCACAAAACAGTAGTAAAGGCGCATGGAGCGCAGATAATAATAGAAAAAGTCTTTCTGCATCATCGTCAAATCTTCATTTAAATTATTGAATCTTTGCGAAAAGTATACTGCTGTATCATAATATTTTCAAGTCGACTTGAAAAAAAATAAAGGGATATTACATTATCAGCAAATAAGAAATGGGCTGATAAAGATATTTATGAAAAAGAAGGAGACATCCATCATGCTGAACAGTGCATATTATGTGGAAATGCTGGAAAATTTCCTGCCGTTTGCCAAACAGGAAATCCGCGATGTGGATAAAAAACATGCTTATTACGGAACCGGAGAAGCTGCTCACTGGGCAGTTCAGAGTAATTTCAATGTTGCCGGAGGAATGGCAATCCTTGCTGAACAGACACAAGACCCTGTCATTGAAAAAGAAGCCCGGGAACTTGCTTTGAAATTGTTCCGGTACGATCTTTATTCCCATAAAACCGGACCGCTGAAAAACAGTTGCGGCGAAGAATGGGGCGGAAGCTGGATTTCCATTCTCGGACTCGAACGGATGGCTGCCGGACAATTGGCATTGGAACCTTATCTGACCAAAAAAGATCAGACGGCGTTCCGGAATCTCCGCTGTTTTGAAGCCGACTGGCTCGTGGAAAATTATCCGGTAGTGGCATCCATTGACGGAATTTTCGGCAGCGGAAACAAACCGGAATCCAATTTCTGGAACGCAAGTTTTCTGTTCAAAACTGCAATGGATTATCCGGATTGCCCCAACAGAGAGGTTTATCTGGATAAAGCATGTGCTCTCTTTCTGAACTCCATTTCCATCCCATCAGATGAGAAATCCAATAAGAAATTCCGTGAAAAAACACTGAAAGAATGGTATGTCGGACCTAATTTCACCGAAAATTTTTCTCTTGACCATCACGGGTACATGAATATCGGTTACAGTATCATCACTCTTTCCCATGCGGCTTATCTCCATTTCTACTGTAAATCCCGTGGCTGGGAAATGCCGGAAGAGGCGAAACATCATGTGAAAGATCTCTGGGAAGTGGTCAAACATTTCATTTTCCCGGACGGACGTCTCTTGCGGATCGGCGGAGATACCCGCGCAAGATACTGTTATTGTCAGATGTATCTTATGCCGATTCTTCTGATGATGCAGGATTGTTACGGGGAAAAGCCGGATGCCGGATTGGAACAGGGAATGGCAGAACTGCTCCGGTTTGAACAGAATATAAACGGAAACGGCTCCTTCTTCGGGAAACGTCTTGATGATATGAGTTATCAGAGCCGTTATTATTATACCAGACTGGAATCAGATCCTTTTGCAATTCTGGCATTTGCAGCGTATGTCCGCAGTCATTGGAAAATGCTTCAGCCTGCCGCAAAACCCGCAAAGACAGTGCCGGCTGTCTGGAGTGATGATTTTCACGGTGCCGATATGGTCAAGAGCGAATCAATCGTCCGCTCTGTTGTACGGCGTGCCGGGGAAGGTCCTATGGTTCTTGCATTGCCGCTTGACAGCAGCGATCTGGCAGAGTGGCACGGCAATGGTCATGCACAGTATGAAGGACATTTTGTTGCTCAGGATTTCCCGGAAATGTTCCGGAAATCATTTTCCGGCGGTTTTATCAGTTCCGGAAAAATCGATTTTATCGAAGCCGGACCCTGGGGCGAAGGAGAAGGCAGATATCATACATTGCAGAGCAAATCAGCCTGTGCGGCTCTGCCCGACGGGAAAAGTATGATCGTTCTGGAATATGTGCATGTGCTGAAAGAACATTCTCTTGTCACACTCCGTACCATCGGATGGCAGATCCCGAACGATATATTCAACGGGGAAATCCGCACATACAAAGGTGAAAATTTCACCCGTACAGTCAGAAGAAGATCCGGGGAAGGAGTAATTGATACAAAATCAAGCTGGGTGAATGTGGATGACAAGATCACACTGGTTCTCGGTTACGGTGCCGATTCGTTCAAGATTTATGTCTCACCGGAAGACCGCGGAAACCTGAAATATTGCCGTCAGATGACCTCTCTTCATTTGAATGAGATTTGCGGAACAGTGGAGAACACACCGCGAGTCCGCCGGATGCCCGGAGATATTCTGGCTGATACCGGTTATGCAGTTGTTGCAGGAAGTTCTGCAGCGGAAGGAAGTAAATATTCTTTGAAACAGCTTCCGGCGGAAGGTATGTTCCGGGCAGTGGAATTTACGGCTCCAGACGGCAGCCGCTGGCAGTTTGCCGCCAACTTCGGAACAGAAGCAGCTGTTTGGGACCGGAAAAAGCTCCCTGCCGGGGAATGTGTCCTGAAGAAACTTTGATTTTTTCGTGATTCCACTAAAAAAAATCAAAAAAAATTTCATTGAGCGGCATATTAAAGTTGAAAAATAAGCAAAAGAATGATATTGTATAGTAGGGAGTTTTCTGTAAAATCTATTCCGAAAACAGAAAAATCTCTGCGGCCGGGATATTACTCTTGAGAAAAAGAGAGTGGATGTCCCTGTTTTTTTCCCGTCCCGAAAGGGAAGGGGTGTTGTTAACAAGCAAACGGAATCCGGCGTGATTCCGGAATAGAAGGGTTCTGTTGTTATGATGGAACTTAAAGAAAATGCGCAGGGCATGTTGACCAATGCGGACTACATGCTTCGTCAGGAAGAAACTGAATCAAATGCCAGAAGCTATCCGAGAAAGTTTCCTTTCTCCCTTGTAAAGGCAAAAGGCGTTTGGCTGACAGATGTGGAAGGTAACCGTTATCTGGATTTCCTTTGCGGTGCCGGAACGCTTGCACTCGGGCATAACGATCCTGAAGTCAATCAGGTCATGGTTGAAATGCTCACCAGCGACCGTCCGCTTCACACACTCGACCTGATGACTCCCGTCAAACATGATTTCGTGGAATCTCTCTTTGCTCTTCTTCCCGAAGAAATGAGAAACAATGTTAAAGTTCAGTTCTGCAGTCCTTCCGGAACAGATGCTACTGATGCGGCAATCAAACTTTGCAAAACCGCAACCGGACGCAGTTCTGTGATCGCGTTCCACGGCGCTTATCACGGAATGGGACATGGTCCCATGTCTCTGACCGGAAACCTCGGAGCAAAATCCAAAGTTCCCGCACTGATGCCGGACGTTCATTTCATGCCGTATCCTTACAGCTACCGCTGTCCGTTCGGACTGGGCGGAGAAGCCGGAACCAAGGCATGCTGTGAATATTTTGAACGTATGCTGAAGGATCCGGAAAGTGGTATTACCAAGCCCGCAGCTGTTATTCTGGAACCCATTCAGGGCGAAGGCGGTGTGATCCCCGCTCCTGTTGAATTCCTCCAGACAGTCCGCCGCGTGACCAAAGAACTGGGGATTCCCATGATCGTGGACGAAATCCAGTGCGGTGTTGGAAGATCCGGTAAATTCTTTGCATTTGAATATGCAGATATCGTTCCCGATGTGATTCTGGTCTCCAAGGCAATCGGCGGAACCCAGCCCATGTCAGTTGTTATCTACAACAAGGAACTTGACAAGTGGCAGCCCGGTTCCCATGCCGGAACATTCCGCGGAAACCAGCTTGCCATGCGTGCCGGAACAGTTGTCATGAAACGCGTTTCCCAGCCCGAATTTTTGGCAGAAGTCACCGCCAAAGGTGAAATGATGCAGAAACGGATGCTGGAACTCAAAAATAAAGTCTCCATTATCGGAGATATCCGCGGAAAAGGTTTGATGCTCGGATGTGAATTCGTTGATCCCAAGGGTGCAAAGGATTCACTGGGTGCACTCCCCGGAAGCGGTGAGATCGCAGCACGTGTTCAGCACGAATGTTTCAATAACAAACTCGTGATGGAAAGAGGCGGAAGACACGGTGCAGTCATGCGCTGTCTCTGTGCTTTGAATGTGACCTTTGATGAGATCAACACCATGCTCGACATCTTTGAAAAAGTCGTGTGTGAGGTCGACCGCGATGTCACAAAGTAATCTTTTTCTCACTTCTTCCGCTGCCGACAAGGCAGAATATATCCGGATGATGGATGCCACGGTCCGTGCGGTCGCGGCATCCATGGACCATGGAAAGGCTTATGCGGGAATGACCCCGGAAAATCTCCGTGCACTGGTGCGTACGGAAGAACTTCTTCCGGAAAAATCCATGGGGTTCGATGAGCTTTTGAAAGAAGTTTCTGAAAAGATCCTGCCCAACTTCCTGCGTCCTTCCTCCACCAATTATATGGCGCATCTCCACAGTTCCGTTCTGCTGGAATCTGTTGCAGCGGAATTGATTCTTTCCACCTTCAACCAGTCCATGGATTCCTGGGATCAGGCTCCCGTGGCAACGGAAATCGAAGTGGATGTGATCAACAAGCTTTGTGCGCTTTACGGTTATGATGAAAAAGCAGACGGCGTTTTCACTTCCGGCGGTTCTCAGTCAAACCTTTCCGGCCTGCTTCTTGCACGTGACCGTTTCTGCAACGAAAAACTCGGATGGGATGTGAAAAAGTGCGGGTTGCCCGCTGATTTCAGAAAATTCCGGATGTACACCTCCGAAGTTTCCCATTTCTCCATGGAAAAGAGTGCTCATCTCATGGGATTGGGTTATGAAGCTGTCGTGAAAGTGCCTGTCGATAACGCCATGAAAATGGATCTCGCGGCACTGAAAGAGCTGATCCGCAAGGATGTGGAAGCCGGAAATCTTCCGTTCTGTATCGGCGCAACCGTCGGAACAACCGATTTCGGCAGCATTGACCCGCTGAAAGAACTCCGGGCAATCTGCGATGAATACGGGATGTGGCTTCATGCTGATGCCGCTTACGGCAGCGGTGTGATCCTTTCTGAAAAATATGCCTCCCGCGTGGCTGGTCTGGCAGATTGTGATTCCATTACAGTGGACTTTCATAAGATGTTCATGCTGCCTATCAGCTGCAGTGCTTCTCTGGTGAAAGACGGCAAATATTTCGATGCGCTCACCATTCATGCCGATTACCTGAACAGGGAAGAGGATGAGGAAGACGGCTACATCAATCTGGTGAACAAGTCCATGCAGACGACCCGCCGTTTCGATGCGTTGAAAGTTTGGATGTCCTTCCGGATGCGCGGAAAAGAAGGCTGGTCCGCTCTTATCACCCGGAGCATTGACAATGCGGCATTTCTTTACGGGGAACTGTCAAAGAATCCGGAATTTGATGTTGTCATCAAGCCGGAAATCAGTTCAGTGGTTTTCCGTGTTCTGCCTCAATCCGGAAGTGCAGAAAGTGCAGATGATATGAACAAACGGATCCGCCGTGCATTGCTTCATGAGCATGGCGTTGTGATCGGGCAGACAGTTTGTCATGGTAGCGTTTATCTGAAATTCACTCTGCTGAATCCGCTTCTGACGCATGAAGTCCTGACAGGTCTGATGGATTTGATTGCCTCTTTGCGGTGAATCAGATTCTTTCACAACATTGAATTCGGGACAGTGCGGTCTTCAAACTGCTGTCCCGTTTTTTTTTATTTTAGCTCTGTTCCCAGAAAAGGTTGTTTTGTGATCGGGGAAGAAGGGAAAAAATTTTGAGGAAATTTTTTCCCTTCTTCCCCGAACCCCATCATCCTTTTTCAAACCTTTTTGCGGCATTCCGATTTTTGCTGTACAAAAATCAAAATGCCATCTTTGGGTAAAAACAGCGGAAAGGCTTGCCAACCCGTATTGGGAACAGAACCTTTTTATTTCCGGACTTTCATTATTTTCAGAGAATTCTTCAGTTCCGGAAAAAAGTTTTTTTGTAAAAGACTGCTGCGGGACGTCAAAAAAGAAGATTCAGTGATTGAAAAACAACAAAAACGTGCTATTTTATCTGCTGTCCCGGGAAACCGGAAAATTATTGAAAAGGAAATGATTATGAGTATGGAAAAATTTGATGTGGCAGTTCTCGGTCTGGGCGGAATGGGAAAAACTCATGTTGGCGCAGCGAAATCTTCACCCCATGTGAACAGGATTTATGGTTATGAACCGGATCCGGAGCGGCGTGCCCAGCGGGCTTCTGAATTGGGAATTATTGCTGCTGATCTGCCTGAGATTCTGGCGAATCCGGAAATCAAATTTGTTTCCATTGCCTCAAGTAATGAGTCCCATATTCCGCTTGCCGAAGCTGCACTGCGTGCGGGAAAGAAAGTTATGTGTGAAAAGCCCATGGGCGATACACTGGAGGAAGCGACCCGTCTGATCAAATTGAAACAGGAATTGAACGGATTCCTTCAGATTGGTTTTGAACTGCATTATTCCAGACTTTATATGAAAGCAAAAGAATGGATCGATCAGGGCTTGATCGGGAAGGTCGTGAATATTCAAACCCGTTATCTTTGTACGGTACATCATCCGAAAGGTTCCTGGCGCAGCAAGGGGAAGGGAAGTTTTCTGATTGGAGAAAAACTTTCCCATTATCTTGATCTTCAGCGTTGGTTTATGGGTTCCGAACCGGAATCTGTTTATGCAGTTGCATCTCCCAGAGTTCTGCCGTATGTGGAGTACAGAGACAATCACAATATTACGACTACGTTCAAGAACGGCGGAATCGGTGTTCTTCTCTTCACCGCGTTTGCAGCCGAATCCTATCATGGAGAACAGTACGAAGATCTTCTGGCGAAACAGAGAGATGACGGACATGTTCTGCAGTATCTGATTATGGGTGACAAAGGAATGATTGAAACTGACGTGTTTGCCCGCAGAATCCGCCGCTGGACATTTACCGATACAGGAGAACGTCTTGACAGTGCCCGTGACGAAGAGATCCGTTATCCGCAGGCATTGGATAACAGCTGGATCCATAATACGAGCGGACAGAATAAAAAAATCATAGAACTGGTTGCCAATGGTCTTCCGCCGGGAGTTCCTGCAGAAGATGCTTATCAGACAATGCGATTCTGTTTTGCGGCAGGACTTTCCGAGGATACCGGAAGAATTGTCCGTCTTGATGAATTGCCGGATTGGAAGTGAATCTATGCGGAAAGTGATTCAGCTCCGTCGTGGTGCCGGGACTTCTTTGAGTAAGTTCCAGCAGCAGAAATATGGAAAAGTCGCCTTTATCGGCGGTTCTATTACAGAAATGCCGCAGGGATATTCCTTTCTGACATCTGAAATGATCCGGGAAATGTTTCCGACTTCCAGATTGGAATTTATCAATGCAGGGATCAGTTCCACATGTTCCGATACCGGTTCATTCCGGATCGGGACGGATGTATTCAGCCATGGAATGATTGATTTGCTTTTTATAGAATTTGCAGTAAATGACAATCAGGATGGACATCTGAAACCATCGCTGACAATCCGAGCCATGGAAGGAATGGTCCGTCAGGCGTATGCAAACAATCCGGAAATGGATATAGTTTTCCTTTATACAGCCAATGAATCCCATAACGAAACGTTCCGGCAGGGAAAAGTTCCCCGGGAAATCCGTGCCATGGAAAAGGTTGCAAAATATTATCATCTGCCCAGCATCAACTTTGCTCAGGAAGTTTCTTCCCGTCTTGCTGCGGGGGAATTTGACTGGGCAAATGATTTCGGAGGGGTGCATCCCGCTCCGTTCGGAAATCAGATTTACCGGGATTTGATCAAGGAACTTCTGGAAAATTCTCCGGAAAATTCTGTTGCTGAGATACCGGAAAAACTGCTTGATCCGAACAGCTTTGTAAACGGCATGTTCATTTCTCCGGATTCTGCGGAATTTGATGAGAATTGGACCTTCGGAGAGCCGGACTGGGATTCTCTGGAAGGGATAACCCGCAAACAGTATGTGGGTATTCCGTATCTTTATTCCTCCCGGATGGGTGCAAGTTTGAGCCTGACATTTCAGGGAACATGTATCGGTTTGTATCTGACAGCCGGACCGGATGCCGGTTCCGTCCGGTACAGTATAGATGGTTCCCCGTTCAAGAGTTTGAAACTTTTTCACCGGTTCAGCAAAGGATTACATTATCCATACACAGCAATTCTTGCAGATGAACTGGATTCCGGAACGCATAAACTTGTGCTTGAAGTGGGAAAAGCAAAAGATTCCCGCAGTACCGGAAAAGCGGTCCGTATCGTAAAATTTGCAGTCAATGGAAAGTGAGTGAACATGAAAAACTGTTTCCATGCGCTCGGAACTGCCTTCCTCAGAGGCCGTTTCGCTTTACAGAGTGTTTCTGACATCAAAATCCGGATCACCTGTGATCCTACAACTTACTTGAAACCCTGTTGTATGCCCCGCCGCGGCGATGGTCATGATGGCGGCTGGCTGATGGGAAACAGTTTTATCCGGTTCCGTCTCTGGTTCGATGGAAAATTTATCTCCTGCGGACCGCTGCGGAGCAGTCATGACGGCGACCGTATTGTTCATGAGTTTTCTTTGGAAAATATTGCTGCCGGAGAACATCTTGCCGCTGTTGCATTCCGTGGGGATACGGATGGTGTCAGCGTGGAAATCTTCTGCGGAGAGTGCTCCGTTGAACCTCAATGGAAACTCTTTGATGCGAGATTGCTTTATTCCCCGATTCCGTGGAAATGTCCCGGAATGAATGGATATTTCAAAGGAAATATCGGTCCCGGTGAGATTTTTGAACATATTGATGGAACAATTTCTCCGGATGGCTGGAATTCAGAGATCGAGTTCAACGATGCCTCCTGGAGTGATCCGGTCATTGTGCAAAGTGATTCTCCGGAACGTACGGCTGAGTTCAATTATACCGTGGAAGTCCAGAAACCAGTCAGAATCTGGAAACGGGAGAATGGAAATTATATTGCCGATTTCGGAAAAACCGGGATTGGTTCCATCCGCTTGACCGGACCTGCCAGCGGCGGAGATATTGAACTCCGTCTGGGCGAAGAACTCTGGAATGATCAGGTGCGGTATGAAATGCGCTGTCAGGTTTGTTATCAGGAACTTTGGAGTTTCCGTGCAGGCGGTCAGACTCTGGAACATTTCGGGGTGCGTTGTTTCCGTTATGCGGAAATTGCCGGATATTCCGGGGATTTGAATCCGGAAGCTCTTCAGCGGATCGTGATTACAGCCCCGTTTGCCGACTCTGCAAAATTTGAAACGGCTCATCCATATTTGCCGTCGGTCTGGAATATGTGCAGCGATTCCATCCGGAATCTGACAGTGGATTATTTTGTGGATTGTTTCACCCGTGAACGGATTCCGTACGAAGCAGATACGCTTTTGACGATGGCTGCATCTTTTGTTGTGAACAGTGATTTGCGTGCTGCAAAGCGGACATTGGATTATCTTTTGACGCATCCGACCTGGCCTTGTGACTGGGCGTTGGAAATGGCTGTTCTTTTCTATGATTATTACATGGAAAGCGGTGATGTTGAGTTCATTCGTGAGCGTTTTGATCAGCTGGCTGCTTATTCCGGATTCCGGGATTTGATTCAGGATGGAATGATCCGGAAATATCCGCTGATTGTGCTTGTGGATTGGCCGGTGGAATATCAGCAGGGATATGATATGGGGAACAGTGAATATCTGACAGCCACCAATGCATTGTCCTGCAAAGTGCTGAAACTGCTTTCCGAACTTGCATCTGCAATCGGGAAAGATGCTGAAGCAGCGGAACTGCTTCAGGAAAGCCGGACCATGGCAGAGGCAATCCATGCCCGCTGTTTTGATTCGGAGAAAGGTCTTTACAGAGACCGTCCGGAATCAGAAAACTGTTCGCTGTATGCAAACCTCTGGGCTTTGTGGAGCGATATCGTTCCGGAAAAATATGTCCCGGCTGTGGTCGATTTTGTGGAAAAATGCGGAATGGAATGCAGTCTTTATACAGGTTATTTCTATTTGGAAACACTGTTCCGTTATGGACGCGGCAAGAGTGCGTTTGCGTTGCTTTTCGGAAAAGATTCCCGCTGGATGGATATGGTCAATGCCGGATTGACAGCCACCTCGGAATATTGGTATAATCCGCAGGAAATGGTGAGTATTTCCCATCCGTGGGGCGCATATCCGCTGTATCTGATTGCCCGTTATGTGTTTGGTGTGAAACCGACAGTTCCCGGCTGGAAAGAATACGTGATCGAACCGGACCCCGCAATCACTTTTGCCGGCTCTCTGGATATGGTGAGAAACGGAGTGGCAATTCACGCTGAGCGCAGTTGAAGCTCAGCGTGAAAATCTGGAAATTTCATTCAGAAATTCTTTTGTCAGTTTTCCGGAGGGCGGAGCTTTGACGCTTTTCCCCTCCAAATCATAGTTGTATGAGACCCCGTTCCGGTTCATTTCATAGATTGTATCATTGTAAATCATAGCGCGGTTGGAATAACTGGAAAGAATCATCATATCTCTTTCAGAGGTTTCCCAGAGCCATCTTCCGGCGGAATAATCTTTGAGCTCAGTTTTACAGCCGAGCATTTTCATCAGCGTCGGAACAACATCCACATGGTAGGTTCTGTGTCTGAATACGCCTTTCTGAACAGGGCCTCCGGCAAGAATCAAGGGAACATGCAGCTGATATCTGGAGAATTTACTGTTATGTCCCCAGATATTGTTTCCGGACTCGTTGCACTCATTTCCGTGGTCAGAGGTAATCACGAAAATTGTATTGTTCCAGTCATATTCCTTTTTGAGGAATTCCATCATATCCTGCAGCTGAGTATCGATAAAAGCAGAGGCATTCCGGATCAGATTGAATACTTTTTCTTTCTGTGCTTTATCATCTTTCCGCAAGGTCAGGTAATTCATTGTATCATAAGCATTGTCAAAGGGTGCCTTGAAGTTTTCCGGAACGATATATCCATGAAGGGAATCGTACATCAGCACAGCGAATGAGGGTTTGGATTTATCCCGTTTCAGCACAAAATCCTTAAACTCTCTGATTGCTTCATAATCCCGTTCCAGTTTATTGAATCCTTTCCGTTTCAGAGTCATTCCGTTCACGTTGGCGAAAATGGTCCGGTCAAACTCCGGATTGGTCAATGCGGCAGAGAAGGAGATGCCTGTTTCATAACCGCGCTGCAGAAGACTGTCGACCAGCACACTGCCGCGTCCTGCGGAAAGGGCTTGGTCCCAGTAGGTTCCGTAGATTCCGGAGAAAAGCGCAAACATTCCGGTCCGTGTACAGTTTCCGTTACTGAAATGATTTTTGAAGTACGCATTTTCGCCTGCAAATTTACTGAGGTACGGCATCACATCCGGCGTGATCATATCTCCACGCAGGGCATCAACGATCACAAAGACGACATTGTATTTCCGGGCATCTTCTTTGAACTGAAGAGCCGATAACGGATAATGGAAAGAACCGCGGTCTTTGTTCATGTCAAAATTTTCTCCAGGTTTGAAACCGAGTCTTGTGAGAAGACGTTTAGCTGACAATCCGAAATTTCCGGGAAAAGTCTGATTCCGTTCCAGAATAATGGGATCTCCTTTGAAGGTCGCATAAGCGTGCCATCCGTGATAAACAAGGAATCCGGCAAGGAAAACACATGCGGAAATTTTTGCAATCTTTGTATAGATCGCCTTTGATGTTTTTTCAGCAAGAAACATCAGAAAAATAACAACTGCTGTGATAACGAGAAAACCTGCTGCCGCCATGAGGAACATTCCCCAGGAAAAGGGAATCAATTCGGTTCCGGCATCAGAAAGGAAAAGAGCCAGCATCGCGGAATCAATATGAAATTTGTATTGGCTGAAAACAACGGCATCTATCATCAGAAATGCTGTACAAAGAATCCCCGCAAAAACACCGATGATCCGCATTGCATGTTTATTTATGCATGCACAAAGCATCGTAAGCAAAGCCAGGATAAGTGCAAGCACACCTGGAATTGCCAAAAACAGAAAGAATGAATAAATCTCTCCGGCAAATGTAACATCAGAAATATATACTTGTGTCCGGTAAAAAATTCCAATCGCGGCAAAGACAATAAAATTCAATATCCCGAATCGGAACGCAGAGGCAAAATTATCCTTCCGGCAGACGAAAAATTCTTTCAAACGCTTCATTTGAGCTCCCTCATAATTTTTTTGGCTCTGTTTCCAATAAAGGCAGGTAAGTTTTTCCGCTGTTTTAACCCAAAGATGGCATTTTGATTTTTGCACAGCAAAAATCGGAATGCCGCAAAAAGGTTTGAAAAAGGATGGTGGGGTTCGGGGAAGAAGGGAAAAAATTTCCTCAAAATTTTTTCCTTTCTTCCCCGATCACAAAGCAGCCTTTATTGGGAACAGAGCTTTTTTCATCGCGTAATATAGCACGGGATAATCCGGATTTCAAGATAAAAGGATGAAAGTTGTTTTAATTCCGTTTGGCGGTGGATTCCCGGATAATTAAGGATGGCATCAGGCGAATCCGTTTCGGGATTCCGTTTTTTTCTTTCCGGAGCACAAACTCAACTGCACTTCGTGCAAGTTCTTCATAATCAAGTGAGATTGTTGTAAGAGAAGGATAAAGCACAGCTCCGGATGGAAGATTATCACAGCCGCAGATTGCAGCATCTCCCGGAATATTCCGCCCGGAAGAAAGCATGGCCCGGTATACTCCTGTTGCGATTTCGTCGGTGGTAAAGACAGAATCGAATTTTTTTCCGGAGGCAAGATATTTTTTCATAGCAATTTCGGCAGAGGCAGGCGTGTAATCTGTCCGTATGATTTCCGGCATTGCTTTTCCATGAGATTTCATAAAGCGGCGGCATCCGGTTTCGATTTCTCTGGAGAAGAAATGCCTTTCCGGCCCGGTGAGAATCAGTGGGTTGTCATATCCCTGTTCCAGCAAATGTGACAATGCCAGTTCTGCAGCTGCGGCATTGTCGAACGCAAACGAGTTGAAGGAAGCATTTGTATCGGGAGTACCCGGATTGTCGATCAGAACAGCTCCGGGGAAAGCTGCGATCAGGGAAGTCAGCTGTTTTTCCGGAAAATCCCCGATGATGAAGGTTGCCTGAGCTTCCGTTTTCAAAGCGGAGGCTTGCAGGCGCAGGAAGGTGCGGTAATCACCGGTTCCGCAGTAGAGAACACATTCACAGTTTCTGGCCGTCAGCGCGCGTTCTACGGCGGATAAAAGCCGCATCTGGAAAACAACGGGACCGCGTTCCGGAGTTCCGCAGATCAAACGGACCCGCGTATGAGCATCCCGGGGTGTCCCCGCAGGTCTTCCCAGCCGGGAACCTTTGAGATATCCAAGCTCCTCCGCTGCCGCCAGAACAAGTTCCCTGGTCTTTTTGCTTACAACCGGACTTTGCCGCATTACACGGCTGACTGTCATGGCACTGACACCGCATTTTTCAGCGATGTCAGAGATGGAAACGTCACTTCCGGCTTTTTTTGCCATTGTTATTTCCCCGGTTTATTCGGGATTTCCACAGCCGGTTTCTTTGGCATAAAATCCCCGATGACCCGTTTTGCATCATAGAACGTTACAAAAATCATGAATCCGATGATGATTGCAACAAAGGCATACGAGATCGGATTAAGATATTTTTCCGGAATCGGTTTCCGGAAGATGATTTCAAGCAGCGCAAGCAGAAAATGTCCGCCGTCAAGCACAGGGAAGGGAAGCAGGTTCAGCAATCCGAGACTGAAGGTGATGAGAACCACAATATTCAGCCCCTGAATCAGGGAGCCGTCGTATACGGAACGGTAAAGGATGCGTCCGATTCCCAGAGGTCCGCTCATGTGTTTGGGCTTGACTGTGGTCTGCCGTTCTGTCAGTCCAACCGTTTTTCCGATACTGTAACCGATTGCACGCATGGATTTCCATGTGAGGGATATCGTGTTCATAAACTGATCCCACGGAGTAGGATGCGCAATATAGGCATACTGAACGCCAATGGTGTAATACTGAATAAAGTCCGGTTTCAGTTCGATAGTTTCCACTTTCCCGGCAGGTTCTTTCCGGATAATTTCCAGTTTCAACGGCTTTCCAGCGGTATTCTGGATAATAACAGGGAAATTTGCCGGAACCGGAACTTCACCATTGATTTTGCTGATGATATCATCTTTTTTCAGTCCGGCTTTGTCTGCTGCTCCGCCTTTCCTAACCTCAATTGCGGAGAGCTTTTCTGCCGTCGGATTGTAGACGATTCCAACTTGCCAGATTCCTTTTTCACCCTTGATCTCATGCGGAACAGGTTTGACTCCTTCTATGGTCATCTCTTTTCCGTTGCGTTCAATCAGAATTGTAACAGGCTGACCTTTGGAATGGTCGATCATCAACTCAAACTCTTTAATGGAGGTGGGATGTTCATTATTGATCGCAAGAATTTTGTCCCCTTTTCTGATGCCTGCATTCCAGGCGGGTGTTCCTTCATCCGGATAGACAAACAGCGGCAGTTTCGGGAGGAAAAACGGATAAGCAACCCCTTCATCCGGCAGAACTTTATTGTTTATTGCAGGAACATAGGAGATTTCCTGAACAGAACCATCTTTCTTACGGACTGTCATTTTGACCGGGCCGACAGTTGTGAGGATCTCTTTGAATATGCCGTTCCAGCTGGTGTTGAAGGAACGTCCGTTCAGTTTTGTGATAACATCCCCTTCACGCAATCCGGCTTTGTATTCCGGGCTGTCCTGCTTGATTACTGCAACTTCAATCTCTTTCAGGTTCGGTGTGTCCTGCGGGATCCCGGTGATCCAGATCACTGTTCCCAGAACAAATCCGAACAGAATATTGAAGAGCGGTCCGGCAACGACTGTGATCATCCGGTCCAGCGGTTTCGCTGCAGGAATCTCAATATCATTTCCGTTTTCATCTTTGACTTTTGCACCGTCACCATCCACCTGCGGGATTTCCACATATCCGCCGAAGGGAATCCAGCCGATCCGGTATTCCACACCGTTCCAGGTTTTTCCCCAGATTTTGCGGAATCCGATGGAAAATGCCGTAACTTTCAAACCGCGCCATTTCGCCGCAAGAAAATGTCCCAGTTCATGAATAAAAATACAAAAACCGAAGAAAAAGATCATGAAGACTGTTGCCCCGATGATCGAGAGTACATTCAGAAAACTGCTCATAAAATCCATTATCCTTTCAATTTGATTCCGGAAGCAAATGCACGTGCTGCACGGTCCGCTTCCATGATCTCTTCTAGAGAGACCTCTTTCTTTTTATTTTCTATGGTATTCATAGTACGTTCCACGATCCGCCAGATGTCAGTAAAACCGATATCTCCGGCTTTGAACCGATGATATGCCGCTTCATTTGCCGCATTCATTACTGCGCCCGCAACACCGCCTTTCCGGATCGCTTCCCGTGCATAATCCAACGAAGGAAATCTCACCGTATCAGGCTCTTCAAACGTAAGCGTTCCAGCCTTTGCCAGATTCAATGCAGGTAATCCGCCCGGACACCGTTCCGGCCAGGAAAATGCATACTGTACCGGAAATCTCATGTCAGGCATACTCAAATGAGCGATCACAGCTCCATCTTCATATTCCACCATGGAGTGAACAATGGATTGCGGATGGATCAATACACCGATTTTTTCTTCCGGCGCACCGAACAGATGGTGCGCTTCCACCATCTCTAAAGCCTTATTCATCAGAGTTGCTGAATCCAGCGTGACTTTCTCTCCCATATTCCAGGTCGGATGTTTCATGGCATCTGCCCAGGTAACTGATTTCAACTGCTCCGCAGGCGTATTCCGGAACGGACCGCCGCTGCAGGTCAGAAGTATTTTGGAAAAATTCTTCTGTTGTCCTTCAAGACACTGGAACACCGCACTGTGTTCACTGTCAACGGGAATTATTTTTGCCTGATATTTTTCCGCTTCATTCATCACAAGTGTTCCGGCAAGAACAAGAACTTCTTTTGTGGCAAGCGCAATGGTTTTTCTTGCACGGATCGCCGCCAGAACCGCAGGAAGAGAGGTGATTCCGACAATCGCACACAGAACCAGATCAACTTCCGGACGGCTCACCAACTCACAAATGGCATCCATCCCGGCGTATGCTTTGCAGCCGGACGGCAATTCTTTCTGAAGAGCAGCTGCATTTCCGTTGCCTGTCGCTGCAAAAGTACAGCCCAGGTCCGCTGCCTGTTCTCCCAGCCGTTTCAGATTCGTATTTCCCACGACTCCGAGAACCCGCACCTGATCCCGCATCGCCTGCGCCACACGGAATCCGCTTTCTCCAACCGATCCGGTCGAACCGAGTATTACTACATTTTTCATGATTTTGCCTTGCTTTCCAGCATAAATGTAACAGGTCCGTCATTTTCAATGGAGACCATCATATCTGCTCCGAACCGCCCGGTATCAACTTTCCGGACTCCTTCCTGCTTCATCTTTTCTACAAAAAGATCATACAGCTTTTCAGCCATGACAGGTTCCGCCGCCGCATCAAACCCGGGACGCCGTCCCTTCACACAATCACCGTACAACGTGAATTGCGATACCGCAAGAACTTCCCCGTTAATGTCCAGCAGAGAACGGTTCATTTTCCCGTTCTCATCTTCAAAAATACGCAGATTTGCACATTTTTTCACCAGATAATCCACATCTTCCGGGGTGTCTGTATGAGTAACTCCGATGAGAAGTACCAATCCTTTTCCGATCTTTCCTACACATTCCCCGGAAATTGTTACACTTCCGGCAGCGGCTCTCTGAAGCAGAACTCTCATATTTTAATTCCTGTTTGCGTTGATCAAACTCAAAAATTCCATCCGGGTAGCCGTTTCCTTCCGGAATGAACCCAGCATGGATGATGTAACCATCTGGGAGTTCTGTTTTTCCACACCGCGCATTCTCATGCAGAGATGCTGTGCTTCCACAACCACACCGACTCCTTCCGGTTCAATGATTTCAAAAATCTGCTGTGCAATCTGCTGCGTCATCCGTTCCTGGATTTGCAGACGGCGTGCGAATACATCCACCAGACGCGCAAGTTTGGAAACCCCGAAAACACGTCCTTTCGGAATGTAACCGATATGGCATTTCCCGAAAAAAGGCAGCATGTGATGTTCGCACAAACTGTAAAATTCAATATCTTTCACGATCACCATATCATCGCAATCCTGCGTGAAAATCGCACCGTGAATCACTTCATCAATATCCTGCTGATAGCCGCGGGTCAGAAATTTCAAACTTCTGGCAACCCGTTCCGGAGTTTTTACCAAACCTTCCCGTTCCGGATCTTCTCCCAATTCAAGCAATGTCTGTTTCACAAGATCTTCGAGCATAAATCAACCTTTCCTTTCCAGAAGGACCTGCGCAAATGTCTGCAATCCTTCTCCTCTGCCGCAAAAACCCATCCCTTCCGTAGTCTTTCCCTTGATGGAAACACAATCCGCACTGATCCCCAGCGCAGAAGCAATCCGTTCCCGCATAGCCTCCGTGTGAGGTCCGATCTTGGGCTTTTGTGCAACTATCGTTATATCAATACTGGAAATCTCCCATTCGCGGAAGGCCTCCAGAGAATATGCTTTCTGTAAAAGTACAACGCTGTCCGCGTTGAGATACGCCTGGTCAGTATCCGGAAACAGTTTCCCGATATCTCCAAGCGCAAGTGCTCCCAGAAGAGCATCTGTCAATGCGTGAAGCGGTGCATCCGCATCACTGTGGCCGGCAAGACCGAACTCACAGGGAATCTGAATCCCGCAAAGCATCATGGGACGCCCCGCTGCAAAACGGTGTGCATCATAACCGAATCCGCTTCTGAATTTTGCCATGTTACAACTCACAGGTTAATAAAAAATACCAGATCGCGCCCAGAATAATCGCAAGCGCAAACGAAATAATCGTACGGAGACGGCTCAAAAGAAGAAAACCGATAACTCCTGTAATAATCCCGAGAACCATCCCGACTGCTGAAAAAATCAGAGAGCCGCTCAGCATAAAATAAATCGCCGACAGAATATAATGTCCCATCGCCGTATCCGGAAGCGTACCGGATGCGGCAAGCGCAACCGCTCCGGCTCCCAATATTGAAAAGGCCGCCAGACCGCACAGGATAAATACCAAAAATGTCAAAATGAATTTCATTCTTTTTTTCTCCGGAATTATTCTGTTAATATACTCCCGTTTCCATTCGTTTTCCAGACGGAATATAAAGTTTTTTTTACATCCGCCTGTCAAGGGAACGGTAGCCGACAGCTTCGTAAATATGTTCCATGCTGATTTCCGGAACTCCGTCAAGGTCTGCAATCGTCCTTGCTACGCGTAAAATTCTGTCGTATGCCCGCGCACTCAACGCAAGCTCATTGATCATGTGCCGCAGCTTGTTTTTGTCACTCATGGCAATCTGACAGAATTCCCGCAAATGTTTCGGTCCAAGCTGGGAATTGATTACTCCGCGCTCATTCTGAATCATTCTTGCACGGAATACACGTTCCCGGATCGCTGAACTCGGTTCACTGACAGGCGCATTCAGCAGTTCATGGTCCGTAAGTGCCGCAACTTCAACATGAAGGTCAATACGGTCAAGCAGCGGTCCGGAGATCTTCGCACGGTAATCCTGAATCCGTTTCGCTCCGCAACGGCACGCTCTCCGGGGATCCCCGAAATGTCCGCATGGACACGGATTCATCGCCGCAAGGAATAAGAATCTGCACGGAAAATCAAAACTTCCGGCAGCACGGCTGATTGTGATCACGCCCGTCTCCATCGGCTGCCGCAATGTCTCCAGAACGCTCCGCTTGAATTCCGGAAGTTCATCCAGAAACAAAACACCATTATGTGCCAGACTGATTTCTCCCGGACGCGGATCTGTTCCGCCCCCAAGCAATCCTGCATCGCTCACCGTATGGTGCGGCGAACGGAAGGGACGCGTTTTCAGCAGCGGTGAATCTGAACTCAGCATTCCGGATACACTGTAAACACGGCTCGTTTCCAATGATTCCTGTTCGGTCATCGGCGGCAGAATCCCGGGCAGACGGCTGGCAAGCATGGATTTCCCGGTTCCCGGAGGTCCGATGAACAGAACATTATGTCCGCCAGCTGCAGCAATCTCCAATGCCCGTTTCGCCATATATTGTCCCTTGACATCCGCAAAATCCGGATAAATCGACCAGTCCGGCTCCTGGAAAAGGTCAGTTTTTGAAGGTGCAAGCGGTAAAAAATTTCCAGCTATGGCATCTGCCGCTTCACGTAAATTCGTTACAGCAAAAACTCTCATGTGTTTTGCCGCAATTACCGCTTCCGGTGCATTCTTTGCCGGAACAATCAGGTTCCGGATTCCCGGCGCAAGATCACGTGCCAGCATCGCCATGGGAAGACACCCCTTGACAGGACGCACAGAACCATCCAAAGCCAATTCTCCGACAATCAGAGAATGTTCCAGTTCTTCCCGGTTCACAAGCCCAAGCGCAGATAAAAACGCCAGCGCTATCGGAAGATCAAACGCTGCACCCTCTTTCCGGATATCTGCAGGTGCTAAATTCACCAGCGTATATCCGGATGGATGTCCATATCCGCTCGATTGAAGCGCAGAACTTACACGGTTCCGGCTCTCCCGGACCGCTGCATCAGGAAGTCCGACAATGACAACATTGGATTCTTCCCCCTGTCCTGTTGCGTTGACTTCCACCTCGATCGTCCGGGCGTCAACACCGCTCAATGTAGCAGAAAATGTCCTCGTAAGCATCAGAGTTCTTTCAGAATTTCCGGATGATAGGCTTTCAAAACTCCAAATTCAAGTCCGCGCAATTCGGCAAGACCTTTCATACGGCCGATCGCTGTGTAGCCGGGGTTGGCAACAGCAGGCTTTTCCAAATCGTCCATCATAACATGTCCGTGGTCAGGACGCATCGGAATCTGCCAGTCAGCTCTGCCTTCCGCTTTCCGGCGGATCTGTTCTTCACAGACTGCTTTCATCAGTTCAAACATGTCAACGCTGCCTTCCAGATGGTTCGCTTCAAAGAAGTTGCCTTCATCATCATGCTGCGTACTTCTCATGTGCAGGAAACCGACTCGCGGTGCGCAGGCTTTGAACATTTTTACAATATCGTTATCACGTCTGCCGCTGAAACTTCCGGAACAGAAGCAAATTCCGTTCGCAGGACTGTCCTGCATCGCAAGAAGATTATGAATATCTTCCAGATTGCTGAAAATTCTGGGCAGACCGAGAATGGAACGCGGAGGATCGTCCGGGTGAATCACCATGATACAGCCGGCTTCTTCCGCGACAGGTACAACTTCGGAAAGAAAATAACGCAAATTCGCTTCAAGATCTTCACGGGTCATTGTCTTGTAACGGGCAAGCATGCTGCGGACATCTTCAAGCGTAACACCCTTGAATCCGGGGAAATTGTCAATAATTCCGCGTGTCAGCGTGTCACGTTCAGATTCACTCATGCTGTCATAGTAAGCCTTCGCTTTTGCCACGGTTTCCGGTGTGTAATCGGCTTCTGCTCCTTCACGCTTGAGAATGAAAATTTCAAAAGCGGCAAACTGTTTCTGATTGTAGAATAATGCTTCACTCCCATCAGGAAGTTTGTAATGAAGATCTGTACGAACCCAGTCAAGAACAGGCATAAAGTTGTAGGTAATGACTTTTACCCCGCATTTTCCGAGGTTGCGGAGGCTGATCTTGTAGTTTTCAATATACTCAAGGTAACGGCCGGAACGGACTTTGATATCTTCATGAACAGGAAGACTTTCAACAACGTTCCAGATCAGTCCGGCATCTTCTATCTTCTTCTTATAAGAAAGGATCTCTTCTTCGGTCCAGACTTCCCCGTAAGGAATATGGTGCAGGGAACTGACAACTCCAGTCGCTCCGGTTTGACGGATATAAGAGAGCGGAACCTGGTCATTCGGACCGTACCAACGGAAAGATTCTTGCATCAGCATTTGACTTTCTCCAGTTTTCATGTTATATTATATGATAACGTTGCCGGAGTGCAGATTGCACACTTCAGCAAACTTGATTTTAAAGAAATCTAATGGTTATTTGCCGAAAATCAAGTGGTTTTAAAATTTTTTTTGAAAAAAATGCAAAAAAAAACGATTTTTTCATTTGACATATTGAAAAATGGTATTATATTACTACAATATCGCGCACCCTTTGTGCTTGCATGGATGGGTGTGGCTGAGAAAAATATGCCCACGTGGCTCAGTCGGTAGAGCACGTCCTTGGTAAGGACGAGGTCACCGGTTCAATCCCGGTCGTGGGCTCCAGTTTTCTCCATTCGGAGACTGGCTGCAAAGATAAAAGAAAACAATAACAATAACGAACGTTAACAATAAACGTAAACAAACAGGGCCATAGAGTCACCGAATTAAGGAGGAAGAAATGGCAAAAGAGAAATTTAACAGAGAAAAACCCCACGTCAACGTTGGTACAATCGGTCACGTCGACCATGGTAAAACAACTTTGACAGCGGCAATCACCCATGTCCAGAACCTCAAAGGTCTTGCGGATTACATCCCCTACGACCAGGTTGCTAAAGCTTCCGAATCCAAGGGTCGTCGTGACGCTACCAAGATTCTGACAATCGCAACATCCCACGTCGAATACCAGACAGCAACCCGTCACTATGCTCACGTTGACTGCCCCGGCCATGCTGACTATGTCAAAAACATGATCACCGGTGCTGCTCAGATGGACGGTGCTATCCTCGTTGTTTCCGCAGTCGACGGTCCCATGCCCCAGACCCGTGAACACATCCTTCTCGCAAAACAGGTCGGTGTTCCCCGTATCGTTGTTTTCTTGAACAAAGTTGACCTCGTCGACGATCCCGAACTCCTCGACCTTGTCGAAATGGAAATTCGCGAACTCCTCGGCAAATATGACTTTGATGCTGACAACACCCCCATCGTCCGCGGTGCTGCATATCCCGCACTCCAGGCTACCGATCCCTCCACCCCCGAATGTAACTGCATTCAGGATCTGATGGATGCTATCGACAGCTGGGTTCCGGAACCGGAACGCGAAACAGACAAGCCCTTCCTGATGCCGATCGAAGACGTCTTCTCCATCGAAGGTCGTGGTACAGTTGTTACCGGTCGTGTCGAACGCGGCGAAGTTAAAGTTGGTGACGCTGTCGAAATCGTCGGTATGAAAGAAACCGGCAAAACCACCATCACCGGTGTCGAAATGTTCCGTAAAGAACTCGACAGAGGTCAGGCTGGTGACAATATCGGATGTCTTCTCCGTGGTACCAAGAAGGAAGAAGTCGAACGCGGACAGGTTCTTGCTAAGCCCGCTTCCATCACTCCTCATACCACATTCACCGCTGAAATCTACGTCCTTTCCAAAGAAGAAGGCGGACGTCACAGCCCGTTCTTCTCCAACTATCGTCCTCAGTTCTACTTCAGAACAACAGACGTTACCGGTATCATCAAACTGCAGGAAGGCGTTGAAATGGTCATGCCCGGCGATAAGGTCACAATCAATGTCGAATTGATCGCTCCTATCGCTATGGAAAAGACCCAGCGCTTCGCTATCCGCGAAGGCGGACGTACAGTTGCTTCCGGTCGTGTTACCGAAATCGTGAAGTAATTGAAACTTCCGGGATCAAGGCGGCAGCCTCAAAACTGCCGCTTCCCGGTTGTAACTGGAATCAGATATTATGCGTGAGATCATTACACTTGAATGCACTGAGTGCAAACGTCGGAATTACACCACGACCAAGGAAAAAAGAAATACTCCCGGTCGTTTGGAAAAAGTGAAATTCTGTAAGTTCGACCGCAAGCGCACAGTTCACAAGGAAACCAAGTAAGTTCTCGGTTTCCTTTCCCGCAGGGGTTTAGCTCAGTTGGTAGAGCAGCGGTCTCCAAAACCGCAGGTCGTGAGTTCGAGCCTCTCAGCCCCTGCCATTTTTTTTTAACTTATTTTATGGAAGGAGCAGGACCATGAGCAGATGGTTCTCTAAAACAAGAGCTTTTATCGCTGAAACTATGGATGAAATGGCAAAATGTACCTGGCCCGAAAAGAGTCAGCTCCTCGAATCCACCATCCTCGTTATCGTTGCGCTGGCTGTGACTTCCATCTTTGTTGCGGGCGTGGATCAAATCCTCTTCCACATCGTCAAAGGCATCATTAAACTTTAATCGGCCATATACCGGGAGCATTGATTATCATGGATAGAAATGTCGGACAATGGTTTGTGCTGCATGCCCTCTCTAGCCGCGAAAATAAAGTCAGAGAAAATATTCTGGCTGCCCTTCAGACAGAAGAAAAATCTCTTCCTGTTTATGAAGTCCTTATTCCTACTGAACGAATCGTCGAACATAAAAAAGGCGGCGGACAGAGAAAAATCGACCGGAAATTTTACCCCGGTTATGTTCTTGTGAGAATGGAACTTTACAAAGAAGACGGTTCCCTCAATGAAGATGTCTGGTATTTTATCCGCGGAATTCAGGGGGTAATCGGTTTCCTTGGAGGTACTCCTGAACGTCCTGTACCCCTTACGCAGAATGAAGTGGATGATATTCTCCGTCAGACTGCAGTAAACGACTCCAGCGCAGAAGCCAAACCCAAAATCGAATACGAAGTCGGCGAACGCGTCCGGATTATTGAAGGTGCCTTCGAAAACTTTGAAGGCGTTATTACAAAAATTGACGGCGAACATGGAAAGCTCGAATTGGATGTAACCATCTTCGGCCGTTCCACCCCTGTGGAAGCAGAGTCTTGGCAGGTCGAACGCGAACAGTAATTTTTACTGCACCCGTTCGGTAAGACTGATAATAAAACATACGTCGTAAACGCGGGAGAAGCCCTGCCTTTCCAACCACGTTTACGGAAACGGAGGAACAAATGGCGAAAAAGGTGACAGCGGTTATCCGTTTGCAGATTCCCGCCGGCGCAGCCAATCCGGCACCCCCCGTGGGTCCCGCTCTTGGTCAGGCTGGTGTCAATATCATGGGTTTCTGTAAAGAATTCAATGCCGCCACACAGTCCCAGGCGGGAATGGTTATTCCCGTGGTGATTAGCGTCTACCAGGATCGCTCCTTTACGTTCGTAACGAAATCCCCCCCGGCAGCTGTTCTGATCAAGAAGGTTGCTGGTCTTGCATCTGGAGCTAAAACTCCCGGAC
The DNA here is from genome assembly GCA_017503375.1 of Lentisphaeria bacterium. Lineage (GTDB taxonomy): Bacteria > Verrucomicrobiota > Lentisphaeria > Victivallales > UBA1829 > SIG79. The sequence continues at coordinate 50,944 of JAFVTF010000009.1, read as the reverse complement.
GCGAAAGCGCCGGAAAGATTACGCTCTCCCAGATCAAGCAGATCGTTCAGACGAAGAAGGACGATATCAACGCCCGCAGTGAAGAGGCCGCGATCAAAATTATCGCTGGTACTGCACGCAGCATGGGAGTTGAGGTGATTGATGGCTAAGAGAAGTAAACTCTACAGAGCACAGCTCGCAACATTCGACAAGAATGCCGTGCTGAACGTTCTGGACGCCCTCAAGACGTTGAAGGCTATGCCTGCGGTCAAATTTGACCAGACAGTCGAAATCGCGTTCAAACTCGGTGTCGACCCCAAGCAGACTGACCAGACCGTCAGAGGCGCTGTTCCCCTTCCGAAGGGAACAGGAAAAAAAGTTGTTGTTACTGTCATTACTGATGACGAACAGCTCAAACAGGATGCTCTTGCAAACGGTGCAGACTTTGTCGGTTTCGACGATCTCATCGAAAAAATCAAGGGCGGCTGGGTCGATTTCGACGTGCTGATCGCATCTCCGGCAGCAATGGGTAAGGTACGTCCTCTCGGACGTCAGCTGGGTCCCAAAGGACTTATGCCGAACCCCAAGACCGGTACAGTAACAGACAAAGTCGGTAATGCAGTTGCAGAAGCAAAGGCAGGACGTGTTGAATTCCGCGCTGACAAAGGCGCTTGTGTTCAGGTCCCTGTCGGAAAACTTTCCTTCGCTGCTGAAGACCTCGCAGAAAACTGCGGTGCTGTCATTCAGGCTCTTGTGAAGGCAAAACCCGCATCCGCAAAAGGTGTTTACATTCAGACCTGCACAATCTCTTCCACGATGTCTCCCGGCATCAAGGTCGATGTGCGTGACTACATGAAGGAGCAGAAATGAGACAGGAAAAGATCCAGATCGGTAACGATATCGCTGCCATGCTGACAAGTTCTGATTTTGTTTATTTCGTCTCCTACAAAGGTCTCAGCACTGCAGAGATGAATAATTTCCGCGACAAGCTTTATGCTGCCGGTGCAAACTGCCACGTTCTCAAGAACCGTGTTGTTCGCAAGGTTGCGGAACTGAATGGACTTGAAGCTCTTGCCAACACCAAGATCACCGGTGACACAGCTGTTGTTGTCGGAAATGGTGATGCAAGTGCAGTTGCAAAAGTCATTACTGAATTTACAGCTTCCACTAAGGAAGTTCTTGCCCCGAAGTGCGGTTACTTTGAGGGCGCGATGTTGAGTGCGGCAGAAATCAAGGCTATCGCTGATCTGCCCTCCAAAGATGCTCTCCGGGCTCAGTTGCTCGGTCTCCTCAACGCTGTCCCGACCGGTCTCGTCCGTGTCCTCAGCGCAAAGGCTGGAAGCATCATCAACGTCATCAACGCATACAAAAACAAACTCGAAGAAGCAAAATAATAGGAGGACATTACAATGTCTGAAAACGTCGAACTCACTGCTGAAATGGAGCAGTTTATCTCCTACGTCGAGAAGCTCTCCGTTCTCGAACTCTCCAAGTTGGTTAAGGCCCTCGAAGATCGTCTCGGTGTCAGCGCAGCTGCTCCTGTTGCAGTTGCTGCAGCTCCCGCAGCTGGTGCAGCTCCCGCTGCAGCTGCTGAAGAACAGACCGAATTCACTGTTGTTCTGGCAGATGCCGGCGCAAGCAAGATCAATGTTATCAAAGAAGTCCGTGCTATCACTGGTCTCGGTCTGAAAGATGCCAAAGATCTCGTTGATGGCTGCCCGAAGAACGTCAAGGAAGGCGTCTCCAAGGAAGAAGCTCAGAAGATCAAGGAAACCCTTGAAGCTGCAGGAGCTAAAGTCGAAGTCAAGTAATTTGATTTTGTCTTACAACCAAACGGCGGTAGACTCTGTAAGAGTGCTTACCGCCGTTCGGTGTCTCAAATTACGGGACAGTCTTTTGCAAGCAATTTGAGACGTAAAAAATGTCCTGAAAACCCTGTGGAATGTTTCCCGGGGGTTTGTCGTATTAATCGGATGTTGAAGGCGGATTAATATGATTTTTAATATGAAGCAGCACTTCTTGAACTCTTTAGCAAGGTGAATCTATGCCAGAACGTGTAAATTTCGGAAAATTGAAAGACGTCTTGGAAATCCCCGATCTGATCGGCATACAGGTCGATTCCTACAAAACGTTTCTACAGCTCGACACTCCTCCCGAACAGCGTGTCAACCAGGGCCTGCAGGAAGTTTTCAATGAAATATTTCCCATTGAAAACTATGATAAACAGATGGTCCTTGAGTTTATCTCTTACGAACTCGGACAGCCGAAGACGGATGTAATTGACTGCATCAAGGGCGGAAAGAATTACAGTGCATCTCTCGAAGTCAATTTCCGTTTCAAAAATAAAGATGCCATCGTTGAAGAAAAAGTTCCCATTGGCGAAATCCCCATGATGACTGAACACGGGACTTTTATCATCAACGGCGCTGAACGTGTTATTATCAGTCAGCTCCACAGATCGCCTGGTATTTGCTATGAAAAAACCAGACATTCCAGTGGACGTACCCTTTATTCATACAGAATTATTCCTGATCGTGGTTCCTGGATGGAAGTCCAGTTTGATATCAACGATAACATTTATATTTATCTCGACAGAAAGCGCAGACGCCGCAAATTCTTGATTACCACATTCCTGCGTGCGATCGGTTATGATACAAACCGGGATATGGTCGAAGCTGCATATACTGTCAAGACAATGACTCCTGCCCAGCTGCTCAAAGCTGAGGAAATCGGTCATTACTATACATTTGCTCCTGTGCTTGATGCTGACGAAAATGTCGTTGTGCCCGCCTTCATCCAGCTCAACGAATCTGACGTCAAGAAAATGTCGGAATGTGCAATATCCAAGGTCGAACTCGCATATATTCCTGATGGGGATTCATATCTGATCAAATGTCTTGAAGCTGATCCCTCCAAAACTCCTGAAGATGCTTTGAAGGAGATTCTCAGAAAGATGCGTCCCAGCGATCCTGCCAATGTCAACAGTTCAAAACAGCTTCTCAAGAGGTTGTTCTTTGACAGCAAGCGTTATGACCTTGGTGCTGTCGGCCGTTTCAAATTGAATGAGCGTTTGGGACTTTCCCTTCCTGAAGACCTCCGCATTCTTGATAAGACTGATTTGATGGAGGCGACAAAGCAGCTCATGAAGCTCCGCAGCAATACCGGTGGACATACCGATGATATTGACCATTTGGGCAGCCGCCGTGTGAGAACGGTTGGTGAATTGATGCAGAATCAGTGCCGTATCGGTTTGCTCCGTATGGAACGTTTGGTTCATGAACGCATGTCTCTGGGATCATCATCTGATCCTCAGCGTATGACACCGTACACTCTGATCAACTACAAGGCATTTGCCGGTGTGATCCGTGATTTCTTTGCAAGAAACCAGCTTTCCCAGTTCATGGATCAGGTCAACCCGCTTTCTGAATTGACCAACAAGCGTCGTCTTTCTGCTCTTGGTCCCGGTGGTTTGAGCCGTGAGCGTGCAGGATTTGAAGTTCGTGACGTTCACTCCAGTCACTATGGAAGAATTTGTCCGATTGAAACTCCTGAAGGTCCGAACATCGGTTTGATCTCTTCTCTTTCTCTTTATGCGCGGATCAACAAGTTCGGTTTCCTTGAAACACCGTACCGCAGGGTTGAAAACTGCAAAGTTCTTGATGAAATTGATTATTTGACAGCAGATAAAGAAGAACGTTTTGTGATTGCCCAGGCGAATGCTCCTCTGGATGAAAACAACATGTTTATCAACCCCACTGTCATGACCCGTTTTGAAGGTGACTCTGCAGAACGTGCCCGGGAAGATGTTCAGTATATGGACGTTTCTCCGAAGCAGCTGGTCAGTGCTGCTGCAGGTTGCGTTCCCTTCCTTGAACACGACGATGCTAACCGTGCATTGATGGGTGCGAACATGCAGAGACAGGGTGTTCCTCTGATGATCACCGAATCTCCGTATGTCGGAACCGGATTGGAAAGGAAGGTTGCAGTTGACTCCAGAGCAGTGGTTTCTTCCGTTTCTGAAGGGATTGTCGCTGAAGTCTGTGCAGATGAAGTTGTTGTTACCACTGATGGTAAGAACCGCAAAGAAACTGCGGACCCGAATCCTACAGTGTACCGTCTTGTGAAATTCCTCCGCAGTAATGCCGGAACCTGTGTCAACCAGCGTCCTCTGGTCCGTACCGGTCAGACGGTTAAGATTGGAGATCCCATTGCTGACGGTGCTGCAACTGATCATGGAGAACTTGCTCTCGGTAAAAACGTTCAGGTCGCATTTATGTCCTGGTGCGGTTATAACTTTGAAGACGCTATTGTGCTGAGTGAACGTCTTGTGAAAGAAGACGTATATACCAGTATCCATATTGACGAATTTGAGATTACCAGCCGTGACACCAAACTTGGTCCGGAAGAAATCACCCGTGATATTCCGAACCTGGGAGACGGTGCTCTGCGCAATCTCGGACCGGATGGAGTGATCCGTCTTGGTGCTGAAGTCAAACCCGGAGATATTCTGGTTGGAAAGATCACACCGAAATCTGAAACCGAGTTGGCACCTGAAGAACGTTTGCTCCGTGCAATTTTCGGGGAAAAAGCTGCCGATGTAAAAGACTCCAGTCTTGTTGTTCCCAGCGGTAAGGGCGGTGTTGTGATGGATGTCCGCATTGAGTATGCCAAGGATTCCACACGTCAGTCCATGACGAAATCTGAGCGCAGAAAGCAGATCAAGCAGGCGAAAGACCATTACAAGACACAGTTTACCAAGCTGCTGACTGAAATGACAGAAAAACTTTCTGAAGCATTGAAGGATCAGAAGCTGCCTTGTGCGATTTATGATACCTCTGCCGGAAAAGATGATGTGATTCTGGTTTCTGCAAACCGCAAGGTCACTCCTGCATCAATCAATAAACTTGCTGCAAAGTATGATTCCTATCGTATGGATGATTGCGAAATCAAGCAGAAGATTGATGAAATTATCAGTGGTTACCGCGGCTCTTTCAAGGATTTTGAAAGACAGCGTGATGAATCCATTGATGCTTTGGAAAATGGTGATGGTGAAGATCCCGGAACCATCAGCAAGGTGAAAGTCTACATTGCCTCCAAGCGGAAAGTTCAGGTTGGAGACAAGATGGCAGGACGTCATGGTAACAAGGGTATTGTTGCGAAGATTGTTCCTGTGGAAGACATGCCGTTTATGAGTGACGGTACACCTGTTGATATTGTTCTGAACCCCCTTGGTGTGCCGTCCCGAATGAACGTTGGACAGGTGCTTGAAACCCACTTGGGCTGGGCTGCGAAGATGCTTGGCTGCAAGGTTGCAACACCCGTGTTTGACGGTGTCCATGAAAATCAGATTGTGGATATGATGAAGCAGGCCAATGCCAAGATCAAGGATGAAACAGGGGAAGATTTCCACTGGGGCTTCCGTGAAGTGGATGGCGAATTGAAATATGATGGTAAGACAGATCTTTATGATGGACGTACCGGTGAAAAATTTGATCAGCGTGTTATGACTGGTCAGATCTACATGTTGAAGCTTGACCACTTGGTTGCCAACAAGATTCACGCTCGTTCTGTCGGACCGTACTCTCTTGTTACGCAGCAGCCGTTGGGCGGTAAAGCTCAGCATGGCGGACAGCGTTTCGGGGAAATGGAAGTCTGGGCTTTGGAAGCATACGGTGCAGCATATACTCTGCAGGAAATGCTTACGGTCAAGAGTGACGATGTCACAGGCCGTACCAAGATTTATGAGTCCATTGTCAGAGGTGAAAACGTTTTGGATACCGGCAGACCGGAATCCTTCAACGTTCTGCTGAAGGAAATGCAGAGTCTCGCACTTGATGTCCGTGCGGAGAAGCGTTCTGAAATACCTATGAATGAAAAATCCGGAGGAACGGAAGAATGATTGATAACAGCTATGTACCCGGAGACCGCAAGGATACATCCGCGCAGTCTCAGACATCCGCATTTGAAGCGGTTGTCATTAAAGTGGCTTCTCCAGAAGTGATCCGATCCTGGAGTCACGGAGAGATCAAGAATCCGGAAACGATCAATTACAGAAGCTTGAAGCCGGAAAAAGGCGGTTTGTTCTGTGAACGTATTTTCGGACCTTCCCGTGACTGGGAATGTAACTGCGGAAAGTACAAACGGATCAAGCACAAAGGTATCATCTGCGACCGTTGCGGTGTGGAAGTTACTTTGAGCAAAGTCCGCCGTGAACGCATGGGACACATTGAACTTGCTGTTCCTGTCTCTCACATCTGGTTCTTCAAGTGTATGCCCAGCCGTATTGCTACAATGCTTGATATTACAGCAAGAAAGCTGGAAGGCATCATTTATTATGAGAACTGGGTTGTTACAGATCCGGGTGATACTCCGCTGACTCTTGGTCAGCCCATGGATGAAACAGAATACTATCAGGCATGCGAACAGTATGAAGATGGTGCTTTCAAGGCAGATATGGGTGCTCCTGCGATCCGTGAATTGCTTTCCCAGATTGATCTGGAACAGCTTCGCGGTGAACTGGCTGCTCAGCTTCAGGATCGCAATAACAAAGCGGAACGGAAAAAACTTTCCCGCAGACTCCGTCTTGTGGAAGGATTCCTTTACAGTAATTCCCGTCCTGAATGGATGATCATGGAAGTTCTTCCTGTGATTCCGCCGGACCTCCGTCCGCTGGTTGCATTGGAAGGCGGCCGTTTTGCGACATCTGACTTGAACGACCTCTATCGTCGTGTCATCAACCGTAACAACCGCTTGAAAAATCTGCTTCAGCTCCGTACACCGGAAGTGATTATCCGGAATGAAAAGCGCATGCTTCAGGAAGCTGTTGATGCATTGCTTGACAATGGCCGTCATGGCCGTGCGGTTACCGGTGCAGGAAACCGTCCTCTGAAATCCCTCAGTGAAATGCTGAAAGGTAAACAGGGCCGTTTCCGTCAGAACTTGCTTGGTAAACGTGTTGACTACTCCGGACGTTCTGTGATCGTTGTCGGTCCTGAACTGAAGCTTCACCAGTGCGGTCTTCCCAAGAAGATGGCTCTGACCCTCTTTGAACCCTTTATTATCCGTCATCTGAAAGGACGCGGACATTGCCATACCGTACGTAATGCAAAGAAGGCAATTGAACGCGGTGATGCCGAAGTTTGGGATATTCTGGAAGAAGTGACCAAGGGACATCCTGTCATGCTGAACCGTGCGCCTACACTGCACCGACTCAGTATTCAGGCTTTTGAACCGATTCTGATCGAAGGTTCTGCAATCCGTCTGCATCCGCTTGTGTGTACTGCATACAATGCTGACTTTGACGGTGACCAGATGGCTGTTCACGTTCCGCTTTCCGGAGCTGCTCAGCTGGAATGCAAGCTGCTGATGCTTGCAACCAACAACATCTTCTCACCTGCAAACGGTAAGCCGATTATGACACCGACCCAGGATATTACTCTTGGTTCTTATTATTTGACCAGTGAACCGCAGAATCCGGAAAAGGCCCGTGCCTTCCGTGATTTGAACGAAGTTCTCTTTGCTCTTGATCTCGGACATATCAAGATTCATGATGCAATCCGTATTCCCAACCCCGACTACGGAGTGGAAACTGTTCACGGGAATTCCAAGGATAAATTCCTGCTTACCACTGCCGGCCGCTGTATTTTCAACAGCATCTGGGATAAGAGACTCGGTTTCTTCAATGATGTTGCAAAGAAGAAAAATCTTGGAAAGCTGATTGCAAATGCATACAAATGCATTGGTCATATGGCAACTGTTGAACAGCTTGACCGTCTGAAAGCTCTGGGATATAAATATGCAACCCGTTCCGGACTGTCCATCTCTATTGCTGACATGGTTGTTCCCGCCAAGAAGAATGAGCTTATTTCTGAAACCCGCGGTGAAATTGACAAGCTTAACGAACAGTTCGGCAAGGGTGTTATCACCAATGGTGAACGTTATCACAACATCATTGACTCCTGGACAAAGACCAGTAATGCTGTGGCAGAAGCTCTGTTCCGCGAACTTGAACATGTCAGCCGCAAGGAAATCAACCCTGTTTATGCAATGTTGGATTCCGGAGCCCGAGGAAGTAAGGACCAGATCCGTCAGCTGGCAGGTATGCGCGGTTTGATGGCAAAACCCTCCGGTGATATTATCGAACGTCCGATTCTGTCAAACTTCCGTGAAGGTTTGACAGTGCAGGAATACTTCATCAGTACCCACGGTGCCCGTAAAGGTTTGGCAGATACCGCATTGAAGACAGCTGACTCCGGTTACATGACCCGTAAGCTTGTTGACGTTGCTCAGGATATCATCTGCCGTTGTGAAGATTGCGGAACCATGAAAGGTATCTGGATCAGTGCAATTGTGGAAGGTGACCAGGTCATGCTTCCTTTGAAGGACCGTTTGATCGGCCGTTGTTCTGCACAGGATATCCGTGACCCCATCTATGATGACGGACGTCTCCTTGTGAAAGCCGGCGAAGAGTTCACTCCGGAACTGGCCGAACTGGTGGAAAAACGGAATATTCAGCGTGTATTGATCCGTTCTGTTCTGACTTGCGATGTTGAACATGGTGTTTGTGTCAAGTGCTACGGAAGAAACCTTGCAACAGACAAGATGGCAGAAATCGGTGACGCTCTCGGTATCATTGCTGCTCAGTCCATCGGGGAACCCGGTACTCAGCTTACAATGCGTACCTTCCACATCGGTGGTACAGCTGTTTCCAAATACCAGAAACCTGAAATTACGGCGAAAGATGACGGAACTGTCCGTTACGAAAATATCCGTACCGTTGAAAACTCAAAAGGTGAAACGGTTATTGTCAGTAAGAACGGTTATATCGTGATCTATGATGCTGAAAAGGCTCAGGCTATTGCGGCAAAAGCACAGGAACGTGCCCGCAAAGAAGCTGAAATTATCGGAGCTTTCTACAATGAAAGTTATGATTTCCTTCAGGATGCCATCAAAGAATGTGAAATTGAACGTTACACTGCAGAAGTCGGTGCGATTCTTCACAAGAAAGACAATGCAAAGGTCAAGAAAGGCGAGCTGATCGCTGTTTGGGATTCTTCTCACCTTCCGATCATTGCTGAAGATGGCGGATACGTTGAATGGAAAGATTTGATTGAAAACGTAACCTTGAACCGTGCTGTCCGCGGCGGTAACGAAGAACTTACCGTTATGCCTCACCGTGAAGACCTGCATCCTCAGATTATTCTGAAAGATGCGGAAGGAAATGTTCTTTCCTACTATCCTCTTCCGGCAGAAGCATTCGTTATTGCGAAGAAGGATCAGAAGGTCAATAAAGGTATGGTTCTTGCACGTGTACCGCGTCAGCAGTTGAAGAACAAGGATATTACCGGGGGGCTTCCGCGAGTATCCGAACTCTTTGAAGCACGTACACCGAAAGAAGTTGCTGATATTGCCCGTATCAATGGTTTTGTTGAATTCGGCAAGGTTCAGAGAAGCCGCCGTCAGCTGATCATCCGCGATCCGGATACCAATGAGTTTGAAGAACACAGCATCCAGCTGAACAAGCATCTGTTTGTTTCCAAAGGCGATTATGTCCGGAAGGGCGCAAAGCTTACAGGCGGATCTATTGTTCCCAGCATGATTCTCGAAGTCTGCGGACCTCAGGAGCTTCAGCGCTATCTGGTTAACGAAGTTCAGACAGTGTACCGTTCTCAGGGTGTGGAAATCAATGACAAACACATTGAAATCATTATCCGTCAGATGATGCAGAAGATTGTGATCACGAAGCAGGGAAGCACGCCGTTCCTCGAAGGGGAACAGGTTGATAAATATGACTTCCAGCGTGAAAACGAAAAGGCACGCGCCAACGGCGGTACTCCCGCAGAAGGCGAACCTGTCCTGCTCGGTATCACAAAGGCTTCTCTTGAAACCGAAAGCTTCATTTCGTCCGCATCCTTCCAGGATACGACCCGTATTCTGACAGATGCTGCCACACTCGGCAAGACGGACTGGCTGAGAGGATTCAAGGAAAACGTTATCACCGGTCATCTGATTCCTGCCGGTACAGGTACTGCCCGTTATCAGGCTATGTATCCCGAAAAACTCGGGGAAGAAATTCCTGTAGAGTTCCCGGAACAGGATGAAGATGCGGAAGAAAACGTGATAGCTGATGATGAAACTGCTTCAGAACTCGATGAAATGTTCGGAGATACCATTTTTGACGAAAGCGAAATGGGTCTTTCAGACGATCTCCGCAGCTCCATTGATGAGGCAAATGAGGAAGAATAACGCGTTCTTTGGCCGCGATAAAATAAAAAAAACGAAAAAAAATTAAAATTGCGCTTGAAAACTGCACACTTTGGTGTTATTTTAAACGCCTGTATGCAGTTTCAAACGTAATTAAAGGACATTAAAGGAAAGAATATGCCCACAATCAACCAGCTTGTAAAAGCGGGCCGCAGCCCGAAAGTTAAGAAGAGCAAATCCAAAGCTCTTGACCGTTGCCCGCAGAGACGTGGCGTTTGTCTTCAGGTTACAACCAAGACACCGAAGAAGCCGAACTCCGCTATCCGTAAAATCTGTAAAGTCCGTCTGACCAATGGTCAGGAAGTTACCGCTTACATCGGCGGCGAAGGTCACAACCTTCAGGAACACTCTGTTGTTCTCATCAAGGGCGGTCGTGTAAGAGACCTTCCCGGTGTCCGCTATCATGTCGTCCGCGGTGCTCTCGACAGCCTTGGCGTTGCTGATCGTAAACAGAGCCGTTCCAAATACGGTGCCAAGACTCCGAAGGCAGGCGATGCTGCCGGCAAGAAGAAATAAGGAAGGATAACTTATGAGAAGACGCAGAATTACCAAAAGAGAAATGACGCCGGACGTCAAGTATAACAGCGAACTCGTTGCCCGCCTGATCAATACCATCATGCGCAACGGTAAAAAGTCCGTCGCTCAGAAAATCGTTTACAGCGCTTTTGACGTGATCAAAGAAAAGAAAAAAGATATGGAACCCCTGGAAGTTTTCCTTCAGGCTGTGGAAAATATCAAACCCAAACTGGAAGTTAAGAGCCGCCGCGTTGGTGGTGCTACCTACCAGGTTCCTGTTGACGTTCCCGCAGAACGCCAGGTCGCTTTGGCTATGCGCTGGATCGCAACCTATTCTCAGGCTAAGAAAGGCCGTTCCATGGCAGATGCACTTTCCAGTGAACTGCTTGACGCTTTTGAAAACCAGGGCGCATCTGTAAAGAAGAAAGAAGATACCTACAAGATGGCGCAAGCCAACAAAGCTTTTGCTCATTACCGCTGGTAATCGGCAAAATAACCCATGCTCATTGAAAGACTGAATTATGACTGAACACAAGTACACAGAGTCTCCGAAACGCCAGGCTGCACTTGCCAATGTGCGTAACATCGGTATTATGGCTCACATTGACGCCGGAAAAACTACACTTTCCGAACGAATCCTTTATTACACCGGCATCAATCACAAGATCGGCGAAACTCATGAAGGCGCCGCAACAATGGACTGGATGGTCCAGGAACAGGAACGCGGTATTACCATTACTTCTGCTGCTACAACCTGCTTCTGGCATCGTTTTGATACAAAACACAGAATCAACTTGATCGATACCCCGGGGCACGTTGACTTCACTGCTGAAGTGGAACGTTCTCTGCGCGTTCTCGACGGAGCAGTCGGTGTTTTCTGCTCTGTGGGCGGTGTTCAGCCTCAGTCTGAAACAGTATGGAGACAGGCTAAGAAATACAATGTCCCCTGTATCGCGTTCGTCAATAAGATGGACCGTACAGGTGCCGATTTCTACAAAGTCGTCGCTGACATGAAAAAGAAAATCGGTGTCAACGCAGTTCCTCTGGCTCTTCCCATCGGAAAAGAAGCCGACTTCCTCGGAATCGTTGACGTCGTTGAACAGAAAGCATATCACTTCCTTGGCGACAATGGTAATAAAGTTACCGAAGTCCCCATTCCGGAAGATCTCGTCGATATGGCAAAAGAAGCTTACAGCAACGCTGTTGAAGCTGTTGCCGATGATGACGAAGACATCATGATGGCATTCCTCGAAGGCGAACTGCCCGAAAAGGAAGACCTCCGCAAAGCAATCCGTAAGAGCGTTATCGCCGGTCACATTGTTCCTGTTTTCTGCGGAACCGCATTCAAGAACAAAGGTGTTCAGCCTCTCCTGAACGGTGTTACTGATTATCTTCCCTCTCCCGTTGATATCTGGGAAACAAAAGGTGTCAATCCCGATACCAATGAACCCGATTCACGTCATTGCGGTGATGATGAACCGTTCTCCGCTCTTGCATTCAAGGTCGCTACCGACCCGTTCGTTGGAAAACTTTACTTCTTCCGTATTTACTCCGGTACAGCAGTTCGCGGTATGACCGCTTACAACCCCCGTACCGGCAAAACCGAACGTTTCGGCCGTCTGCTTCAGATGCACGCAAACTCCCGTGAAGAACGTGATGAAATTTTCTGCGGTGATATCGCTGCAGCTGTTGGTTTCAAGAATGTTGTTACCGGTGATACCCTTTGCGACGAAAAGCTTCCGATCTGTCTGGAATCCATGACGTTCCCGGAACCTGTTATTTCAATCGCTGTTGAACCTTCAACCACAGCAGACAGAGATAAGCTCTCTGCAGCCTTGATCTCTCTGGCAGAAGAAGACCCGACCTTTACTGTTTCCAGTAACCAGGAAACCGGACAAACAATCATTGCCGGTATGGGTGAACTTCACTTGGAAATCATTGTTGACCGTTTGAAACGTGAATTCAAGGTCGAAGCCAACACAGGTAAACCGGAAGTTGCCTACCGCGAAGCACTTCTCAAGGAAGTTACTCAGGATTCCAAATTTGTCCGTCAGTCCGGTGGACGCGGTCAGTACGGTCACTGTGTTCTCACAGTTACTCCGATGGAACGCGGACATGGTATCACAATCGTCAACAAGATTGTTGGCGGTGCGATTCCGAAGGAATTCATCAAGCCGATCGAAAACGGTATCCGCGAAGCTGCACAGACAGGTGTTCTCGCAGGTTATCCTCTGATCGACTTCAATGTTGATATTATTGACGGATCCTTCCATCCGGTTGACTCCTCTGAAATGGCATTTAAGATTGCCGGTTCCATGGGTCTGAAAGAAGCCGCCAAGAAAGCCGGCATCATGCTTCTCGAACCGATTATGAAGGTTGAAGTTACCACACCGGAAGAAAACATGGGTGAAATCATCGGAGACATTACAAGCCGCCGTGGAACCATTGCCGAGCTTGACTCCTCCAATGCAAATGCCTCCCGTGTTCTTGCGAACACCCCGCTTTCCGAAATGTTCGGATATGCAACTGCAATCCGTTCCCTTTCCAAAGGCCGTGCATCCTATACAATGGAACCGGATTCCTTTGAACGAGTCCCCGCTAACATTCAAGAAAAAATTGTGGAGAATACAAAGAAATGAGCGCAAAAACAGCTTCCAAGCCTCAGCAGAAGATCCGTATCAAACTGCAGGCGTACGAACACAGACTGCTTGATCAGTCTGTCGCGGAAATCCTCAACACAGCCAGACGCACCGGTTCTGTTGTTGCCGGACCGATTCCGCTTCCGACAAGAATTGAACGTTTTACCGTGAACCGTTCACCCCATGTTGACAAGAAGTCCATGGATCAGTTTGAAATGCGGACACACAAGAGATTGATGGACATCATCAATCCCACTGCGAAGACAGTTGATGAACTGAAGAAGCTGAATCTTCCTGCCGGTGTTGACATTTCCATCAAGATTGGCTGAAAAAACAATATCAGGCATCAAGGTTGATGCCTGAGCTTATAAACGGGATTCTCTGTGTTGCCGCGGAGGATCCCTAACGGCACCAATGCCTTTATCCGAGGGTATGTGCCAGTAAGGAGTACTATGAAAGGTATTATCGGAAAGAAAGTCGGAATGACACAGGTCTACGACGAAAAGGGTGTTCTGATCCCGGTTACGGTGATTCAGGCTGGTCCCTGCGTTGTTCTTGATGTCAAGACGATCGAACGTGATGGTTATGCATCCGTTCAGTATGGCTTTGGCTCCAGAAAAGCTAAAAATGTGAGCAAGGCTGTGAAAGGATCTGTTGCAAAGGCAGGTCTCCAGGACAATCCGCCGGAAGTCATCAAAGAGTTCCGTCTCTGCGAAGGCGAAGCTGTTCCTGAAATCGGATCTGTTGTGAAGGCTGACATTTTTGCCAAGGATGAATTCCTTGACATTACCGGCGTCACAAAAGGAAAAGGCTACAATGGTGTTATGGTTCGCCATCATTTCAAAGGCGGACGTGACGGACATGGTGGCGGTTGGCACCGGAAGCCGGGTTCAATCGGTTGCCGTGAAAGCCCGGGTAACATTGTGAAGGGCAAACCCATGGCAGGTCAGTTGGGCAATGCCTCCAGAACTGTTCAGAATCTCAAATTGGTGGACGTTTCTGTTGAGGACAATCTGCTTTTCGTGAGAGGCGCAGTGCCGGGACCCAACGGCGGAACATTGTTCGTTAAGAAGGCGATCAAGCGTTAACGGCGCGTAACCCTAACAGAAAAGAAACAGGTGAATTATATGTCCAGAAATATTGACATCGTCAACGTCAAGGGCGAAAAAGTCGGGGAATACATTCTCGATGATTCCTGCCTTGAATTCGACAAGGGTGCGCAGGCTGTCCATGATGCCGTAGTTGGCTTCCTGGCAGAAGTCCGTGCTGGAACTGCTTGCACCAAAACCCGCGCAGAAGTCAGCGGCTCCGGAAAGAAACCGTTCAAGCAGAAAGGTCTTGGACGTGCACGTGCCGGCAGCACAAGAAACCCCGTCTGGCGTCATGGTGGCGTAGCATTCGGTCCCAAACCCCGTGATTACTCCATGAAGCTGAACGCAAAGGTTCGCAAACTGGCTCTGAAGCGTTCCTTCTCTGACAAAGTTCAGGAAGGCAATCTCATTATTGTTGATCAGTTCACATTGGCTGACTGCAAGACCAAGAGTGCTGTTGCAGTGCTCAAGGCTCTGAATGCAGACAAGGCTAAAGTGATGATCTCCGTCGCTGAGTATGATGATGAAAAGATCATCAAGGCTACCGGCAACCTTGCCAAGGCATTCTTGATGAAGGCTTCCACCATCAATACATATCAGGTCCTTTACTTCGACAAGCTGCTCTTCACAAAAGATGCTCTTGACGAATTTGTCAAACGTCTTGCATGAGGAAGGGGAAGAAGAATATGAATTCATACGATATCATCCGCAATATCCTCGTCACGGAGAAGAGCGCACTGCTGAAAGAAGCAAATCAGTACGCGTTCAAGGTTGATCCGAAGGCCACAAAGTTCCAGATTGCAGCTGCAATCACAGAAATCTATGGCGTGAAGGTCGCATCCGTCAACATCATCAACTGTCTCGGTAAGAAGAAACGCGTTGGCCGTTCTCCCATCGTCGGCAAAAGAGCTGACTGGAAGAAAGCCATCGTCACCCTTGCTGAAGGCACCATTGAGCTTGCTTGAGGAGAGGAATAGACATGCCTATCAAATCATACAAACCGTTTACGAAGAGCCGCAGATATGTTACGGTTCTCGATTATTCAGAACTCACCGCGAAGGCTCCCAAGAAGAGCCTGACCAAAGGGATCAAATCCTCCGGCGGACGTAACAATGCCGGTCGTATCACTGTCCGTTTCCGCGGTGCTGGAAACAAACGCCGTTACCGTGCTATTGACTTTGCCCGCAGATGCACTCTGCCCGCAGTTGTTCAGAGCCTCGAATACGACCCGAACCGCAGTGCATTCATCGCTCTGCTCGCTTACGAAGATGGTTCCAAGAGCTACATTCTGGCTCCGGATGGACTGAAAGTCGGCGACAAGGTTCAGGCTGGTGATGCTTGCGAACCCAAGAACGGCAACAGCATGAAGATCCGCAATATTCCTGTCGGTCTGGAAATCCACAACATCGAATTGGAACCCGGCAAGGGTGCCAAGATGGTCCGTTCCGCCGGTCAGGTTGCAGTTCTCCGTGCGAAAGACGGCAACTATGCACAGGTCAAGCTCCCCAGCGGTGAAGTCCGCCTGGTTCACCTTGATTGCCGTGCAACCATCGGAAAAGTCGGTAACGCAGACCATATGAACGTTTCTCTCGGTAAAGCCGGTAAGAAACGCTACCTCGGTTTCCGTCCCCACGTCCGCGGTGTTGTTCAGAACCCTGTCGACCATCCGATGGGTGGTGGTGAAGGAAGAAGCTCCGGTGGTGGACATCCTGTCTCCCCGTGGGGTCAGCTCGCCAAAGGCAAGAAGACCCGTTGCCCGCGTAAGAACAGCAAACGTTTCATTGTTGAACGGAGGAAGAAATAATGGCCAGATCTCTCAAGAAAGGACCTTTCGTAGACTATCATCTGATCGAAAAGATCGAGAGAATGAACGAGTCCGGCAAAAAGGCACCGATCAAAACCTGGTCTCGCCGTTCCATGGTGATTCCGGATTTTGTCGGCCACACTTTCCATGTGCACAACGGAAAGCAGTTCATCCCTGTCTTCGTTACCGAAAACATGGTTGGACACAAGCTCGGCGAATTCTCTGTGACCCGTACATTCAAGGGCCACGGTGTTATCTCCGGAAAGAACGCTTAATCAGTTGTTCTTTTACAACCGATCGCTCCTCAAAGAGCGGTCGGTTTTTTTTTGGCTTGTTTCCGGCTTTGGATGGTTGGTAATGGGGGGGATAACTTGCTTATAACCGGTGTTTTTGTACGGAGATAACGGAGTGTACAGAGTGTACGGAGTTTTTTTTAGTTAGTGCCTAATTCGTTGAATCCTTTGATGGATAATTTGAGTGTTTTTGCATATTCAAGCAGCTGGGTCAGCTGAGATACCGCAATGTGGTGGCTTGGCGGGATTTCTTCTGTGATATTGTGAGCATAGAGAACAAGCACAGAGTTTTCTTCCGCAGCACGTTTCATAGCGGCTTTTACTTCTTCCATATTGAAATTTCCGCTACTGGGGAAACCGTAAAAGAGCTGTTTTGCGGAGATTTTTTTGATAAAGCATCCGTTGGTATCTGCGACGGGGATATCTTTTTTTCTGATTTCGGCCCAGCTTGTACGCAGAAAATCAAATTCCTTGAACAATTCGTTATCTGTTTCATGAGATCTCTGACTGTTCGGATAGGCAAATGCACGGATTTTGATTCCGTTTTTCCGGCAAATTTCCAGCTGGGGAATGATTTCATTTTTCATAAATTCAACGGGACCGTTTTTTTGCACATAATCGACAGACTTTGCATGGTTTATGCCATGCAGTCCTATGGTGTGGCCTGCATCCTGCAGTGTTTTCATAGAGGCAATAACCTTAGAGTCGACTTCTCCACAGACAAAAAAAGTTGCTTTTGCGTTATATTTCTTGAAAAGCGGGATTGCTTTTATCCAGTTTTCAAGATAGTGGTCATCGAATGTCAGACAAAGAGTTCCTCCGGATGCTGTCATAGTAAAAATACCTCCAAGCAGGATAAGCAGTGAAAAAAAATTTTTCATATATCTCCAGGGTTAAAATGAAAGATGCGGATAATATATTAGCAAACGTTTTCAATTTCAAACAGGTTTCGTTGAAATATGAAATAAAAGTGAAAAAAAGAGTGATTTTATTTGCAATATTCGGAAGTAGCTGTATATTAAGTTAGTTTAATTATTAACCATGTGTCTGCGGCTTCTGTGCGGTGTCAAGCCGGAGTCGGAAAGGAACCATAAAAAATGGCAGCTACAGATCAGCTACCCGTCAGATTTTATAAAGCGTTATTTACGCTTGTTGATGACATGCGAGACCGGGCCGGAGAACGCGAAGAATTTTCCAATTCCTGGAATATCACAGTACAGCAATTGAGATTGCTTCGTACCGTTGAGAGATTAACCCGGACAAAAAGCCCGGAAGGGGTTATGCTGAAGACTCTTGCGGAAGCCTTGAATGTGACGCCCGCAGCGGTATCCGGAATGGTAGAGACAATGGTGAAACGTGGTTATTTGCAGCGGACACAGGCGGAAGATGACCGCCGTTCAGTCCGGATCAGACTTTCTGATTACTGCCATGACAAGATCGCAGTCCTTGATGAATTTTTCTGTGGAATATCAGAAAAGATGGCGGAATATTTTCCGGAAGATGAATTCAAGCATCTTGTAGAAGGCATGGAAAAACTTTCCAAAGATTTTGATCAGATCGTACCATCCAGAAACACCAAAAATTAAGATACAGGAAACGAACGATGACATTTATGGAAAAACTTGAGGCTGCCTGGAAGAGATCCGGTTCCCTCGTTTGTGTTGGTCTTGATCCTGATCTGGCAAAGATGCCGGATTGTGTCAAGGGAGCAAAATATCCGATTTTTGAATTCAACAAAGCGATTGTTGATGCGACAGCAGATTTTGTTTGTTGTTACAAGCCGCAGGCGGCATATTATGCGGGACAGGATGCAGATGATCAGTTGGCGATGACGATATCGTATATCAAAGAGAACTATCCGGAGATTCCAGTGATTCTGGACGCGAAGAGAGCCGATATCGGCGCCACCACTGCCATGTATGCCAAAGAAGCATTTGAGCGTTTTCAGGGGGATGCAGTGACGGTTAATCCCTATATGGGGATGGATGCATTGAAGCCGTTTCTGGATCATGCGGAAAAAGGCGTAATCATTCTTTGCCGTACCTCCAATCCCGGCGCGAAGGAAATACAGGATATCAAGCTTGAAAATGGAGAAGAGATGTTTATGCATGTGGCCCGTCTTGCCTCTACAAGCTGGAACTACAATAAGAATATCGCATTGGTTGCCGGTGCGACATTTCCGGAGCAGCTGGGTGCGATCCGCAAGGTGACAGGGGACATGCCTCTTCTGGTGCCCGGAATCGGTGCTCAGGGCGGAGATATTGCAGCTGTTATGAAGAATGGTCTTGATTCCAATGGAAATGGTTTGATGATCAATTCCTCCCGTGGAATCATTTATGTTTCCAAAGGTGAGGATTTTGCTGAAGCTGCAGGGAAAGCGGCGAAAGATCTTCGTGACAGTATCAATGCATACAGGAAAGCGTAATTTTTTTTCAAAAAGCGTTTGTTTTCCGCGAAAAGTCGTGTATATTGTCAAAAAAGCAGAAAATGCTCAAACATTAACAAATAGAGAATCAAAGGAGTAGAAGAACAATGAAACTCAAATTCAAAGCATTGATCGTAGCCCTCAGTCTTGCCTCCATCGCATTGACAACCGGCTGTGCAACCGCCATTCCTCTGGGATTGGTCAACACAATGATCACAACCCCTGTGACAGTTGGTAATGGGGAAATCAGATTTGAACGTACCGGCGAAGCATCCTGCTACAGCCTCCTCGGTCTTTTTGCCTGGGGCGATTCCTCCATCAACGCAGCTTGCAAAAACTCCAATATCCACAGAGTTGGCTGGGTCAGCACCAGAGTTAACAACTTCCTTGGTATTTACGGTGTTTATACCACACTTGTTTACGGACAGGCTGAATAAGTTTGTTATGAATTCAGGTTTGGAATATGCCTGAAATTCTGGAGCCGGACGGAAAAATACCCGTCCGGTTCCTTGTTTTTTCTTTCCGGAACATGATTTTCAGAAAAAAAACAGAAAAATTTGAACTTGTTTCGGGAAAAAACAGATAAAGATACTTGAAAAAACGAAAAAACGTGATACATTTCACAAATGCTCTAGAATAACAAAAACAAAAATAGAGAGAACGATTATGGGAAACCTGAGAAAAAAGCGCCGCCGGAAAATTGCCCAGCATAAGCGCAAAAAAATCCTGAAGGCCTTGCGTCACAAGAACAAGTAATTGTGGCCGTTTGGCACTGAGAAGAGACGTGATGCATTGTTTCAGCGGAACGTCTCTTTTTTTTTGAAAGTTCTGTTCCCGTTACAGATTGATGTAACTTCTGTTTTTTACGTTAGGAAGACACTTTGATTTTTGCAGTGCAAAAATCGGAATGATGCAAAAATGTTTGTATGGGGGTCGGAGAAGAAGGGAAACGCTTTTCAGAAAAGTTTTTCCCGATCACAAATCAATCTTTATGAGGAACTGAGCTTTTTGAAACAATTTTATGTTTGAAATGGTCTGTGTGAACGGGGAGTTATAACAATGCGAAAATCAGCAGCTGTATTATTTTTCAATTTATTTTTTTTCTGTTGTATGGCAGAAGTCGGTTTTCCGCCGGGAAAATATGAAATATCGGAAGAAGGCAGAAGAAATGCTGAATTTATGCAGGAATCTTCCATGTTTTATTATTATATCCGGAAGAAGGATAATAAGCAGGCGGTCCGTTATTTTCAGACGATTCTGGAAAAGAAACCGCAGTCAGAGTATTTGGTTTATTGGGGAATTCAGCTGTATAAACAGGGGTTGCTTTCGGAAGAAAAGCTGATTGATATTGCCTCCCGCCATCCGGAATCACCGATTTTGTGCGGATCTTTTGCAGAGGTTCTGGAGGAAAAAGGCAAGACGAAAATTGCACGTGAGCTTGTTGAAAAATCGTTTTCCTACTATTTGGATCCTCCATCTGAAACAGAGGATCCCAGGGGAAAAGATCCCGGCGTATTTCCCGATAAATTCCAAATGCTTATTGAAACTTATTCAGCTTTAATGGAACGGGAAAAGAACTTTCAGCAGGGCGATAAGATGCTGGAAAAATTTTTCCGGTTCTTCCCGTTCAAAAAACTGACAGAAGGTACGTTAATCAATCTGATTAAATATTCCATTCTGGCAGAAAAACATAAAAAGACACCGGAACGGACGAAAAGAACAGACTTGTATTTGAAAACTTTGAAGGAGAAATTAAATGCTCCCAATGAATTTCGCGAGCAAATCCAGGGTATTTTTGTTGCGCTTCTTCTGGACAGAAATGAGATCGAATTGGCGGAAGCTCTTTTGACAGAACATCTGTTGACAGAACCATATACGGAGAATTCATTCCGGAATCTGTTTCTGTTGTATACGATGAAAAATCAGAAACAGAATATGATTCGTGCGCTTGCCCATGAAATCGTGCTTTCTACGATGAAGGAGAAACGTATCCCCGGAAAACTGCTTGCAATGCTGTTATCCACGGCATTTGATGCAGAAAATGAGACAGAGATAAAAATGAATACAGACCGTGTTATCCGTCTGGGATTACTGGACGATAATCTCTGCTGCAAGGCGGTATCTTATTATTTGTCCAAAAAAGATTTTACGAAAGCACGATTCTTTTGTTCCAAGGTCAAAAATGGTTCAACCCGAGACTTGTTAACCGGGCATATTTTATCAAAAGAAGGAAAATACAAGCAGGCATTGGCAATTTTTTTACGTTTGGAACAGAAAAATCCCCGCAATTCATTCTTCAAGATGCTTGCGGCAGAAAATGCCGGGAAAGCAGGCGAACTGGAAATAGAGAAACAATTCCGGAATGAAATGATCCTGAAAAGCGAAACGGAGCCGGATTTTCAGAATTTTCTCGGTTACACCTGGGCTGAACAGGGAATCAATCTGAAACAGGCGGAAGAATATATTTCATCGGCATTGAAGCAGGAACCTTTGAATTCTGCATATCTTGACAGTATGGCGTGGGTTTTATACCGTCAGAAGAATTATCTCCAAGCGAAGGAGTATATCTTGAGGGCATTGAACCTGTGCAAAGAGCCGGAATCGCGCGGAGTTCTACTGGATCATGCGGGAGACATTTTCTCTGCCTTGGGAATGAAGCGTATTGCGTTGAAATACTGGCAGATGGCGGTACAGACGGAATCCAATGAGCTTGATATAAATTCAGTGTTGAAGAAACTGCCGCGTCCGGAAGTTGTACCGGTTAAGAAAGTTCAAAATCCAGCAGCAGAGGCAGGTGATCGGAAAACCGGACCTGCGGTATCTGAAACGAAATCGTTTTGATGGATTGGGAACAGAGGATAAAATCCAGTTTTTTTCTGGGTGATTGAGAGGGGAATGTCGGAGTTCCGGTTTTATTCGGGTCATAAAGATTGAGATCGCGGATAAATGTATCCAGCTCCAAGTCACCTGCGAAGGTATTGAAATCTCCGCCTATGATCATGGGCTCCGGGTTTATGGAGACGATTTTCTTGATATATTCCAGCTGTAATCTTCTGGTTTCGCGATGGAGAGCGAGATGCAGCAGAAAGAAACGGATTCCGCCCAGTTCCATTTCGAGGATCAGCCGTTTGAATCCGACGGGCATATAATAACTTTTCAATTGATTCGGTTTTGTTTTGGAGAAGAAAGCATTTGCCTGTTTTCTGAGGATCGGGATTTTTCTTCCGATAGAGCTGAAACCGTATTTTACAGCGCAGCTGGAATAACCGGAAAGTTGTTCCGCAATCAGGCTTGTCTGATTCAGATAACCTGTGCGGAACGAACCTGTGTCGATTTCGACGAGACCTACAACATCGGCATTGCTCTGATTAATAAATTCTGCAATGGATCGAATCACAGAGTTTGTGGTTCTGAGATAACGGTGAGCAGAAAAAATGCTTTTGATTCCGCCTGCAGAACCTGTTCCGTATGCGATGTTGTAGATCAGAAGCTTCATTACTTGACGATATCAAGGAGTTCGACTTCAAAGATGAGCATCTGATCGGGTCCGATCATTTCCCCTGCTCCTCTGGGGCCGTAAGCCAGTGCGGAGGGGACGTAGAGGATATATCTGCTTCCGACGGACATGAGCTGGAGAGCTTCAGTCCATCCTGCGATGACCTGATTCAGGGGGAAGGTTGCGGGTTCGCCGCGCTGTTCGGAGCTGTCAAAAATTGTTCCGTCGGGAAGCGTTCCGGTGTAATGGACCTTGACGACGCTTGTCTTGGAGGGTTTTTCGCCTTTTCCTTCGGTGATGACTTTGTACTGCAAACCGGAAGCGGTTTCTTTGACGCCTTCGTTTTTGCGGTTGACGGTCATGAATTCCACTTCCTGTTTCTTGTTGTTGTCGGAGATCTGCTGCTGAGCTTTTTCAGCTGCAGCGCGCATTTCCTTCTGGAATTCTTTCATGACTTCCATGAAATCCTGCTGTGAGAGCTGGGGTTTTTCGCCTTTGAAGATATCCATGAGACCTGCAACGGCAGCTTCCGGATTGATTTCCACGGGAAGATTACGGAAAGAGGATCCGATATCCATTCCCAGTGCGTAACTTGTCTTGTCGACTTTTGTTTTGAGTTCGATAGCCATAATTTTTTTCCTGTTGTAAAAGGGTTTATGATAGGGGAATATACAGCTGTCAGGGCAAATATTCAAGTTCAATTCGAGAAAAAAAACAGTTCCTGTCTGGAAAACAGGAACTGTTTGAGAAAGAATAACAGAAAAAAATCTTTAATTCCAGGTATATTTTTCCAGCTTTCTGATATTGTCGATCAGGAATTGAGCGATATCATCCCGGTATTTGAATTTATGGCGGTACATGTATGTGTAAATCTCATAGAATCCCCAGCCCAGATTTTTGGAGAAAATGCTTGGATATTTTTTTGCACAGTTTTCGTCAAAAAGATAGGACCCGTTACCATTGGAGAGAGTGGAAAGGAAAGGATATTTCCCATCTGCTCCGTTCAGCATTTCAATTCCGGGGCCGATGAAGAGTTCGCCGGGAATGAAGATAAATTCAGCATCTCCGATCCGGATGATCTGAAGGTCATGGAGTGAATCCAGATTTTCGCCCTGCTCCAGCTTGATTGCCATTTCTGCCAGGCGGTCAGCGATGACACCCCAATATTCTTTTTCCTGAGGCGTTTCTCCCTTGCTCCGGAAACTTGCTTCATCCTGACGCAACTCTTCCGCCGTTTGTTTTATGGTCGGGAATTCCACTGTTTTGAGAATAAATGAAATTCCATCCAGTTTGGCTTCTGCAGCATTGGGGATATCCCGTTTCAGACAGCTGATATATTCATCTGCCAATTTTCTGGAAGATTCAGGATCACCGGAAAGATAGCAGCTGAAGCGGACATTCTGGTCTCCTGCTGCTCCCTGAAGATAGAGCGGAAAGTCTGCCAGTTTTTCTTCTTTGATGAAACGGTTGATCTTTCCCATCCAGTCGGAAGAGACATATTTTGTGAGTTTTCCGCTGTCGGAGATACCATGACCTGCATAGTTGTGGATCATGAGTTTGACTGAGCCGTCAGCGCGTTTGAAACGCATGTAACGGATTGCGGGATCGGTAATATTGGTTTCGGGTTCCACGCGGTTTTTTCCGAGGGGCTGATCTGGGATGGCTGAACCGGCATCTGCATTTGCGATTTCTTCTTCGTCATAGAAGGCTTTGACAGCGGTTTCAAACATCAGCCGTTTCCAGGTGTCCTGAAGAGCCGCATTCGGGATTCCGACGGATTCCTGAACGCTGGAGCCGATTGCCGGACCGGAATGGGTGTGCGTTGCCACGAATGCCACACTTTCCGGATTAAGATGAAGTTCAGTGGCAATTTTTGCCCGCAGTTCTCTTGCATAAAGGTCATCAATACAGCAGATATCGGAATAAAGTATCATTGCCCTGTTATTTCCATCGTTGAAGCTGTATGCCCTGCAATAGAGCGGTTCAAATGTTCCGATATTTTTTCTGCCAGCATAGGGACCGTAACCGTAGAGTTCAACGAAAAGAGGTACTTTGAATTCAGCTTCTGCACATCCGAGTTTAAACATTTTTTGGGTTCTCCTTTTTCCGGGGTGAATATTTGTTTTTTAAGAGAATATAATCCCTGAAAAGTGAAATGCAAAGCCGGGATAAAAAAATATGCAAAAAAACAGGATTGATTTTTGAGTTGATTTTTTCTTCCGCTGCTGTATATTATTCCCTGGTTGTATATAACCGCTGTGTGTCAATTCAAATTTTCAGATGGAAGGAACCGTTTTATGAGATTGTTTTACATGATATTGACAGGATTGATTCTGACTTGCTGTTCAATAGTGTCAGCCAAAGAGATTTCCGCCCGGCTGAATTACCGGATTTGTGTGCCGGAACAGCCTGCCGCAATTGAGCTGACAGCGGCAAAAGAACTGGCGGCCTATCTGGAAAAAACATATACAGAAAAAATCCGTATGAACGGCAGTGAAAAACCGATTCTTTTCAGTGTCGGTTTTGCGCCGGAAGCACGTGAGTTTTCAAAAGAAAAAGACTCTGTCAAGTCCTCCGGGTTCGGTGTGTTCTGCCGGGAACGGACCGTGCTGTTGACCGGTTTTGATGATCCGGAGGTCTGTCCTTATTCCGGTTATGAAGAGGGAACTTTGCTGAGTGTATATTATTTTCTCCGCCGCTATACCGGACTTAAGATTTACGCGCCGGATCCGGTTCATGGGGAAAAATTGGGACGGAATACGGAATTGAAAATTCCTGCTGCGGACAAACCTCAATTTTCGTTCAGCATCCGCGGTATCGGAAAATCTTTTGCAGACGTTTCTGTCCGGGAGATGGATATTTATTCCAGGAAACAGCTTTGTCATGATTTTTACTGGTCCAATTCCAATCTTTACTATGTGGTTCTGAACCGCTGGGGCAAACGGTTCAAGGATCAGCCGGAAATGCTTGGTCTCCACAAGGGAAAACGGCAGAGTATAAAATATCCCTACCATCTGCCTTGTCTGACCAATCCCAAAGTCAAAGAGGTGATCGTCAATGATATTCTTGAAACGATCCGCAAGAAAAAACTTGAGAACCGTGCTGTTCTCCGGATATTCTGTGATGCACCTTTCCACCGCTGCGAATGTAAAAATTGTGCCCGCATTGCAACCAATGATGATTATTTTTACGGCTTTCTTGTATCGGTTCGCGATGAGGTGAAAAAGCATTATCCGGCGACCCGTCTTTTCCTGCAGGAGAAGGGAATTTCCCATTGCAATCCGCCATCGACCGGAGATCTGAAGGATGTTGTCGTGGATATTTCAACAGGTTTTCCCGACAAAACAGATTACCGCCGGAATCTTCCGCTTTTCCGGAAATGGCTTGAACGCGGAGCCTTGCCGGTTGTCCGGCTTTATGTCCGTTATCCCAAGTGGACTGACAGCCCGATCATCAATCCTCATGATATTTCAGCCCATTTCCGGGCGATGAAAGGGGTTGCGCTCGGTCAACGCCGTTCTGATTGTACCGCTTATGCAAAAAACGGACGCCTTCCATACGCATTTGCCGCGCTGACCAATTATGTCCATATTAACTGTCTGCTGAATGCAGATGCAGATCCGGATGAATTGATTCGTGATTTCTGTTCTTTTATGTATCCCGGAGCTGCCGGAGAGATGATTGCTTTTTATGACTGGATGGAAAAGCGTCAGGCAGATTTGGGCGTGAATGATGATCCGTATCTGAAATGTTATTCTTATAAATCACTGGATTATCCTCTTTCCCTTCTCGATGCTGCGGCAAAAAAATGTACAAATAAATTCTGGCTCAATAAGTTGCGGACAGCATTCGATGCTTTCCGGGAAAAGGCGCAGAAAATGAGTCATTTAACTGCTCATCTGGAAAAGAATCTTCAGCTGATCAAACAGCAGAAGGCTCAGTTCAAAAAACATTTTTCCAAACCGTTTCTATTTTCCACAAAGAAAATTACTTTTCCGCTTTGTCCGATTGATGCACCTCTTTCGGAAATTCAGGATTCCTCTGTCAGCGTTCAAGTGGAAAAAGACCGTCTGGTTTTTCAGCTCACAGCCATGGAAAAACACCCGGAACTGCTGCGCAGGACAGCCACTCCGGAAAAGCCGGATTCTATCTGGGGCGATGACAGTTTTGAGCTTATGATTGCTTCGGAGGCACAGGATGGAATGCCGTATTTGCAGTTGGCAGTCAATGCCAACGGAGCAGTTGCGGCACTCTGGCATCATCAGGGCGGAGAGAAACAACAGCCATGGAATCCGGGCGAGAATTGGACGTCTGCTGCCACGGTCAGCGGAGACCGGTGGACAGCGACTGTATCTGTTCCGTTATCTCTGGTCCGGAAGATTTGTCCGGCAGGGAAAGGAAAAATCGGAATATTCCGGAACAGGGTGCTTTCCAGTACGGATCCGCAGATGCGCAGCTTTTATTCAGCCCATTCCGGTCTTGATGCGGAAACTCCGGCTTCGGGCAATCACCATAACATTTCCCGGTATCATCCGTTTGTTCTCAAGTAATGGCTTATCCTTTTGCAACGAATTTATTCCGTTCTTTCAAAGAGGAATATATATTTTCCAGCAGTTTCCGGTTCCGTTTATCGAGTGAGACGGTGTTGAATTCCAGTTTGATCCCCTGTTCCACTTTTGCGATGAAACTGTTGATTTCGTTATCGGCAAGCGATTGGGGATTTTCAGCCCATTCCCGCATGAAAGTCTGTTCCGGCAGTTCCGGCTGTCCGGGACGGGTGATTGTAATGGGGCGTCCGCAGCTTGCGAACTGATATCCTTTGAGAGCTGCAATCACTCTTGCATAATCCATATTTCCGTTGTGAAGCCGGAGGTATTTGTATTCCATGACATCGGAACCTGAATCTTCATCGTTTGCCCTGCTGTAATGATATTTGCGGTCAAGAAAATTCAAACTGTTACGGGAATTTGTATCAAGTTCGTTGTTAAAAATACGCCATTCCCGCAGATTGCCTTCTTCATCATGGTGCAGATCACCGCCCAGAAGAAGCAGACAGACCAGATCGGATTCGGAGTGTCTGTTTTCAGTAATAATGGTCCGTCCGGAACGGCGGGGCATTTCCATGGAAATATGGAGACTGTGCGGGGGGATTCCGCAGAATTTTACTGCCTCGTTGATGACCATGGACATTGCCCATGGACAATCGAAGAGCGGCCGAGAAAGGTCCGCTCCGATATTGAAGCGTCCCAGCGCATATTCCAGGAACCCCCGGTATCTTGCCTGTCCTCCCATTGTGATGGTGCGGTGAGCATCAATATGTCCGCCCAGACGCCACAATCTGCGCTGAAGGTCAAAATCATTGAACCAGTAGAACCCGTCAAAGGCGGGGTCTTCCCCGGCTTCAGCATAAACTGCGCGGACTCCCAGCGGGCTGAATTCCAGTTCTGCTCCCAGCGGCGTGGGTGTGGAGTACCAGTTCGATTCCAGAAACGAAACCATTGCCCGCATGATGGATTTATCATATATTTTCCGGGCTGCCAGAATAGAACCTTCGGCATATTCTCTGTAACTTCTTCCCGGAACTGCCAGATCCAATTCCCGGTCCTTGAGCTGCTGCATTATTCTTTCTTTGAAGCGGTTGCAATACATGAGCGAGAGCAGAATACTGATTCCGTGTCGGAAATATTTTCTGGAAACGCGGACAGCATCGGGGAAATCTTTCCGGACAAGGCTGGCAACCTGATTGAAAATGATATGACGGCAGATGAATTCCATATAATGATCTGCATAAGGTCGGATTGCCGGATTTTCAAAGAGTTTTCCCAGCTGAGGCGGCCGTGTTTCCCGGAATGTCTGACTCATAATATAGTTGCAGATATAATCTCCGTCGAAATGGGATTCCAGCAGAGAATCTGTTTCCAGACTCATGAGTTCCTGCAGAGCCTGTCTTGCAAGCTGACTGTCCGCCGCCGGGGTTTCAGGGGGAATCTCTTCTTCCAGAACCTGCTCAATCTTCCGTTCGATATATTGACTGTAACGGTCTTCAAAATGAATTTCTTTTGCAAAGGAGTGCTGGAGAGCGGGGACATTTCCCACATAGGTCTGGCATCTGCGCCGGAAACCTTCACTGTTGCGGACAATTACAGGGACCCTGTAATAGAGTGTACCTTCATTTTCAAAGGCGTCAAGCCGGGCAATTTCTTCCGGAGAAAGATCTTTCAGCAAGCGTCCGCGCACCATTGTTCCATGTTGACGGACAATGAAAAAGAAGGCTCCGGGGGGGACAATTTTCAGATAGTTGTGCAGCGTGCACGGTTCACTTTCCACATTTCTGTTGAGCAGAAGTTTTACGTGACGGGAACTCATCATAGTTCCATAGACAAAGAGATCTGTGTTTTCTCCGCG
This sequence comes from Lentisphaeria bacterium, assembly GCA_017503375.1. Lineage (GTDB taxonomy): Bacteria > Verrucomicrobiota > Lentisphaeria > Victivallales > UBA1829 > SIG79. Next base: position 22,033 of record JAFVTF010000009.1, on the reverse strand, counting down.
AGCCCCGTTCCAGGCGGCCCGGAGTTCTTCGGGCGTTCGGCGTTTTTTTTCGGAGACTGCCATGCCGGACTCCCGGATTAATCCAGTTCAAAAAGAACTGCGATCTCATCACAGCAGTTTTTTTTCGGACAGAGAATGCAGTCACTCCAGATCTTTTCGGGGAACATATCTTTTTCCACGATCCGGAATCCCAGGTTGCAGAAAAAGTTATCCCGGTAAGTCAATGCAAAGATTTTTGCAGGGGTTCCCTCTTTCCGCTTTTCCTCAATAAATCCGCTGACCAGTTTTGAACCGATCCTGCAGCCTGTATATTCTTTCACCACAGCAAGTGAACGGACTTCATAAAGCGCGTTTCCGTAATCTCTGAGTGCGGCACAACCTGCGAATTTCCCATTTACTTCCGCAATCCGGAAATTTTTGATTTTTTCAAGAATATCTTCCGGCGGACGGGGCAGAAGCAAATGCTCTTCAGCGTAAACCCTGAGGAGATTGTGAATTGCCATTACATCGGCATTATCGGGTGCATCCGGAGGGAGCGACTGATCGAAACGCGCTTTCCGGATGATACATTCCTGTGACATGCAGCCAGACCCCGTGAACTTACTTTTCCATGAAAAATTCGATTCTGCGGAAACGGTCATAACGCTGGTTGACCAGTTCTTCAGAAGTCATTTTTTCCATTTCTGCAAGTTCAGAAAGTATTGTCTTTTTGATTTCAGCCGCGGCTCCGTCGTAGTCTTTATGAGCTCCGCCGAGAGGTTCTGCAATCACGCCGTCAACCAGCTTGAATTCCAAAAGATCCTTTGCTGTCAGACGGAGAGCTTCAGCTGCTTTGGCGGAATATGCACGGTCTTTCCAGAGAATCGCGGCACAGCCTTCCGGAGTGATTACTGAGTAGTAAGCATTTTCCATAATCAGAACTTTGTTTCCAACGCCGATTCCGAGAGCTCCGCCGCTGCCGCCTTCCCCGATCACAATGCAAAGAACCGGAACTGTCAGAGAGAACATTTCACGCAGGTTGACTGCGATTGCTTCTCCGATATGACGTTCTTCTGAAGCAACGCCGGGGAATGCTCCCGGTGTGTCAATGAATGTGACAATGGGAACCTTCGCCAATTCAGCAACCTGCATCAAACGCAATGCTTTTCGGTAGCCTTCCGGATGCGGACAGCCAAAGTTCCGCATGACGTTATCTTTGGTGTTCCGTCCCTTCTGTGTACCGATGACCATGACAGGTTTTCCGTCAATTTTTGCAAAACCGCCGACAATTGCCGCATCATCTGCGTAACGGCGGTCTCCGTGAAATTCAAGAAAATCTGTGCAGATCCGTTCGATGTAATCGAGGGTATAGGGTCTGTTCGGATGGCGGGCAAGCTGAACACGCTGCCAGCTTGTAAGGGAACCGTAAATTTCCCGTTCCATGATATCTATTTTTTTCCGGAGAGCTTCAATCTCTTCGGTTGCATCAAATTTGCTTGCAGCAGAAAACTGTTCCAGTTCCTGAAGTTTTGCCTCCAGATCTGCAATTGGTTTTTCAAAGTCAAGATATGCAGCTGCCATTTTATTTTCTCCTGTGAGAGTGTTCATTATATTTCAATTCATGGTAAGATACCATCTCAAACGGTATTTTTCAACTGTCCGGAACATTTTTCACTGTTTTTTTATACAGTTTTTTTATCGGAACTGCACTTGAAATCGTTCTCGTTATGAAAAAATGACTTTTTTTTACGAAAGTGATGCTTTGATTCCTGCGATGACTGCCGCTATCAGAGAGGTCGCAAATGCACCGATCAACGTGATCAAAGCTGTCTTCCGGGCCTGTTTCCAGGCACATGCAAAATCAATCAGTTCTCTTGCTGTATCACGGTAAATTCCCAGCGGACAGCTCCTGTCTTTCCGTTCCAGTGTTTCTGCGAACAGCTCAACCAATTCCTGTTTTTCCTGTTCTGTCATTTGATTTCTCCCGTTAACGTTATCAATTTTCTTGCTTCTGCGATTTGTGATTCACTTTTTTCATTCCATGCGCTTCCACCGAACAGACGTACTCCGAGATACATTTTTCCGGCTGTATAACTTCCGATTCCGGAGAAGTCTTTCAGAAAATCATAAAAATAACGGTCTGCAATTTCCCGTTTCAGATATTGAGCTGCATACAGCGCATCATGCAGCAATGCCGCAAAAATAAACCGGTGTTCCAATGGATGTCCGATGCTGGTCCAGCAGATTTTCGGGATACTTGCACCGTCAAACTGAAAGCCGGGGTTGATTTTTAATTTCTGTTCCTTTGATATGGAAAATGTTATTTCTTCTGATAATTCAATAATATTCTGTTTATTCTGACATATTTCAAGTTTGCAACCGTTACATGGAACAGAGCAAATCAGAAATTTTGTACGGAGGTTTCCTTTTACAGAGAAAAAAGATGACATAGTAAAAAATCCTTTTTTTTGATTTTTTCTGTCAACTGTTGTCATTTTTGTTTTTAAAATGTCCCAATCAGTGTTGTATCCGGGGAAAGCTGCTCTGTCATTCTTCTCTTTGAATTGGTTTTATCTTGAGTTTATTCTGTTTTTGTCAAAATGAGTTCTATTTCAGGTTGAGGAGAATGACAGCTTCTTTCTTCGGGTTCTTTCTGATTATCTGGCACAGTTGAACGGTTCATCGCATTGATTATTTGCATTTCGAGCCGACCGGTGGAAAAAGAACCTTTTTTCTGAAAAAAATGTCAAAATAGTTTGAAATGTGACTTGCGTTTATGAAAAACAGCTGTAAAGTTTAGCTGAAAAGAAAGATTTGTTACTCAGGAGAAAAATCATGGCTGAAAAAAAGATAAAAAAGCAAACTTCAACAGATCAGGAAGGCGTGAATGCTCTCCCGGAACGCATGACTGTTCCGGCGATCGCTCTTTCCGGAATACTGGTGTTTCCTTATGCGCTGACCCCTCTTGTTATTGATGGAGAGGAGTCTATTGAACTTGTTCAGAAAGTTGCTGACGGGGATCGTCTTCTTGCGCTTTTTCCGGAATTTCCGCAAGATCCTGTGGATACGGCCGGATTGAATTTGAAGACCCGGACTTTTACTCTTGAAGGAAAGAAAGTCATGTCATCCGGCGTTCTCGGCAGAATCGTGAAAATGCTCCGTTTTCCGGATAATACAGTCCGTGTGCTGATTCGCGGACTTTGCCGTATCAAAGCGAGTTCTTATGATGAAGAGAGCCGTCTTGCAACGTTCCGGAAACTCAAAGAGGGGAATGAAAATGAGATTGAAATTCAGGCAATGGTCCGGAATGCAATCAAACAGTTTCAGGAAGTAATCACGTTTTCTCCCAACTTCCCCGATGATTTGAAAATCGCTATTCTCAATATGAATAACAATACGCGGATCACCGATTTGATTGCGGATGCTCTGAACATCAGTTATGCAGAAAAACTGGCGATTCTGACCTTGCCCAAACTTCAGGAACGGCTTCAGCTGCTTACAATTCTGCTGAACCGGGAAGTAGAAGTATTGAAGCTTGGTTCGGAAATTCAGACACAGGTTCATAATGCCATGAGTAAATCCCAGCGGGAATTTTTCCTCCGGGAACAGCTCCGCACCATCAAAGAAGAACTGGGGGAAGAAACCAGAAATCCTGATATAGCTGAATTTCATAAACGCCTCAAAGAGCTTAACGCTCCGGAACAGGTCGTCGAAACTGTTAAAAAAGAACTCGACAGAATTGAAACAATTCCGCCGAACGCAGCTGATTATACTGTTTCCTATAACTACATCGACTGGATTTTGAGTTTGCCCTGGAACAATACTACGGAAGACCGGATCGATATTCACAGTGCCGCAGAAATTCTTGACCGGGATCATTACGGGTTGAAGGATGTCAAAGAGCGGATTCTGGAATTTCTTGCTGTCCTTCAGCTTAAAAAGGATAAAAAAGCTCCGATACTCTGTTTTTCCGGTCCTCCGGGCGTGGGAAAAACTTCTCTGGGAAAATCCATCGCAGATGCCATGGGCAGAAAATTTGTCCGCATGTCTCTGGGCGGAATCAAAGATGAAGCGGAAATCCGCGGTCACCGCAGAACTTATATCGGTGCATTGCCCGGCCGTATTCTGCAGGGGTTGAAAAAAGCCGGAAGTTCCAATCCTGTCTTTATGCTGGATGAAATCGACAAGATCGGAAATGATTTCCGGGGCGATCCTGCATCTGCTCTGCTGGAAGTTCTTGACCCGCAGCAGAATTTCGCATTCCATGACAATTATCTTGAACTGGATTACAATCTGGAAAATGTGATGTTCATCGCAACCGCAAATTTGCTGGATACAATCCCGGCACCTCTGCTGGACCGTATGGATGTGATTACTCTGCCCGGATATACCCCTCTGGAAAAACAGAAAATCGCAGAACAGTACCTGATTCCCCGCCAGATCAAAGAAAACGGTTTGGAAGAGAAAAAGATCCGGATGACAGCAGATGCCACAAAAGATATTATCTCCCTTTATACCCGTGAAGCTGGTGTCCGTAATCTGGAACGCACCATCGGTTCTGTCATGCGGAAAACCGCCCGGAAAGTGGTGGAAAATAAATTTGATCCGAAGAAAGATGCCGTGATCGGACCTGCCGGAGTCAAAAAAGCTTTGGGCGCACCCCGTTATCTCAATGACGAAATTCCGGCAAAACCGGAAGTCGGAACTGCTGTGGGAATGGCGTGGACAAGTGTGGGCGGAACGATTCTGCAGATCGAAGCATTGGCGATCCCAGGTGGAAAAGGCGAGCTGAAACTTACCGGTTCTCTGGGCAACGTGATGAAGGAAAGTGCTATGGCTGCATTCTCCTACATCCGCAGCAAGGCAAACGATTATGGAATTCCGGACAGCACGTTCACAAAGAACGATTTTCATATTCACGTTCCGGACGGCGCAACTCCGAAAGACGGTCCTTCCGCAGGAGTTACGCTTTCCACGGCTCTGATTTCTCTGCTGACCAACACTCCGGTGGAAAATAAGGTTTCCATGACAGGTGAGATTACCCTGCGCGGGGCGATTACTGCCATCGGCGGTGTGAAAGAAAAATCAATCGGGGCTCTTTGTGCCGGAGTGACGGATGTGATCCTGCCGGAAGAAAACCGGAAAGATGCCGAAGAAATTCCCGATGAAGTCAAACGGAAGATCACCTTCCATTTCGTTTCTTCTGCGGAAGAAGCATGGAAGATCGCTGTCCCTGCATTAAAACGGAAAAAAGTTTCCGCTAAAACAAAAAAATCATCTTGAAAAAGGCAATGTATCATGAAAAAAATTATCCTCCTGCTTCTGTTTTTGCTTTGTCTGGGTGCTTTTGCACAGGAAAAAGAGTTGAAAACCATTCCGGTTGATAAGTTTGTCAGTATATTGAGATCCGCAGGAACAGGTGAAACCTGGGGGCGTCTGACAGGAACGATTGCTCACCGCCGCAAGGGTTCCCGTCCGGTGGAGGCTCCGCTCTCTTTCCGGACGCTCTTCACTGCCAAAGCTGTTGTCGGTCAGCTGGTTTTCCGGGAAAAGGAACTCTATCAGCTCACTCAATCCAGAGTTGCACCGTTTTCTTCTTCCGTGGAAAATAATGGAAAAACAACGCTTCAGGATGTAGGTGTTTTGCCCTCTGACCTGGTGATGAACTTTATTTACTGGGATTTCAAAGGGGAAGAAAAACCGGAAAAAATCCGGATGCAGAATTGCCGTGTCCTGCTGTTTGAATCCCCAAAAACAAAAGAACGGGTAAAAGTCTATGCCAGCGCAGCATACGTTTTCCCAATCCGTGTGGAATGGCTCGATAAGAAAACCGGAAAGCCCTTCCGTACATTGGATGTCAATGGTTTGGAAAAAGTCAAAGAACTCTGGGTCGTCAGCGAAGTCGTCGTTTCCGGTCCCGGCTGGAAATCAATCATCAAATTCAGCAAACTGGAAGCAGGACAGAATAGGGATGGCGTTCCCGCAGATCTTTTTGTGGAGTAAGTTGCTGCTGAATTTTTCTGTATCATCCCGGTGGAACCTCTGCCGGGATTTTTTTTGCTCCGGTTCCGGGATAAATTACCTCCAAAATACAAAAAAAACTGCGGGATCTGAAAAAATCACCTTGAAAAAAGTATAATATCCGTGTATTTTACCGGAAAAATTAAAATATTGTTGTAATAAGGTAATTTCAGGATAATTTTTATGAAAAATGAAAACCGACAGCCGATACAGGTTGTAGATCGTACTCTTGATCTGCTGGAACTGCTTTCCGTGGAAAACGAACCTGTATCTACAACTGTTCTTGCAGGAAAACTCGGAATTTCGGTACAAAGTACAAACAATCTGCTTCGTGTGCTTTACCGGCGCGGATATGTTTCGCAGGATCCATCACGACGTTACAGATTGGGTCCGCAGTTCTGTATTTTCGGAAACTCGACTGTCCGCTGGGAAAATTTGCGGAAAAAAATGGAACCGATTCTGCAGGAATTGAATACCCGATCCGGATTCGGAGCCTTCGCTGGTGTTCTGGAAAATGACCGTCTGTATTGCTGTGCCCACATCCTTTCCAATGGAGAAAAAGCCCCTTTAACACAGCAATCCTGGACGGATGAACTTCATTCCACAGCCGGAGGGCGGGTTCTCCTGGCGGCTCTTTCTCCGGAAGACCGGAAAAAATTGTTTGCCCGGACGACCCGGCGGCAAATGACAGGAAAAACAATTCTGGATTCAGAAGAATTGGAAACGATTTGCCGTAATGTGAAAAAAGCCGGATATGCTGAGGTAAAAGAGGAATCCCGTGCAGGTGTTTGTTCCATCGCAGTTCCCATCCATAATTCTTCCGGAGTTGTTATTGCAGAATTGGGGATTTACGGTGCCGCAGCTATTTGGGAAAAAACTTCCGGAAAACAGAAACTGGAAATGCTGCAAAACTCGCGGAAAAATTTAGAAAACTTATTGTAATAAGGAGAAAGATATGGATAAATCATTTCTGGAAAAGATCCTGCACGGTTTTGCAGAAGTTGCAGAAGATGAAACAGGTGCGTTCCGTTTGTACAGAGTTCCACGTGCTTTGCTGCCGGAACTCGGCGTGAGAGTGAACATGCGCTGTTACCATCCGGCTGGCGGTGAATTGCGGTTCCGCATGAAAGAGAAACCTGTCAGATTCAAGTTCCGCAGAACCACAGAGCCGGATCATCCGCTTTTTATCAATCAGACAGTTTTCCCCGTCGGGGTTTTTCACGGTGATTTCCAGTATACATGGCTCGCATTGCTGGAAGGCGATAATGAATTTGAAATCAAACCTTTTCCCGACCGTACCGGATTGATGCACCGGACACAAAGACGGTTCAATCCGGAACTGACCCGCATCATTCTGCCTCCGTTTATTGATTTGCGGATCGTTGATTGGGAAGGGGACATGGAACCGCCGCGTCCCGGCGACTGTCCGGAAAAACGGCTTTTATCTTACGGTTCCTCCATTACACAGGGTGCATATGGTCAGCTGGGGAATGAAACATATCCGGCTGTCATTGCCCGGGAACTTGGAATCGACGTCTGCAATCTGGGATTCGGCGGCGGTGCAACGATGGAACCGGCGATCGCTGAATGGATCGTTTCCCGTACAGACTGGACGATCGCAACCCTGGAAATGGGCGTGAATGTGTTCAACCGCCCGTTGGAAGAGTTCCGGAAAATGGTTAAAAAATTCCTCGCCGTCTTTGCCGCAGACCCATTGAAACGTCCGGTATTTACTCTCGATATGCTTCCTTTCGGAGAAGAGTTCGGAGACAATCAGGAAGTCAAGGCAAAAGCTGCCGCCTACCGCAGAATCGTCCGTGAGGAAACTGCAGCGACCGGAAAACCATGGATGTATCCTCTGGAATATGCTTCTCTGATTCAGGCTTCTGATTTTTCCACAGACCTGCTTCACCCTGCGGCCCACGCATTTCAGGCAATCGGACACGGTTTGGCGGAACAGATCAAACATAAAAATTTATCAATACTGAATTGAAATCCTGAAGGAGAAAATCATGATTGAATTTGTAAATCAGGAAACCCGTTTGGAAATTTCCCCTGCAAACGGCGTGATTTCCAGTGTAACGGTAAACGGAAAATCATCGGCCTCATCTGAACATGCGTTCCGTGTCCGTTTGATGACGGATTACGGTGATACGGTCATGCTGGATGAAAGGGATTTTCAGGATTTTTCTTTTGACGGAAAAGAAGTTTTTCACTGGCGCAGGAGCAAAACATTTCCCGGTTTGGAAGTAACTTTGAAAATCACTCCTGCGGAGCACGGAGCATTCCGGTTCCGTCCGTCTCTTTCCGGCCGGCCCGATGGATGGCGTTTGGAATTTCTTTCTGCGCCGCTTCTGAAATTTCCCTTGAATTATGATTTGCTGCTGCCGCAATCGGAAGGCGCACTTTACCAATATGCGGATGCCATCGGGGAAAGCTGGGAGGAACATCTTTTCTTTCCGGGATATAGCAATTATTATCCGGGAAAATGTCAGATGCAGTTCCTTGCGGCATATTCTGATAATGCGGGAATCTATCTTTCTGCAGATGATTACGGTCACGCCATTAAATTTCTCGGGACCACTCACCGGGCAAGAGAAAACGAGTTCGAGGCCTATATCGAATGCTGCTGCGGAACCGAAAAGCCGGGCGCAGATTATGAACTTCCCTTTGATCTGATCCTGCGTCCGTTCACCGGAGATTGGCAGCACGCATGTGAAATCTACCGGGAATGGATTGAACAGGACCCTCTCACAAAACGGGAATTCTCTCTTCCCGGCTGGATTGATGAATCTCCTGTTGTGATCATTTACCCGGTTCGCGGCGAACGCGGTATCACCGATAAATTAAACAAATTCATTCCTTACGAAAATACTTTCCCGCGTATTAAAGAACTTGCGGAACAGTTCGACTCCAAAGTTATGGTGCTGCTGATGCGCTGGGATCATAACGGACCCTGGCTGCCGCCCTATTACTGGCCACCGGCAGGCGGAGCTGAATCTTTCCGGAAATTCCGTGATCTGCTTCACAGTGAAGGTCATCTGCTGGGCGTTTACGGCTCCGGAACCTATTTCACACGGAAAAGTTTGAGTAACGATTACTCCGGTGAAGATATTTTTGAACGGGAAAATCTGGCAGCTTCCGTGGTCACAAGTCCCCGCGGAGATATGGACCGCGTTTTCAAACCCATCCGCATTGCAGCCGCTTTCTGTATGTCCGAAGAAGCCGGGCCCCGTATCCTGACCGAACAGACCATGATCCTTGCCGATGAGAAAGTGGACTTTTTCCAGATTCTTGACCAGAATCTGGGCGGAGCTCCGTTCTATTGCTACAACAAACACCACCATCATCCATCCATTCCCGGAAAGGCAACTACTGATGCAATGCTGAAGTTCCTGAAAGAACTCAATAAAAAGATCATTGCAAGCGGCAGTTCCATGCTTCTGGGAACGGAATGCGGCGCAGCCGGCCCCTTCATTGCGGATATGCCTTTCAATGACTTGCGCGCTCATTTCGTGGAAGGTGAATACATGTCCCCTGTTCCGGCTTATCAGTATATCTTCCACCGTCACTTGAACAATTTCTTCGGAAACAGCTGTGTGGTCCCCAATTCCTCCGATGAGGATTGTATGCGGTTCCGTATGGCGCGCGGTTTCTGCGGCGGTTCCATGATGACAGTTGTCCTGCGTGACAGCGGAGAAATTGACTGGGGTGCTTCTACAGGAGAATGGAATTGTCCTGCTCCCGATCAGAAGAACATTGTCACTCTGGTCCGCAATATGAATGATGCAAGAAAACGTTATCCGGAATTCCTGCAGAAAGGGGATATGATTCCTGCTCCGCAGATTGAATGTGGAACCAATTCATTTTCCAAACTCTGCAGCAGCGGAAAAGTCAAAACTGTTCCGGAAATCCTCTGTTCCGCATGGCGTGCTCCCGATGGACGGAAAGCATCTTTCTTTGTCAATTACATGACTCAGGAAAAATCCTTCCGTCTGAATGGAAAAAACATCACAGTTCCGCCTTTGAGCGTGATCATGATGGATTACGAATAAAAAATATCACCATTTCCGGCGGTTCTGTTTTTCTGAAAACAGGACCGCCTTCATTGATAAACATTCCGTGCTGTTCCGTGCCTTCCGTGGTTCCCCGAAAGGATCACAACAGAAACGGTTTGAACAGCGCAACGGTCTGAAGTTCATGCCTGACTGATCCAACGACTTGATTTTTCTTTACATCGCCTTCATATCCCATATAAAACGGAACGAAACCGAATTTTTCCCGGAATGCGGAAATTGTTGCCGATAATAGCTTTCTCCCATCTTCAGCATAAGCCGGATGAAGCATGAAATCTACGATCGGCATTCCATGATAAAGAACGCCGAAGGCATAACCGCAGCACTCATCCTGTTCGTTCAAGGCTGTGAAAACAACGCCTCTGCCGCCGAGACTTTCCTGAAATGCCGAACGGAACTCTTCAATACTTGCCGCAGGTCCTCCGAAATAAGGATAGTTCCGTTTCCGGATTTCCGGAGTATAGGCAAGAAACTTGTCGCAGTCAAACTGATCTCCGATTCTTCCCGGACGGATTTCTTTGATTTTGCCCGGACGGAACACCTTTTCCGCTTCTGTCAGAAACGGTTCTTCTTTGCTGTAACAGAGAACTCCGGTTTCGGTGTCGTAAACGGAATAAAAACCGCATTTTTTATAACTTGCGGCGGCGATTTTGCTTCCGGTGGCACAAGTCAGCATCCTGACCGGACATTGCCTTATTTCGTCCATACAATACTTCATGAGTTCGGACATGATTCCTTTTTTCCGGAATTTTTCTTCTGTCATGACGTTTCCGAAGTTTCCGCGCAATGATTTTCCGGAATAAGCGAACCAGACCCGTCCGGCGATTTCCCCGTTGACCTCAGCGAAGAAAAAATGATCTGTCACTTCCGGATAATAAACGCCATCCAATACATCGGAGAAATAAGCCCGCCAGGAACCGATCGCGTAAAAATTACGTTTCAAGTTATCGGCGCCCAGAGACTGCATCAGATAATTTTTATATTTTTCCGGAGCTTTCTCAGCGGAACACCAGTGAAGGACTGTCAGATTCTCCCCGCTTTCCAGTTTTTTTTCGCATAAAACTTCCATTTATGAAACCTCGCTGAAGATATTGTATAAACGTGTTCAAGTCACTTTTTTTGCGGCTTTTTTACGGTAAGTTTATATTTCCACAGCCGTTTTTTATTGATCTCATTCGACAGCGGAGTTTTTGCTTTTGAAAGTTCCGTGGCAATAATGTTGGCTAAAAAGTGTGCTCCCATGATATTCGTGTGGCTGGGATCATGGCGGTCACTCAATCGCTGAATGCAATAGAATCCGGCACATTCTGCTTCCCCGATCTCTTCCATGGCTTTTGCCTGTTCAACAAAAAGATCAAGACATGGCACATTGAACTCTTTTGCCGCTTCACGGATCACCTGACTGTAAGGAGCCCGGTCGGTCCGCATGACTTTTCCATTGCGGAAAACGGGTTCATCATTGCTGCCCCGGAACATGGACTGATTCAGCGTGACGAAAATCGTTTTTGCTCCGATCGCCTCCGCTTCTTTGTAAAAGCGGCGCAAATTTTCTTTGAACGTTTTGACATCTGTTCCGTTTGGACCTCCGTTGGCATCATTGGCACCAAGAGCCATGATGACATAATCAGGTTTGGAGTCAAGCAGTTTTTTCCACCAGCCCTGAGAACGGAATGTCAATGTACTTCTTCCGGATTTTCCGAAATTCAGTATTTCCACATTTCCATTGAAGTAACCTCCGATCACTTCGCCCCATCCCCAAACCCGGCGGGGATCGCAATCTTCATCGGGATTGTTCTGACGATAGCCTTCACATGCAGAACTGCATGCAAGAGCAACTTTGATTTTTTCGGCATTTGCAGTGCAAATCATTCCGAGCAGCAAAAAAACAACAGTTAAAAATCTCATTTCACCCATTCTCCCTGGAAGAATTTACAAATTTTTCAATGCTGGAAATACTTATTGCCGTAAGGCCATGCGGAAGAACCTGCCCATCTGAAATAATCCACGAGCAGACGGCGCAGAAGCAAGTCGCTGCCTTCCATTCCCGTTCCGCCGGGAAACTTGATAACTTTGAATCCTTCCGCCATGGTATTTCCGAAATCTGAGCTCCAGCCGCGGTAATGCGCCTGATCGTGCTTTTTCTGCCACAGAACTTCGCCTTTTCCGGCAATACAGATTTTCAGTGCTGCTTTCAGATCTTCTTCTGCATCTTCGATCTTGATATAAAAATCCGGCAGAAAATATTGCATTGCCTGATTGCAATCTGTTTCAAAAGCATAAATCTCACGGACACTGTTCAGTTTCTGATCCCAGAAAGAATTCAGAATGGCATCATAGGAATTCCGGGCAACGCGGCGGTGTTCCGGATGACTGTCATTGGGCCACATGATGAAAACAATATCCGGCTGAATCGTTTCGATCTGTTCCATGATAAGTTTCCGGTCATTTCCACTGCCTTCATAGAGTGCGCTTTCCCGGGAACCGATGACGATTTCCCGGAATCCGAGCATTTCACAGCTTTTTGAGATGTCACGGTCAAACACCTTCAATTGTTCTTCATTCCGGAAATGATTCCGGTTTGCAACGTGCAGAATCGTGCAATCGCATCCGGCGAGTTTCAGGAGACGGAGCGTTCCCCCCATGCTCATTTGACATTCATCGGCATGAGCGCCGATCGCTAAAACTTTGATCGGTTTTTCCATTTTTATATTCCTTTTATTTAGCCTTTTCAAACAGTTCTTTTGGCAGTTCTTTCAGGTTGAAATACTGTTCATAAAGGACGGCATCATTCCGCTGATTTCTGCCGAAAAAGATGTTATCACGGATCGTACGGACAAATTTTGCCTTGACTGGTTTTGCCAGTTTGTCATCGGTCCACGCATATTTCAATTCTTTTTTGCTGAAGAATTTCCGGCGGGGAACGATCTTGAACCATGTTTTCCCATCCATACTGCCCAGAATTTCATACTGACATCTTGCAACTCCCCTGCTGAATCCCTGAACAGAAGTGATCCGGGAAATTTCTCTGGGTGCATCAAATTCGATCTGACACCATCCTTCGCTCATGCCGGAATGCCAGACTTCTTTCAGACTTCCATCGTAAGCCTTCGCGGGGAAGTTGGACCCGTTGATACTGCTTGCCTGTGCTTTGATTTTTGCAAGCTCCGGCAAAACTTTCAAACGGTCCGTGAAATATTTCTTGATTCTCCAATGAGTGACTTTGTCAGATTCCACATCAGCCAGAAGGTCTTTGTAAAGCTCCTCCGGAGTCATCTTGATATCAAAGAGTTTGCTGACATTGACATAATCGCGGAGAATCTGATATTTGACCGGCATGGTGATAAGTCTGAGCCGATGCTGAATGACGGGGTCGGAATCTGCTGCCTTTGCTTTCTGCAGAAGTTTATATGCCTGAACTGTAACAGGTGCAGATTCAAAATCAGCTTTGCCGATGGAACCGCTGGAATGGAAATTCATGAATTGCTGTTTCCGGTTGGTATCGCGGAGCAGTTTGTAATACTGAGCAACATAATTTCCGCCTTTTCCATAATATTTCTCACAGAACACTTTTTCATCGTCTTCTCCATTGCCGCATTCATAAGGATTCCAGAGAATACGGGCAAGGAACCAGGGCTTGAACGGAATCCCGAAAGAGTTATCCTGCGGCGGTCCGTTTTCAGGATAGATTCCGCCGATTCCAAGTTCATGGAACTTACGGAAGTTATCAATGTTGAGCAGTAAATCCGGAGACTGGATCATTCTGTCTCCGAAGGTGTAAGTATAATCCCAGAAAAGGATATTTTTGCAAATTTTCTGCCATTCTTTGATCTGGGAGATCAATTCATTTCCAAGGATATTTTTCGGATGAGCATAGGGAACTCCGCGGCGGTTCATCCATGCACAAATCTGAACACAGACATTATCTTCCGCTTTGATATTTTCCGGTGGTTTACGGCTGGCATCATAAGCAAAAATGAGAAATTGGACATTCGGGAATTCGTCTTTCAGGATTTTGCCGACACGGTTTGCAAAGAGAACCCAGCGGGCAGATTCCCGGTTTCCACATTCTTTCACCAGTTTTTTACACGGCTCACAATCGCAATATCCTCTTGTATGGTCGCCTTCCTGAATGGAAATATACAATACTTCCGGATTCTTTTTGAGGAGTGCGCGACATTCATTTGCAGTCGCTTTTGCGAGTTTTTCATTGGTCAGACAGTAATCTGCCATCAAGCCGCGTTTATCGCGATGGGTGCGCTTTCCGTTCTGCAGCGCCCAGAATTCAGGATTGGTTTTGAAATATTTTGCCGGAGTGACGATCTGGAAAAGTCCGTGACATTTTGCCGGAGGTGAAAAGATAAGTTCATCTCCATACTTTTCATAAACCTTGAAAACATTTCCCCAATAGCAGTTGGCAAGGTTCCGGGCAAGCCAGCGGCTCCCTTTTTCGGAATATTTCCCGTGCTGTTCCGCCGCAAGAATCCGAGCTCTGAATGCAGGTTTTCCGTGATGATCGACTTTTTCGATTTTGATACGTTTGGCTTTGGGAACATATTCAAAATCGGGAGTAAGCCATTTTACACCAAGTTTGCGGTCAAGGAAATAATAAGCTCCGTACATGATCCCGCGCGGTCTTCCTCCGGTGATAATGACATTTTCGTTTTTATCGCCGGAAATTGTGAATTCTTCTTTTCCGAATTTCGGATTGTGACGGAGAATAATGTACTTATTATCTTTTGCAGAAACCTTGCCGAAGATTTTGCCGAGATAGGTCGTCAACTCTTCCACAGCAGTCTGTTCTGCCGGAATAAGCCCTTTGATTTCACTTTTTACTTTGTAACGGTTGTCGATCGTCAATGCGCCGTAACAGAGATTCAGTGCAAAAACGAAAGCTGCCAGCAGAAAAAATTTCATCTTCATTATTGTGAACTTCCTTATTATTTATGTTAATTTGTCATTGTTTCTCTGTTTCCGCTCATATCATAAAGACTTGCTGTTTTGGATTCGTGACCGTCAAGCTCCATTGCAGCATAAAATGACCGGAATGCAGGGCCGGGTTTTGTGGGGGCAACATGTCCGTCAATTGCCAGAATATTACAGGTCCTTCTATGACGCATTGCGGCAGAACCCCAGTTTGTGTCTATTGTGCAAATTCCTGCAAGAAAACGGTTTGTAAATTTTGTTTCGTTGTTTCCGAGATAAATGGAATCCAGTAAGTAGGGAAACTGAGACGCTTTTTTCGTCAGCTTTGTATTCAAGAAAATCAATGTTTTGTAGGTGTTTTTCGGATTTTCATAAGCCAGATATTTTACGTTGATATCATACGCAGTATTGGGGGCGATTGCTCCATATACATTGATCCCGCCTGGAATTTCTCCCTGGGTAAGAACCGGACAGTAAACATATTTTGGCTCTTCTTCTTTGATATATCCAGCAGCTTGAAGAATTCCAGCCCAGGTATCTTCTTTGGCCGTACTGCTCCAATTGGTTTCTTTCCTTCTGGCAATCGGACGGAGCCCGTTATAATCGTTATCATAAGTTGAAGCCAAAAGCCCAGCCTGTTTCAAGTTGTTGATACACTGTGATGACAAGGCATTTTTTCTTGCATTATTCAATGCCGGGAGAAGCATTCCGGCAAGAATTGCGATGATTGCAATAACAACCAGCAGTTCGATCAGGGTGAATTTTTGTTTTTCCTGTTTCATAATCGTACTCCTTTCAGTTCTTGTTTTATATTGAAATTTTGATTCCGAATTCATTGATTCCGTTCCGGAAATTCAGTGGATTGGCACAGCGGATCGAATATTCTTCCCGGTTCCGCAAAATCTCTGAACCGTCAGGAAGCCATAAGCCTGTTTCATATTCTCCCGCAGCAGGAACAGGAATCTCAAAACGCAAAATCTGTTCCTTTCCGGAATACCATTTCCGGATGTCTGTTTCCAATTCAATGGCAGTTCCGCCAAGCATGAAATGAACCGGACGCGGATTCACAGGCGCAGAGAATCCACGGTTGATCAGACGGATCTTTCCACTCAAACGTCCATCCGCAATCTCATATTCAAAACTCTGCAACTCGATTCTGTAACCCAAATGGTCACGGATATATTCATAATAACTGCGCCAGACATGGTCCCCGCGTTCATCCCGGAAATATGCCTCGTTCCACGGCAATTTCTTTGCAATCAGATACATCGGGTCCACCGGAACCCGTTTCCACACATCAATGGAATAACCGTCCACACCCTCAAAAAGATGATTGCCGTGAACCATGCTGAACGTATCATAATGCCAGTTTGCCAGCCGGTAAGCGGAATCCATCGGCAGAGCCATTCCGGCACAATCCCGCCAGAACAACTCTCCATCCATGGGAAGAAAACGTCCTTCTTCCGCAAGATAGGCTTGGACTGCATCGTAATCCTTGATTCCGTTAAACGTTCCGCCATGTGACGGCCCCGCCAGAAAACCGTCATTGAAATGTCCGATCCTTGCTTGGGGAAGATCAGTAAAGGCTTCTTTTTCCGTAAGCGGTTCCGTTCCGAACATATCCTGTTTGTAAAGCGGATAACGGATCATGGTTTTCCGTTCCGGCGGCAGAACTTCCAGAACTGTTTGAAACAGTTCATTCCGGAATCCGGGATCATTTTGCAGAGAATGGAAACTGTTGTGCCATTCGCCGAATTTTCCCACGAAACCGCACTGGAGAACGTAAATCACATCGACATATTTTCTGAGAAGCGGTTTGAGCTGGGAGAGATGTTTCAGGATCGTTTCAGCGGTCGGTCCCTGCAATGTGGGAGAAAGTTCGTATGCAAACCGCAGAAGACATTTCACGCCGGATTCCCTGACTTTCAGGAAAAAGGTTTCGATATCATCCAGTTTTTCCTGCGGGAGATTCCGTCCGTCATTATATTTCATGAGGAAACAGTAACTCTGCATGACAGTGATTCCGTCATAAGCGAGAAAATCGAGTTCATCGCGCCACTGACGGTGAGAGAATTCCACTCCATCGAGTCTGTTTCCGCGGATCAGATGCGGAACGCCGGGGACTTCCACATTCTGGAAAACGGGCTGTTCGGAACGACCATCCAGTTTCAACTGTTTGGAATGGGCGGAACATGTTCCTGCGATTTCGCCGGGAATGTTGCTGAAGTACATTTCCGTACGGAACCCGCGTTCCGGATTCCGCAAACCCATCCGCCCGTGGATCGAATCCGGTCCGAGCTGTTTGAAGTTGTGAATCATAAAAAAATTATTTCCTTTCCATCCCCTTTTGAAGAGGAGTTTTCTTAAAGCCCTGTTCCCAATAAAGGTTGTTACTTGAAGAGGGGAAAAAGCCCTTTTTATGAAAGGTCCTTTTTCTCCTCCTCAAACTCCCCCATATGGGAACAGAGCCTTTCTTGAAAATATTATATCCTGATTTTGTGAAAAAAACAACAGTTGGAAAAGTGAAAGAATATACCGGAATCGGTCAAAAAGCATTCTATTTCAGTCAATGGGTTGCAAAGCGTAAAAACAGTGATAAATTTTGAAAGGATCATAAGAGAGGGCAGTTTTTTATGTCAAAAATCGATAGCACACAGACGCTTGATCCGGAATCCTATGATGTATGGGATGCCGGGCAGAAAAATTACGTTCAGAAAGCGGAATGGAATCTGAAGACCAAAAAGAATCTTCCGTTGATTCCATATCGCGCAATGGATATTATAAGAACAGATAAACGCTGGTTCCGTCATGTGAATTATCATTCTCTTGCCCTTGAATTGATCATTTCCGGCGAAATGGAATATCAGAATGAAAACTGCACAATGATCGCCAAAGCCGGGATGATGTATATTGTCTCCCGCGGGAGTAATGTTCGGATGGTGAAATCGGGGGATGAAAGCCGCCGGAAATTCACGCTTCTGATTACCGGGAGCTGTCTGGATTCCATATCTGCCTCGCTTGGTTTTGATAAAGATCAGCTTCTTTCGCTTCCCGATCCGGAACTGGTTGAGAAAATGATGCGTGAGATCGCGATGGGAATCGGAGAACAGATTTCTCCGGAAAAACTTTCCTGCAAGACGTATGAATTGCTGTTATATCTTTCCACATTTCGGACAGCGGTTCCGCAGGTTCTTCTTCCTGTGATCAATGTTCTTGCAAATGAACCTGTCCGCCGTTTTTCGATACCGGAAATGGCAAAAATGTGCGGAATCAGCGAATCGACTCTGCGGCGTCTGTTCCGTCAGCATTTCGGCAATTCTCCGCAGGAATACCGGAGGAAAATCCGATTGACAGCAGGCAAAGAGCTTTTGCGGAACCGTGATATCACCATAAAAGAAGTTGCCGCCCGCTGCGGTTTTGATTCTCCGCTGCGGTTTTCCCAGTTGTTCAAAGCATGTTTCGGTATCACCCCGCACGAATGGCGGAAGAATATAAAGGGCACCTCTGTTTGTTGATTCCGGTGATTTTTTGCGTTTGGGCAAGGTCCAATTTGTAAGATTTGCCCATCTACGGAAAAATTATCTTTTTTTCAGGAATCAGCCTTTTTTTTTCAGCGTTTCCGGACGGGGGATTGTCAATGCGAACAGAGAGTTGCAGACAGCCATCACAGCGGAAAACGTGAAGAGATACTCCACTCCGAATCTTACCCAGATCCATCCGCCCAGCGGTGCGGAAAGAATTGCAATCAAATGATTGATGGAAATCCCTGTGGAAAGCGTGGAAGTCAATTCATCCTGTGATTCAGCCAGTTCCCGGACATAAATGTTGGTTGCCAGAGATGTTGTACTGATCACAGCATCCAGAATAAAGTTCAGACAAACCACCCAGAAGGCTATTTGATGGGTGAACATTTTTCCGGAAAAACCATAGAAGAGACAGACAAAGAACAGGATCACGGTATCCCAGATCATTGTGTTGCGGTATCCCCACTTATCGGTCAATTTTCCGATTGCCGGTGCAGCAAAGATGTTGATGAAGGCACAAACTCCCAACAGAAAAGCCATGGATGCTGTTGAAAAATTATATTCCCGGATCAGAACATAAGGTGCGAAAGTGAGAAAAATCTGTTTTCTTGCACCGTAAAACAGTTCCAGAGCATAGAATTTATTGAATTTTCTGTTGAAATAAAGTCTGGGGCGTTTGGAAGGGAGCATCGGGGCCTCTTTGGTAAAGGTGCTGATGATGCTTGCCAGCATAAGCAGAACGATCAAGCCCCACAGGACTTTGAAAAGAGTCTCTTCGGACTTGCCCAGCCAGATGGTTCCGGCATAAAAGAGAGCAGCCACGATCAGACTTCCTGCCACAGCTCCGAAATTCATGATACTGGTCAGCAATCCGAGTGATTGTCCGGCGCAGCCCGCTTTTGCCACCTGCATTGCGATTCCGCTCCGGATGGGCATGACCAGATGTTCTCCCAGACTCCAGATCATGATGAATGCCACGACTGCGATTTTATCCGCCGGGATCAGCAGAAGAGCGGCTCCTGCCATAGAGATCAGGGTGCCGAGGCGCATAACTTTCCAATCGCTGACTTTGTGGAGTAAAGCCAGCAGAAAAACCAGTGCAAGCCCCGGAAATTCCCGGAAAAATTCCAGCCAGCCGCGATCCACGCTGTCCATGTGATGAATTTCAGATAAATAGTTGTTGAGTGCTGCCGCAAAACAGCCGATCCCGATTCCCCAGAGAAGAATACTGAAGAAAAAAGCTCCTGCACCGGAATGCGGACGGAATATTGATTTGAGATTCAGCATAAAACAGTTTCCTTAGAATTGGTTGTGATTTTAATAAGTAGAGGCAATTTCAAAAGTCCCCTTTTGAAATTACCTCAAGTAAGCCGGATAAAGATATCTTGTTTCTTGAAAAAATCAAGAAAAAAAACGTTTTTTTGAGAAAAAAACTGTATTCCCGGTTGAAAAATAAAGTGAGATATGCTAAGATACTTGCAACACCGAATTCTAAGAACAGGAGTTTTACCTATGAAATCCAAAATGCCGAAAATCGGAATCCGTCCGACAATTGACGGCCGCCGCAAAGGAGTCCGTGAGTCTCTCGAAGAACAGACAATGAACATGGCGAAAGCCGCTGCTGCGCTCATTGAATCCAACCTCCGTTACCCCAATGGAGAAAAGGTTCAGTGCGTGATTGCTCCCTCCACCATCGGCGGAGTCGCTGAAGCTGCTGCATGTGCAGAACTGTTCGCTTCTGAAAATGTTACTGCCACCCTGACCGTCACCCCCTGCTGGTGCTACGGTTCTGAAACCATGGATATGGACCCGTTCACCCAGAAAGCTGTCTGGGGATTCAACGGAACCGAGCGTCCCGGAGCTGTTTATCTTGCTGCTGTTCTTGCCGCACATGCTCAGAAAGGACTTCCCGCATTCGGAATTTACGGCAGAGATGTTCAGGATGCATCTGACACAGAAATTCCGGAAGATGTTGTGGAAAAGATTCTCCGTTTTGCCCGTGCCGCTGTTGCAGCCGGTATGATGCGCGGAAAATCCTATCTCTCCATCGGTTCCGTCGCAATGGGTATTGCAGGTTCCATTGTCAATCCTGCTTTCTTTGAAAAATACCTCAACATGCGCTGCGAATCTGTTGATATGGTTGAAATCATCCGCCGTGTCAATGAAGGAATCTATGACAAAGAAGAATATGTCAAAGCCCGTGAATGGGTCCGCAAGAACTGCAAGCAGTACAAAGATTTCTGCAATGCGGATGAACTGACAGCTGAACGTTACGAAGAAATGTGGGATTATGTCACCAAGATGTGCATGATTGCCCGCGACCTCATGGTTGGCAATCCGAAACTTGCTGAAATGGGATTTGTGGAAGAATCCTGCGGTCATAATGCGATTGCCGGTGGATTCCAGGGACAGCGTCAGTGGACCGATCACATGCCCAACGGCGACTTCATGGAAACCATTCTCTGTTCCTCCTTTGACTGGAACGGAATCCGTGAAGCAATGGTTCTCGCAACAGAAAACGATGCGCTCAACGGCGTTGCAATGCTGTTCGGTCACTTGCTTACCGGACGTGCTCAGGGCTTCTCCGATGTCCGTACCTTCTGGAGCCAGGAAGCTGTCAAACGCGTTACCGGTTATGATATGCCGGAACCCGGTCTGATCCACCTGATCAACTCCGGTGCAACCACAGCCGATGCTACCGGTCAGCAGAGTGATGAAAACGGCAATCCTGTCATGAAGCAGTTCTGGGATATCACCGAAGAAGAAGCTCAGAAATGTCTGGATGCAGTCAGCTGGGTTCCTGCAAACCGCCAGTACTTCCGCGGCGGCGGATATTCCAGCCGCTTCCTTACACGCGGCGGTATGCCTGTCACCATGAGCCGTATCAACATGGTGGAAGGTCTTGGTCCTGTGCTTCAGATCGCAGAAGGTTACACCGCTGAACTTCCGAAAGAAGTCCACGATAAACTTGATATGCGTACGGACCCGGGTTGGCCCACCACCTGGTTCGTGCCCCGTCTCACCGGAGAAGGATGCTTCAAGGATGTTTACACCGTCATGGCGAAATGGGGTGCAAACCACGGTGCATTCTCCTATGGTCACATCGGTGCCGACCTGATTACGCTTGCTTCCATGCTCCGTATTCCTGTCTGTATGCACAACGTTGACGAAGCTCAAATCTTCCGTCCCTCCAGCTGGAATGCATTCGGCATGGATCTGGAAGGTGCTGATTACCGTGCCTGCGCTGCTTACGGTCCTGTCTACGGTAAATAATCTGTTTGAAATTGGAATGAACCTGTCTCTGTCTGTTGCGGAGGCAGGTTTTTTATAAAAAAAGCGCTGTTCCCCATACAGGTTGGTAAATCCTTCTTTTAACTTTAAGATGGCATTTCGATTTTTACATCGTAAAAATCGGAATGCCGCAAAAAGGTTTGGAAAAAAGGGGTGGAGTTTGAGGAGGGGAAAAAGGACCTTTCCTCAAAAGGGCTTTTTCCCCTCCTCAAGGAACAA
>JAFVTF010000060.1 GCA_017503375.1 Lentisphaeria bacterium | reverse complement strand
TGATTTTTGCGTTGCAAAAATCGGAATGCCGCAAAAAGGTTTGAAAAAGGATGATGGGGTTCGGGGAAGAAGGGAAGAAATTTCCTCAAAATTTTTTCCCTTCTTCCCCGATCACAAATCAACCTTTATTGGGAACAGAGCAATAACTTGAAAATGTTTCTGAACAGCCATTGAATTTTTTTCAGGTTCCTGTTATATTATCTGAAAATAAATCTGTAAAGGAGTTGTGTTATGTCATTGTTACCGGAAGTGAAGCTGTTCGAGAAAACAGAAAATACAGTTCAATTGAAAGATTTTCAATCTTTGAAAGGAAATACTTTCTCTCCAGTTCTGTTGAAACAGCTGAAATCTGCAATCTCCGGATTGGTTGTCTCAAAAGGCGCAAAAGGTTGCTGTGCGGAATTGTGTGTGCCCGGTAAAAAATCCGGTCTGAAAGCGGAAGACCCCGGGAATGGAAATGATGCTTATGTTATTCAAATCAGTACGAACGGAATCCGGATCGATTCAAAAACACCTGCCGGAGTGTTTTATGGTTTTCAGACTCTTCTGCAGATGCCGGAAAAACTTCCCTGCGGTACAGTGAAAGATGAAGCCGCTGTTCCGCTGCGTATGATCCATTGGGATTTGAAAGGATATCAGCCGAAATTTGAAATCCTGCTGGAAGAGTTGGAAATCCTGGCATCGTACAAAGTCAATGCAATTCTTCTGGAACTGGAAGATAAGTATGATTACAAGTGCGCTCCCGGAATCGGCTGTCCCACTGCTTTCTCATTTGACGAAATGCGGAAAATCAGTAAATATGCTGCTGATCTGCATATCATGATCGTTCCGAAACTCCAATCTATCGCCCATGTGGATTACATGCTCAAACAGCCGCAGTACCGAGAGCTCCGGGAAAATGAACATTGTTATCAGTTCTGCTGTTCCAGCACAAAAGTGGATAAACTCTGGAATAAAATGGCGGATGAGCTGATGGAATGTTTTGCGGAACACCCCCTTTATTTCCATGTGGGCGCAGATGAAGCAACCTATCTCGGAGAATGTCCGAAATGTAAAAAACTCGGAGTTGTCGGTTCCTATTTGAGACGGACCGGAAAAAGCATTGATCATATCATCGCTTCCGGCAGAACTCCGATCATGTGGGATGATATCCTCCGCAACAGTGCCAAAGGTATGTCTGATGAACAGGCAAAAGAGTGCTGGTCCCTGGGGAAAAAATCTATCCTGATGTATTGGGATTACGGTTACGGCGGAAAGGGGAATACTTTTTCATTCCTGAGAAGTTACATTGATACCGGAATGCGAGTCTGGGGAGCAAGCGGTTATGCCGGATGCGACAACTGGGCAGGCTCTCTGCCGCCACTTGAATATCGCGGCTTGAACAGCTGTGCCTGGACAAAATCAGCAGTGGAAAACAAACTGGAATGTGTCTGTTCCACAGGTTGGGGCAGAATCGGTTCCGCTGATTGTCCGGCTGAACCTCATGAAAGCAGCTGGTTCACGATTCTCTACGCCGCATGCAATATGTGGAGCGGGAAAACAATTGATTATACAAAATTCATCTATGAACTTTCCAAGAATCTTTACGGCGAATGTCCGGATCAGGCATTGGTGAATGCGATCCTGAATATCGGAAAATCTCCTTATACTCTGCAGAATGTTCTTGATAAACAATTTTCTTCTGACCGTTATTCCTTCCTGCAGCTTGCTGCCGCCGCAGAATCCCTTTCCGTCATCCGGAATATGTTCTGCAACTGGAATCAGTTCTATTACGGAAAACTGGGAAATTGCCTGGAAGATTACCGTATCGAATACATGAACCGCTGGCCCGTGATGCACGCCGGAAATGTCGCAAAATTCAAAAAAATGCTGGAACCCGTTTTGCGTCATTTCTACGGAATATTTACAGCTGATGATTTCCTCAATTCCCGTTTCGGTTATCTGGAAAAGCTGATTGATGACACCATGAAGCTGACGGAAAAAACAAAGAAAATGTGAGGCTCTGTTCCCAATAAAGGTTGTTCCTTGAGGAGGGGAAAAAGGGGCTGTTGCAAAACCTGAAATTTGAAAGCACATTTTCGTACGGAGAAAACGGAGTGTACTGAGTGTACGGAGGCATTTTTAGTTATTACCGACCGATTTCTCAAAAGAAATAAAAATTTTTCTCTTGGGTAACGGTTGTTTTAATTCCCAAACCACCTCCGTAATCTCTGTAAACTCCGTTCACTCTGTTCAAAAGACTCAATTAAAATGCGTTTTCTGTATGCAGGTTTTGCAACAGCCCCCTTTTACAGATTATTGCAGAGCAGAATGCGGTAAAAACAACCGTTATTCAAAAGAAAACCTGTGAAATTATATAGTGCTGTGCGGAAAAAAACTGACCGATATATTTATATATATGGAATAGTAAAGTTGAAAAATGCTCTGTTGCAGAGTATATTACCGTAAAAGAGAAAAATACAGGCACTGTTACTTGTAAGGACTGGTAAATCCTTTTGCTGTTTTAATTTTAAGATGGCATTTTGATTTTTGTACCGCAAAAATCGGAATGCCCCAAAAAGGTTTGAAAAAGGATGATGGGGTTCGGGGAAGAAGGAAAAAAATTTCCTCAAAATTTTTTCCCTTCTTCCCCGATCACAAAACAACCTTTGTCGGGAACAGAGCCAAAAAATATAAGATAACATGAATTGCAAGGGAACGGGAGTAAAACGTTCCGGGAATAGATTATGTCTGAAGAAAACGCAGAAAAAGCCGCAGCTGTCAAAACAGAGCGGAATTTCAAAATAACATTGATGTTCGATGGCACGAACTACCACGGTTGGCAGCGTCAGCCTAACGGGATCACGGTTCAGGAGATTCTGGAGGACCGTCTTTACAAATTGTTCGGCAGAACACCAGTAAGAGTGCAGGGGAGCAGCAGGACAGATGCCGGAGTTCATGCTCTCGGTATGGTTGGCTCATTCCGCGCTCCGGAATCTCCTTATATTCCCGACGACCGTCTTTTGCGTTCTCTGAACAAACTTCTGCCGGAGGATATCCGGATCCGTTCTCTGGAACAGGTGGATGACTCTTTCAATGCCCGTTTTTCTGCAGAGGGGAAATCCTATGTGTATATAATAGATACAGGAACGGCTGAACCATTTACCTCCCGCTGGAGCTGGAATCTGCCGGATTTTACAAATCTTGACGGTGTCCGGCAGGCATTGACATATTTTGTCGGGGAGCACGATTTCAAAAGTTATGCTGTTGAAGCGGCCAACCGTGATGATACAGTTCGGAAGATTATCCGCGCGGAGCTGTACGAGTGCGGACCGTTGAAGATGATCCATTTTATCGGAACAGGTTTTCTTTACAAGATGGTAAGAAGCATGGTCGGGGCAATTGCGGAAGTTGGCAGGAACCGTCTGGCACCGGAACGGATCGGAGAAATTCTGGAAGAGAAAAAACGAACCCCTGGCAGGGACACAGCCCCTGCGCGCGGCTTGTTTCTTGTGAAGGTGTTTTATGAGCCGGGAGAGTGGGAAAATTACGAGATGCGGCAGGTCCCGTTTGCCATGAGATGGAATTCTGAAAAAGGGATTTTATGAAAAAAAACGAAAAAAAACAGGGAAAAATGAAAAAAA
Source organism: Lentisphaeria bacterium (assembly GCA_017503375.1). Lineage (GTDB taxonomy): Bacteria > Verrucomicrobiota > Lentisphaeria > Victivallales > UBA1829 > SIG79. The sequence goes on along the minus strand of JAFVTF010000060.1, from coordinate 39,290 downwards.
ATGAAAAAAAATAGCATTTTAAACTGGATTTTTTTACGAAGTAGTGCTATATTACTATTCATATGCATGGGTTTTCTGTGCATAGATGCTCTTGCCGGGGAGGATCTCCGGAAAGAAAATGAGCGGCTGAAAGCTGAAAATCGGCGATTGGCTGCTGAACTTGCGTTCAGGGAGAATGAGAATAATGCCTTGCGCAAGGAGCTGATTGAAACACTGGATAAATATTCGACGCAGGCCGGTCGTATGAGGCGCATGGAAGCGAGCTCCGCCGGGACCATCGAGACCCTAGAACCGGTGTATACGGGCACCAGGGAGATGGAACTGGCTGCCGATCTATTAACATGTACCTCATCAATGAAACGAGTCTCCGCAACGATTATAACATTTGCGGATGATCTCTCCAAACGACTGCCTGAACTCACGATCGATCAAGTGGAAATGGCAAAATTACGTATTCAAATCGATAAATTACGTTCTGATGCCATGGATATGGCAAGACTGGCGGTACCGCCGAAACGGCCCGGCCGTCCCGGAATACACCGTATTCTTGAGCTGGATCCCCGTTCAAAACTGGTAATATTGAATGGCGGCTACAGAGACGGTGTCAGAGAGGGAATAACACTGAGTCGGGAAGGAGTGGTTCTGAAAGTGATAGCTGTAAGAAATTTTGTGAGTGCAGCTGTTGTGATTGCAGGATCGTTCGAGAAATTGGCAGTCGGAACTGAGGTAAGAACCTCAATATCCGGGAAGAAAACAACAGGATTCTGATAGGAAAAGAAGAATCTTTTTAAGATAAAAACCTTTAACAAAAAGAAAAGAGAAAGCAGTTATGGAAGTCAGGGCGATTACAAAAAACGTCCGCATCTCCCCGCAGAAAGCCGGTGACTTTTCCCACACAATTCAGGGAAAGAAGGTCATGGATGCTCTTGCGATGACGGAGTTGTGTCCGAGAAAGGCAGCACGCCTTTTTGCAAAAACACTGAGAAGTGCTCTTGCAAATGCTGAAAACAACTGCGAACTGAAGCGCGAAGATCTGATCGTGAAGATGGCTGTGGCAAATCCCGGCCCGATCATGAGAAGATTCCGCCCCAAAGCTCGTGGTTCCGCCGGAAGAATCAGAAAACGTACAAGCCATTTCACGGTGGTTCTCACCGATGGCAAAAACTAAGGAAAGGGACTAATAGTGGGTCAGAAGGTCAATCCTGTCGGGCTGAGATTAGCCCTGAATAAGAACTGGAGTTCACGCTGGTACGCCTCCAAGAAGAATTTTGGCGACTGGCTGCTGGAAGATATGAAAGTTCGCGACTTCATCAAGAAGAATCATCATGAAGCCGCAATTTCCAAAGTTCTTATCGAAAGATGCGGCGAACGCGTCCGCGTCACAATCTATGCTGCACGTCCCGGCCATCTTATCGGCCGCAAAGGTGCAGATCTCGAAATGCTGAAAGCAGCTGTTTCCAAGCTTCTTGCATCCAAGAACGAACTGATTCTCGACGTCGTCGAAATCTCCCGTCCTGATACTGATGCTCAGTTGGTTGCAGAAGGAATTGCTGCTCAGCTCGAACGCAGAATCGGTTTCCGCCGTGCAATGAAGAAAGCGATTCAGGTCGCTATGGAAGCCGGTGTGGAAGGAATCAAGATTCAGTGTGCTGGCCGTCTCGGCGGTGCTGAACTGGCACGTACTGAACATTACAAGGAAGGCAGAACACCGCTTCACACCTTGAAAGCACACATTGACTATGCTTTCACCGAAGCAAACACCACTGCCGGAAAAATCGGAATTAAAGTCTGGATTTGTCACAAAGAGCCTACGGAGGTAATGCAAAATGCCGTTAATGCCAAAAAGGGTAAAGCACAGAAAGGTGCAGCGAGGTAATCTCGGGGGCCTTTCGCAGAGATGTAATGAGCTGGATTTCGGCGATTACGGTCTGCAGAGCCTTGAGAGAATTTATCTCACAGCCAATCAGATTGAAGCCGCACGTGTGGCAATTACCCGCCACATGAAACGTCGCGGTAAAGTATGGATTCGCGTATTCCCCTATAAACCCTATACCAAGAAACCGTTGGAAGTCCGTATGGGTAAGGGAAAAGGAAACGTGGAATACTGGGTCGCTCCTGTCAAGCCGGGCAGAGTCCTGTTTGAAGTGAGCGGATGTTCCGAAAATGTTGCTAAGGAAGCTATGAGCCTCGCGGCATCCAAGCTCCCTGTCAAATGTAAATTCGTCATGCGTCTTCAGCATGCCTGATGAGAGAGGATAACTTATCATGAAGATGAAAGAAGTCAAAGAACTGACTCCCGCTGAGCTCGACCTCAAGGTCCAGGATCTCCGCAAAGAGCATTTCTCCCTCCGCCAGCAGGCCAAGACGGGTACCCTTGAAAATACCGCCCGTCTGAGACAGGTCCGCAAGGACATTGCAAGATGCCTCACGGAAAAGACCATCAGATCCGCTGCCAAGGTCTGAGAACAACTTAACGAATGGAATGTGCAATGAATGAAGTGAGCAGCAGCGCCACCCGCGGAAACCGCAAGCACAGAGTCGGCATCGTGGTCAGCGACGTTCAGAATAAGACCATCACTGTCGAAATCGAACGCAGAGCGGCGCACAGCAAATACAAGAAGGTCGTCAAAATCCGTACGCGCTATGCCGTGCACGACGAGAATAACGACGCTAAAGTCGGCGACACTGTCAGAATCGGCGAAACCAGGCCTCTCAGCAAAAACAAACGCTGGCGCCTTGAACAGATCATCAGCCACGCTGAATGAGAACCCTGAGGAGATACTGAAATGGTTCAAATGCAAACTGTGATGGAAGTTGCTGACAACTCCGGCGCAAAGCGTGTCATGGTCATGACCGTTCTGGGCCAGAAACGTCGCTCCGCACGCGTCGGTGATGTTGTCACCGCTGCAGTCCGGGAATCCATCCCCGGCGGTGCCGTTAAGAAAGGCGATGTTGTCAAGGTCGTTATCGTCAGAACTGCGAACAAGATTCGCCGTGAAGACGGATCCTACCTCCGCTTTGATTCCAATGCGGCGGTGGTTGTTGATGATGAAAAGAACCCCAAGGGAACACGTATCTTTGGTCCTGTCGCACGTGAACTGCGCGAAAAAGGATTTATGAAGATTGTTTCTCTCGCTCCGGAGGTGCTCTGATGTTTTCTGAAAAGTGTGCCAAAATTTACCATGTCAAAAAAGGTGATGTGGTGGAAGTCCTGAGCGGCGAATGGAAAAAAGAAACCGGTAAGATCACGGCTGTCCTCAAAAAGAAAGACCGTGTTGTTCTTGAGATCACCAGCCTTTCCGCTGATAAACTTGAGAACCGTATCGGCATGAAGACCGTCAAGAAGACCCAGGCGAATCCCAGAGGCGGAATGGTCCGCCGCTCTGTGAGCGTCCATGTCTCCAACGTCCGGGTCAAGGAGAACGCATAATGCCTGACATGAAGAAAAAATACGAAGAGGAAGTTGTTCCCGCTCTCAAAGAGAAGCTGGGCATCTCCAATATCATGGAAGTTCCCAAGCTGAAAAAGATCGTTATCAGCACAGGGATCAGCACCAAGTCTGAAAAGGATGCTTTTACCGAAGCAAGAACTCACTTGACCGCTCTCGCCGGTCAGGCTCCGGTTACCTGCAAGGCTAAAAAGAACGTCGCGAACTTCAAACTCCGCGTCGGTCAGCCCATCGGTCTCATGGTCACCCTCCGCGGTGAAAACATGTACCGTTTCCTTGACAGATTTGTCCACAACGCATTGCCGCGTGTCAGAGACTTCCGCGGCGTGCCGAACAGGGGTTTTGACGGGGTCGGAAACTACAACCTCGGTGTCCAGGATGTTTCCATCTTTACCGAAATTGACCTTGAAAAGATCAAATATCCCCTTGGACTTAACATTACAATGGTTACCAGCGCGAAGACCGATGCTGATGCAAAGGAACTTCTGAAAATGCTGGAAATGCCGTTCGAGCACTGAGAGGAGTAAATCATGGCGAAAAAAAGTCTTATTGCCAAACAGAAGCGCGGAAGCAAGTTCCAGGTCCGGAACTACACCCGCTGCCAGAAATGCGGCAGACCTCGTGCATACATCCGTAAATTCAAACTTTGCCGTCTTTGCTTCCGTGAAATGGCCCTCAGCGGTCAGATCCCGGGCATTGTCAAGGCCAGCTGGTAAGAGGTGCTACAATGAGTATGCAGGATCCTATTTCCGATATGCTGACACGCATCCGCAATGCTGCGATGTCTTCTCAGAAATCGGTTGTTATGCCTTCCTCCAAAATGAAAGCTGCGATTGCTAAAGTTCTTCTCGAAGAAGGTTACATTGCAGGTTATCATGTGGATGGCGATGTGAAGAAGACCCTCACAGTGGACATGAAATATTTCATGCGCCGTTCTGTTATCGAGGGTATCGAACGCGTGAGTAAGCCTTCTTGCCGTCTCTATTGCGGCAGCAAGGAAATTCCCCGGGTGAAAGATGGACTTGGTATTGCAATTCTTTCTTCCCCCAAGGGTATCATCAGCGATAAAGATGCAAAAGCTCAGAATGTCGGCGGAGAAATTCTCTGCTACGTCTGGTGATGAATCGAGGGATTGAAGATGTCTAGAATCGGAAAGAAACCGGTCGAATTCACACCGGATGTTAAAGTTGCAGTGAATGACGGTGTCATCACCGTCGAAGGCAAACTTGGAAAGCTTTCTTTGAATCTGCCTCCCCACACCAATGCTGTTGTGGATGGTAATCACGTGGTTGTCGGTTGCGATGACCACGCTGATGCAGGAATGTATCATGGTTTGGCAAGAAGCCTTGTCAACAACATGGTCATCGGTGTTTCCAAAGGATATTCCAAAGAGCTTCAGATCGTTGGTGTCGGTTACAAAGCCACACTCGCAGGAAACAAGCTTACCCTGAACCTCGGATATTCCCATCCGATCAACTATGTTGTTCCCGATGGAATCAAGATGAACATCGTTGATGGTGTGAAGATCCAGATCTCCGGTATTGACAAGCAGTTGGTTGGAGAAGTTGCAGCTCGTATCAGACGCTACAAGAAACCTGAACCCTACAAGGGCAAAGGTGTCCGTTACTCCGACGAACATGTTGTGATCAAGCCTGGTAAGACCAACGCGTGATGAAAGGTTGTAAAAATGTATAAAACAGCAAAAGAAAAAAGAGTCAGACGTCACGTTCGCGTCCGCGGAAAGATTTCCGGGACAGCTGCGAGACCCCGTCTCTGTGTGAGCATCACGGCAAACAATATCTACGTTCAGTTCATTGATGATGAAGCTGGCAAAACTTTGGCAGCAACATCCACTCTGGCAGCAGAGTTCAAGGCTCTGAATTTGAAGCGCAACGTCGAAGCAGCGACAGCTCTCGGCAAGCTCGCCGGTGAAAAAGCCAAAGCAGCTGGAATTGAAACAGTTGTTTTTGACAGATGCGGTAATCAGTATCATGGTCGGATCAAGGCACTTGCAGATGCTGCACGTGCTGCAGGTCTGCAGTTCTAATGGAGAATATCATGGCTATGGAAAAGAAAAATCAGGAAGCTAATGTCAAAGACGTTGTTTCTTTCGCCCGTGAATCCTCCGGTGAAATGGAAGAAATCGTTCTGAGCATCAACCGCTGCACAAAGGTTGTCAAAGGCGGTAAGAATATGTCTTTCGGTGCGCTGATCGTTGTTGGCGACAGAAAAGGCAAAGTCGGTTATGGATATGGCAAAGCCAATGAAGTTTCCGATGCGATCCGCAAGGCTCAGGAAGCAGCTAAGAAAAATATGATCACAGTTCCGCTGTTCGGTGAAACTGTTCCTCATACAGTTATTGCAAAATACGCAGGATCCAAGGTCCTGATCCGTCCCGCATCTGCAGGTACCGGTGTTATCGCCGGTGGTGCTATGCGTGCAGTTCTGGATCTGGCTGGTGTTGTTGACGTTCTCGGAAAATCTCTGGGATCCGGCAACCCTGCCAACGTGGTTAAGGCAACCTTCAAGGCAATCGAAATGATGAAGTCCAAGAAGGAAGTCATGGAAAAGCGCGGACTTGCGTAATTTAAGGAGATCTGAAAATGAAATTGCACGAACTCACAGCTACTCCCGGTTCCAGAAAGAGCCGTCAGAGAGTCGGCAGAGGTGATGGTTCCGGTTGGGGTGGAACAGCTGGACGCGGTCACAAAGGACAGCGTTCCCGTTCCGGCGCAGCGATCCGTCATCACTTTGAAGGAGGTCAGACACCTTCCTTCCGCAGAATTCCGAAACGCGGATTCAACAGCGGAATCAAGGAGATCTTCAATGTTGTGAACGTTGAACAGCTCGCAAAGGCATTCAAAGCCGGTGATGTTGTTGACGAAATGGCGATGAGAATGGCTGCTTTGATCGGCAAGCGGAAAGCTCCCCTCAAAGTTCTCGGCAACGGTGAAATCAACGTTGTTCTGAAAGTTAAAGCCAATTTCTTCTCCGCAACAGCTAAAGCCAAGATTGAGGCTGCCGGCGGATCTGTTGAAGAAGTATGTTGCTGCTGCTGCGATTGCGGCTGCGAAGATGCTTCTGCAGATCAGAAGGATTGATTTGAGTTTCCTCGGAAATTCAGAATATTATGCAGGCAGCCGCATGGGATTTCACCCGTGCGGCTGTCCCGTTGAAAATTCAACAGCGTTTTAATACGCCGGACTGGGGACGAATAAAAGATGTTTTCTGCTTTTGTCAACGCATTTAAAATCAAAGAACTTCGTGACCGTATTCTCTTTACGGCCGGGCTGATTGTGCTTTGCCGCGTTGCGGCAAACATCCCTTGCCCCGGAATTGATACGGCTAATCTTCAACACTATTTTGAAACCAAGATGACAGCTGATTCTGCTGCCGGACAGTTCATGGGAATGTTCGACCTGTTCAGCGGCGGTGCTTTGCAGCAGTTTGCAATCGGTGCCCTCGGAATCATGCCGTACATCTCCGCTTCCATTATCATGCAGCTGTTGACTCCTGTGCTTCCCTCTCTTGAAAAACTTCAGAGAGAAGGCGAAGCAGGACGCAACAAGATCAACCAGTTCACCCGTTATTTGACCATCGTCATTTGTATTGTTCAGGGTGCAATGGCAGCTGTTGCAATGTCCAATCCGGAAAGATTGGGTCTTCCTTCCCCCGATCCCGGTCAGACCCTTGTCGCCAATCCCGGCGCAGGTTTTGTCATGATGTCCGTCTGTGTTCTCACAGCAGGTACCATGATCCTTGTCTGGTTCGGTGAACGGATCACGGAAAAGGGAATTGGAAACGGTGTTTCCATCATCATTACCATCAACATTATTGAGCGTCTTCCGCAGTCTCTCATGGGATTGTATGAAATGCTTGCTGCCGGGGTTACCGGAAACATGCGTTTCTCCTATGTCCACGTGCTCCTGCTCCTGATCGTTTTTGCAGTTATCACCGCAGCTACGGTCATGCTGACACAGGGCCAGCGCCGGATTCCCGTTCAGATGGCACGTTCCATGCTGGGCGGACAGGGCCAGAAGAGTACTTACATCCCGTTGAAGGTAAACTTCGCCGGTGTTATGCCGATCATTTTCGCAGGTGCGATCCTGATCTTCCCGGGAGCTATCCTCCGGATGATCCCCTCTCAGGCTTGCCAGAGATTGTCAGTTTACTTCAACCATGACACTTACACTTATATGGTCTGTTATGGTGTGCTGATCATGCTCTTCTCTTATTTCTGGGTTGCCAATATGTTCAATCCTCTCCAGGTTTCTGATAACCTGAAAAAGGAAGGTGCATACATCCCCGGAATCCGTCCCGGTGCTCCCACCGCAGAGTTTCTGGACTACTCCATGACACGGGTCACATTTGCAGGCGCGATCTTCCTGACCGCTCTCGCAATCTTCCCGATGCTTCTTTACAAGTGGTTCCAGATTCCGTACAATGTAGCTTCTTTCTTCGGCGGGACAAGCCTGCTGATTATCGTAGGGGTTACGATTGACACTCTGAGTCAGCTGGAATCCTATCTCGTAATGAAGAATTACGACGGTTTCCTCAAGCGCGGACGCCTCAGAGGACGCAGAGGTTAAGTTCTGTTACAAAGGACGGCGTAAAAGCCGTCCTTTTTTATTTTGGAGATTTACGATGAATAATTATTTTTACCTTGTTGCAAAATCTTCCTGCGAACGCGGCGGGATTTATCAATATCGTGAAGAGGAAAACAATCTGAAAGAGCTTTCTTTTGCTCCTCTGACCGGCTGCAACTGGATTAGTCCGTCTCCCGATGGAAAATATATGTATGCCACCTGCGGAAACGGAGAAGAAACGCCAGGCTGCGCCGCTTTCCGTGTGAATGAAGACGGTTCTCTTGAATTTCTGAACAAGATGTCCAGCGAAGGAAAAGCTCCCTGTTATACGGTTGTTTCTGCTGACGGAAAATTCCTTTACTGTGCCAATTATCTTTCCGGCAGCGTGACGGAATTCCGGCTTACTGAAGACGGTTCCATTGCGGAGCGGACACAGGTGATTACTCATACCGGGAAAGGACCCAATCAGCCGCGTCAGGATGGACCGCACACCCATTTCACGGAGTTTACTCCCGATGGCAAATTTCTGATCGTTATTGATCTTGGAATTGATGCTCTGAAACTTTATCCCCGGAGCGAAAAGGGAATAGATGCTTCTTCTGTCCGGACATTCAATACTCCTGCAGGAGAAGGACCGCGGCATCTGGTGTTCAACAAAGCTGGAAACATTGCTTATCTTGTGACAGAACTCGGTAATACCGTTCTGACACTTTCCTATGATGGAAACGGTAATTTTGCATTGCTGAACGAAGTGACGACTTTGCCGGAACATTATTCCGGAGCAACCAAGGCGGCTGCCATCAGAATTTCTCCGGATGAGCGATATCTTTACGTTTCCAACCGCGGATATGACACTATTGCATGTTATGAACTTGATGCAGAGACGAAGTATCCCGTTTGGAAAGGAATTGCCGCTTCCGGTGGTTCCGGACCCAGAGACATCAATTATCTGCCCGGATATCAGAAATTTGCTGCTGCAAATGAGTTCTCCGACGTTGTTGTTTTCTACGATGTGAAACCGGAAACGGGGATGCTGTATCCTGACGGAAATATGATTCGTATCCCCGGCCCTCTTGCAATCTTCTGGAATTAAAAATGAATACATTTTTTCAGATTCAAACAGCCGGTGAGTTATCGCGAGTCAGGGCGATTGCGGATGATGTATGGCCGAAAACGTTCCGGGAGATTTTATCCCCGGAACAGATCGTTTATATGATGAAGATGATGTATTCACCGGAAGTCATGGAAAAGGAATTGGCATCCGGCTATACATTTGAATTGCTTGTGATCGACGGAAAAGATGCCGGGTATATGGTGTATGCTCCGTATGAAGAACCCGGAACGATGAAACTGCATAAATTATATTTGCTGGAAGAATATCAGGGCAAAGGCTATGGTCAGAAGATGCTTCAGCATGTGATTGAGGCGGCTGAGTCGCGCGGCTTTACTTCTGCCATTCTTGCGGTGAACAAACAGAACATGAAGGCGCAAAAAGCGTATGCCCGGTTTGGTTTTGAGCAGTATAAATCTGTTCAGATTGATATTGGAAATGGATTTATCATGGATGATTACTGGCTGCGGTATCACATTTGAGAAAGAATCTGATTACGTAAGAACTGCTGTGAGATGAAATGTTTCACAGCAGTTTTTTTTGAAGAAATTATGTCGAAATATATTTAACACGTATATATGAGTTAAATATATCTTTTTTGAAAAAAATAAAGTTTTTTATGTATATTGCTTGAAAATAATAGAATGCAGTGTTATATTAGGAAAAAGAAAGACATATTCAAGACATATAAGGAGTTGTAGAAATGCGAACCGGTAAAGTCAATATGACAGAAAATATCCGCAGTGCGCTGGAAGATATGATTCTGAGCGGGAGTTTCCGTTCAGGAGATCAGCTTGCTTCCAATGCAGAATTGGCGGAACGGTTCGGCGTTTCCACTCTTACAGCAGACCGTGCAGTCCGTCTGCTTGTGGATAAAGGTCTGGTTTACCGGAAACACGGTGTTGGAACATTTGTTGCATCTCAGAGTCCGAAAACGGAAAAGCAGAAATACCGGATAGCCGTTGCAGACAAAAAGTTCCCTGCGACACCCATGTGGGAAAGTTCCATGGGAATCCGAACCCGGATCAGTATTCAGCATCTTTATATGAAACAGTGCGATGTAAAGTTGATTGATTATCCGACGCTTTGTGATCCGAAGCTGTTTGCGGCTGCCATAGATGGGATGGATGGTCTTTTGATTACCTCCGGATTTATTGATCCATTAACGGTTGAAATTTTGAAAAAGCTGGAAATCCCCGTTGTGATCACTCATTTGGAAGAAGAACTGGATCTTCCGTTTCACCAGATCATGTTTGATAACAGCCGTGGAATTAGGGCAGCAGTTGAAAAAATACTTCAGCAGAATCCTCCGGAAATACTGATTGTTTATGAGAATCATCCCAACGGATTGCTCCGCAAGGAGATGTTTGAAAAATCTGTGATTTCCGGCGGTTATCCGGAGAAGCAGATCAAGTTCTACTGTGTGGAAACAGATGCTCTGACGAATGCAATCCCAAGTTATCGTCTGGGATTGAGATTATGTTCTGAGATCAAAGAAAAATTTCTGTTTTCCACTTCGGATGTGGTCAGTTTTTCTTTGTTGGAAGCTTTCCGGGAGAAAGGATTGGAAGCCGGAAAAGATTTTCAGCTTTTGAGTTATGACAATCTGGAAGATTATGGATGTCTGCCGTATAAAGAACCTTGTTTGACGACGATTGATGCGCCAAGACCACGGTTTGCGGAACGTTCTGCGGATTTGCTGTTGGAACAGATTGAAAAAGGGACGGATGAGACTGTTGTTGTGCGGATTCCGACCCGGCTTGTTGTTCGGAAAACTGCTTTTTGAATGATAGGTTTGTGATTGAAAGAAAAAAAGTTTTTCAGGAGATTGGTCTCCTGCAGAATAAGTGCTGAAAAAAAATAGAAATTTTTCAGCATGGCGATTTGTACTTTAATCGTTTGTAAAAAACAAAAATATGAGAAAACAGGAGGTTTTTTATGAAAGAACTGGGACGGTTTGCAAACTTTACTTTGATTGAACTGTTAGTTGTTATTGCAATTATTGCGATTCTTGCAGGGATGCTGCTTCCTGCATTGAACAATGCACGGGGAAAAGCTCTGGCATCCAATTGTCAGGGAAATCTGAAGCAGCTGATGCAGGTTCATTTGCTTTATGCCGGAGACAGTGACGGCTGCGTTCCCGGGCTGAATGAAGACAGCGCGTATGAGGCACTTGATCTTATTTATAAAAAAGGAAATTATCTTGGTGATATTAAGATTTCAAAATGTCCTGCGGCAAAGGATTATAACACGACCAGCCTTTATTATACTTATGGCTGTCCGATGAATTTTACAAATGACGGCTGGAATGAATATAAACGCTACTATGTCAAGCAGTTTAAGTTGAATGGAAGTTCTTACAAGACCCGTTTTCTTACGATGAAAAGAATCCAGATGCCGTCAACTTTTATTTATAACGGAGATTCCTGCGCAAGTCCGAAAAGCCGGAAAACTCAGCGGGCTGGGATTTGGAGAGTGACAAAGAATGCAAGTTATCCCGCTTACTATGCGCGCCATTCCAACAGGATCAATTTCAATTTCTTCGATGGTCATGTGGAAGCTGTGGATGGGCTTAATTATTATAAATACATTTCCACGGAACAGAAGAGCGATGGCGGGGCAACAGGTCAGTTTGCACGCTGGGTCGATCAGTATGGTACTGAAAATCAGAAATGGATTGCGAATACGGGTCGTTAAGAAAAAGGAATCCGGGAATATGAAAAACGTATTGTCAGGCTTGTTATGTGCTGTTGTTGTCGTGTTGTCCGGACAGAATCTTGTGAAAGAGGGTGATTTCAGCCGATTGAAAAATCTTGACGGCTTTGCCATGACAAACGGTGCCGGTAAGATATCCCTTTTTGTGGAAGATTATACCTGGAACAAATGTGCAAAACTTGAAATTACAAAAGTAGTCAAGACCGCAAAAAAGAGTGAAATGACAGCGGCATGCGGCTGGATGGGATGTCATTCCGGAAAAGCCGGTTTTGTTGTCAAACCCAATACAACATACCGTTTTTCTGTGGAATTGAAGGGCAGCAAAGCGATGCGGGTTTCTATCAATACGCAGCTTTGGGACAAAGGCAAAGGTGTCTGGCAGGGAAGATCCGGAAAAACTTCTCTCGGACAAGTCAATATTGCATCTGACTGGAAGAAATTTGAAGGTACGTTCAAGACGAAAGCAAACACCGGAAAAGCAGCTTTGCAGATACAGATGTGGCACGATACTCAGTATGGTCCCCATAAATTCAGCGTTGGTGATTTTGTCCTGATTGACAATGTCGTTGTCGAAGAAATGAAACCGAAAGTCATGCCGACAGTTGCGACTGCGGAGCTTCCGGATGCATCTGTAAAAAAATCCGTTCTGTTTTCTGATTCTTCTGAAGCTATCCGGGATTTTCTTGTACTGCGCGAGAAAGGAAAAACTTCTGATTTGACCTCTTTTACGGTCCGTCCTGCCGGAGAAAATATTCAAATCTCTGTTGATTGTCAGGAACCCGGAACCGTGACGGTAGGAAAAGGCGTTTGGGATGGTGATGCAGTTGAGATTTTCTTTACCCGGAATGGGAAAACTGTTCAATTTGCTGTCGGGGCTGGCGGTGCTGTTTTTTCTACCGGTAATGTTCCGTGGAAAGCCTCATGTAAAGCCGGACAAAATAAATGGAGCGTTACAGCTGAAATCCCGTTCAAATCAATCGGTGGAAAACTTGCAAAAGGCGATACCGTTTCTTTCAACATCGCGCGCCAGCGTTTGAAAGCCAAACAGTTTTTGACTTGGGCTCCTTTGAAAGAAAACTTTATGGAGCCGGAGCGGTTCGGCGAGCTTGTCACAGGTGATTTTTCTGCCGCGTTCCAGAAGAAATACGGAAAAAAGATAACGGTTGCAAGCCGCAGTGCTTATGAAAAAGCCTGCGCAGCAGAAGAAACAGCCCGGCTGAGAGCAAAATTTGCAAAACTTTCCACCCGTAAATTTGCGGTTGCACCGGTTTCTGCGGTCAGTAATTTTGCCGTTCCGTTTGTGCCGGATGAAGTGTTTGAACTTGTGGAAAAAATCGATCTTTCCGCCGCGGTCAATGAACGGAAAGCTCTTCCTGTTGCAATCATGAACCTGACCGATAAGCCGGCAGATTACAGAGTTATTCTTGAAACAACTGAACACAGATACAACGGTTCTTTCGGGCTGGCTGGCTTTCCGGCGGGAAAAATTACTCAGCGGTATGCTGTCCGGTTCAAAGATAATGATAAAGACTCCGGAAGTTTGCGGTTTGATCCGCTCCCGAAAATCGGAGAAGCCTGTACTGTAACCGTTCCGCCCCGTGAAGCGGGCGTCGTCTGGTTCGATTTCAACACGGATGATATCAAGCCCGGTGTTTATCGGGGGCGTTTGCGTGTGATTCCTCTTTCTGAGCCTGCGAGCTGGACTGTGATCAATAATCAGTATCACAACCGGAAATACACTGGAGAGATGCAGGATATTCCGGTGACTTTGACTGTTCACAATGCAGTTCTGTCCAAAGATTCTGTGATTCCGATGAACTTTTTCCAGTGGGCTCCGGAAGAAGGTATTTTCTATGGAATGGTTGAATGCGGCACCCGTGAATTCGGGCTTGATCCGTGGAAATTCAAGTTCAAGAAAATCGGGAAAGGCAAGATTGAAATTGACCGTGCAGCATCTGCTTTACAGGTGAAAGATATCCGGAATCAGATTGCATGGGCAAAAAAATATAATATCAAACCCACCTTTTTCATCGGCTTCGGTGCTTATGGCGTTTGCAAGCAGTTGTACGGTGCAGCGGCCTGGGGCGATTGGATCCGCGGTGTGAAACAGTTCATGAACGAAAACGGTGTTGCTGACAAAGATTTTATTATTGAAACCTGGGATGAACCGCAAGATCGCCAGATGGCAGAGATCCTTGACAGCCACAAACGCGCAAAACAGGCTGAGCCGACTGTTCGATTGACAGTGACTCTTGCTCACTGGAAGCCGTCAGTTGCAAATGTGAAAGCGATGAAAGGCGTGATCGACGGCTGGTGTCTGTGGGGAACGCAGTATTTTGAGGCCCCGTACAAAAAAGTTTTTGAAGATCATCAGAAAAGCGGTATTATGATCAGTCATTACATGTGCAGTACTTCCATGCGGGAAAATCTCGCACGGTACTACCGCCGTCTGCCGTGGACAGCTGCATATTACAAATTGGATGCCGCTCATATGTTCTGGTTCTATGATAACTACGGCGGACTCGGTTCTTCCGACTGGAAAGTAACGACCCGCGGCGGAATTTATTACAAGTCTTTCAATAACTGTATTCCGTCCATCCGCTACATGGCAATCAGGGAAGGTGTGACAGATATCAAATATATTTTACTTGTGAAGGATCCGGCGAAGGCACGGGCATATCTGGAACGGATTTATGTTACGAATGCCCATGATCCCAAAGAACCTGAACGAGTCCGTGCGGAGATTATAAGAGATTTGGCTCGCTGAGAACAAAAGTACCTCTGAACGGCTGCTGTGAGATGAAATGTTTCACAGCAGTTTTTTTTGATTAAATCATATAAAGTCATATATTAAGTAAAATAACTTTTTTCTTATAAAAAACAATATTTTTTTTGAAATATGCTTGAAAATGAAATTTTATATATTATATTAACTTAAGAGATAGACTTATCAAACTTATATATCAAAGGTTGAGAATATGAGATCACAGCGGAAAAATATGACAAACAGTATCCGGAATACACTGGAAGATATGATATTCCGCGGTGATTTGCGTTCCGGAGAAATGCTTGCATCCAATACGGAGTTGGCAAAGCGGTTCGGGGTGTCCACTTTGACTGCAGACCGGGCGGTCCGTCATCTTGTAAAAGAAGGATTGGTTTACCGGAAACAGGGAGTTGGGACTTTTATTACAGCCCAGAAAATACAGCGGACGAAAAAGAGTATCCGGGTTGGTATTGCAGACCGGGAATTCCCTGCCTCCCCTTTGTGGGATAGTGCCATGGGGATCCGTACAAGAATCAGTTTTCAGTATTTTTATAAGAACCAGTGCGAAGCCAAGCTGATTGATTACGTCACTGTTTGTGACTCGGATAAACTGGCAGATGCTGTTCATGACCTTGATGGACTTCTGGTTTCGGCACAGTTTCTTGATACGGTGACGATTCCTAATCTGCAGCAGCTTTCCATTCCCATTGTGGTTACCAATCTGGAAGCGATTGCAGATCTTCCATTCCATGAAGTTGTGCTTGATAACAGCAGCGGTTTGCGCGAAGCCGCAAAGAAGATGATGGCATGTCCGCCTGAAGAGGTGCTGATTGTTTATGAATCACATGAAAACGGGAAGAACCGGAAGAGAATATTTGAAAACAGTATCTGTTCGCTGGGATATCCGGAAGGACGGATCAAGTCTTACTGTGTAGAAACAGATGCGTTGAATAATGGGGTTCCCAGTTATCGTCTTGGCTTGCAGCTTTGTTCGGAAATTAAGGGAAAATTTCTCTTTTCAACGTCTGACGTTGTAAGTTTTTCCATGCTGGAAGCCTTCCGGGAAAAAGGGTTGAACGTTGGAAAAGATTTTCAGCTTTTGAGTTATGACAACCTGGAAGATTATGGAAGTCTTTCGCTGGGAGAACCTTTTCTGACGACCATTGATGCGCCTAAAGTGCGTTGGGCGGAACGGTCTGCCGAATTGCTTTTGGAACAGATCGGAAAACCGCAGAACGAAACAATGATCATTCGGATCCCAACCAGACTTGTGATCCGGAAGACCGCGTTTTAAGCCTGATTTTCAGGCGGAATATAGAAAGAAAAAAAACGGAAGGAAATCTTCCATAGAAAGAAGATTTATTCTTTTCTGCAGTTGCGTTGTGCCTTGATTCCGGCATAACCGGATTGACAGGGGAAAATCATTTTTTTTCATGAGAGATTGCAACCTTGGGAACGGTTGAGCAAGACGTTCTCAGACATTGTGTCATTAACCAGGAGTGACAGAAAATGGAAAATGTATTTGCCAAAAAAGGTCCCACCGGAGAATTTGCTGCTCCGCTGGCAGTCCACCGCTATGCGGGGAATCCGATTCTTACCAAAAAAGATATTCCATATCCGGCTGATCTTGCGTTCAATGCGGGGGTGGCAAAGTACAACGGAAAATACTATATTACACCCCGGGTTGATTTTTTTGGTGAAAATGCTCCGCCCATTGAATTTACAGGAACCGGGTTTGGTGTCAGTGAGGACGGTATCCATTTCACCATTGCCGACGAACCGTGCCATTTCTGGTATCATGGGGAAGAGCTGCTCTGGTGTAATGACACCCGTCTGACTGTGATTGACGGAGAACTCTATGCCAGTTTCTGTTTTAACAGTAGTCATGGGGAGCGTCCTGGGATCGCCCGTTGGCGCGGAACGGGAACTGATTTTGATTGTATTTGCCTTAACGTGCCCCAGCAGCGGAATATGATTCTTTGTCCGTTCAAGACAAAAGATGGATTGTATATGCGTTTGGAACGCCCTGCGAATCAGTATAAAGAACCGTTCCATATCTGGTACAGTCTTTCTCCTGATTTGCGGCATTGGGGGGAATCGGAATTACTTCTCGGGTGTGAAGATGTTCCCTATGCCAATGTGAAGATAGGCGGCGGCCCACCGCCCTTGAAGACAAAATACGGTTATCTGCTTATTTTCCATGCAGTTGATTCTGATCCGGCAAGAGCAGTAAAACTGAAATATTTTTCGTCATGGAATCTCCGTTATGCGGCAGGCGCTGCACTCTTTTCCTCTGATGATCCGACGAAACTCATCGGGATCACAAAAAATCCGCTGATTCTTGCGGAAACTCCGTATGAAACGGGAAATGATGAACTTTATGTGGAAAACTGTATTTTTCCCTGCGGTGCAGTATTTGAAGATGATGAAACACTCCGGATCTACTATGGTGCAGGTGATTGGTGTACCTGTCTTGCAGAAACGACGCTTGAAGAAGTGATGAAACAGATTACACCGTGTGAACGGATTGCAGAAAAAGCAACAATTCCATTCCGTGTTGAAGCTTGGAAGAAAAACAAATAAACAAATAAGGATTATTTGAAACAGATTGTAACGGACGTTTTTTAACAATTGGAAGTTAAAATAAATATCAAAGGAGGTTCTAATGAAGAAGATGAGATCGAAATCCAAAAACTTTACATTGATTGAATTGCTGGTTGTGGTTGCGATTATTGCAATTCTTGCGGGGATGCTGCTTCCGGCGTTGAACAATGCCAGAGAACAGGGAAGATCTGCGAGTTGCAAGAATCACCTGAAAACCTTTGGAACGGGAGCATTGATGTATATTGATGATAATGATGGCTGGATCATGTCTGCCAGTATGCCGTATTATGATTCCGGATCAGGATGGAAAGATGCTGATTACTGGTCATTTATGGGAGGCTCAGCATATACAAGTCTGGCTCATATTTATTTCAATCCGTATCTGCCCAGACCTGCCGGTCAGTGGGATATTCACCATCTTGGTTCTTCGAAATCCCAATTTCATTGTCCTTCCATGAATGTTCAAACAACTTCTTATTCTTACGGCATGAATGAGAATTTCAATGCACGGAATAATGCTGAATTAAAGATTGATGGAATGAAGAAATCCGGACATGTCAGATATCCTTCTTCTCTGATCCATATTACAGAAGGTTATACCTGGTTTACAATTTCCCGCTGGAACAATCTTTCCGGGGCAACTGTAAAAGGAAGTTCCAACTATAGTAAAACCGCTATGGCATTCCGTCATACCGGATATGCCAATACGCTTTATATTGATGGGCATGTCGGAGTCGTTAAAATGGGGAATTATTCCGGCAATGATAAAATGTGGGATAAAAATCAGTAATTAGGATATGAAGAGGAACTGAGTATGAAAAAAATAGCCTTACTGATAGTATTTTCTTTAACGGCAGCTCTTTTTGCCGCTAATGTGCACATTGATAAAACTTCCGATGCTGCAATAAAATTTGCCGCAAAAGATCTTGCCCGCTGTCTGAATAGTGTTACCGGAATGCCATACAATGTGGTAGAATCCGTACCGGATCAGAGAGCAGGTGATATCATTCTCATAAACGACAGCAAACTGGAAAAACAGCAGTGGAATTTTGTCAGTAAAGATGGGAAACTTTACATTTCCGGCAGAGGCGCCCCGGGAATTGTTTACGGGATCTACACATTTCTGGAAAAATATGTCGGCTGTTCCTGGCCTGCCCCTGATACAGAAATTTTGCCGAAGAATTCTGCCTGGAAAATTCCGGTGCTGAATGAAAAAGGCAAACCTGCCATTTCCCGCCGTGAGATCTATGTGGGGAGCGATGCCCCGAACTGGGTCTGGCGGATGCGTCATAAAGAAAATTACCGTGTGGCTTATGGGCTTAATATGAATATCGGAAGTCCCTCCAACGGTCACTCTTTTGACGTTTATGTAAAAGCCATCAAAAATCCGAAATTATTCGGACCGAAGATCAGTGGCGGAAAATGTTCTACGCTTTGCATGACCAATCCGGAAGTACGGAAAATCGTTCTTGCGGAACTTCTGAAATATATAGCGGCAGACCGTGTAAAAGCGAAAAATCAGCCATCTTATACAATTCCGAAAATTTATGAAATGAGCCAGCCGGATGGTCCCAGCTGGGGAGAATGCTGGTGCAGCGGCTGCAAAGCTCTTGCAGAGAAGGAAGGTTCCTATTCCGGTCCGAATATTGATTTTGTCAACTATATGGCGCGTGGTGTCAGAGAAAAATATCCTGAAATAATTCTTCAGACATTTGCATATTCCTATACCCAGAAAACGCCAAGGACAATTAAAGCAGAACCCAATGTGATGATTCGTTATTGTGATGCACAGCTTTACAAACCCCTGATTTCCGGTTCTTCCAACGGAAAGGAACTGGAATCCTGGAATAAATATGCTTCATTGAAAGCCGTTTGGTCTTATTGGCGGATCTATGATGGATATCTTTATCCCTTCGTAAAATCACGGAAAGATATTGCAGCAGAGCTCCGTTTCTGTGTTAAAAACGGAGTATTCCATTATTTCGCAGAAAATGAATCTATGCTCAACCGCAGTTTTGCAATTCAGCAGCATTATCTCGCACTCAAAATGATGGATGATCCTGCACAGGATATTGATAAACTCAATGAAAAATTCATGCGGGAATATTACGGTGCAGCAGCACCTTTCATGTTGCAGTATCTGGATTATCTGGAACAGCGGCAGGAAAAGACCCGCGCATTCCTTGACAATGCGTTTTTTGAAAAAGTCAACGCCTTGCTGGATTCTGCAGAAAAGGCTGTTCAGAACGATGCAAAAGCTCTGCTGCATGTGAGATGTGAACGAGTGATCATTGACCGCACCATGTTTCTGCGGATCGCTGAACTTTCCAAACAGGGATATAAATTTGATTCCAAATCTGTTGCAAAGCGTTTTCTGGAAAATGGACTCAAACAGATCGATATGTGGTGGACGAGTCTCAATCAGAAAAAGAGAGATTCTCTAAAGGAAAGACTCCAGGGTGAAGCAGAACTTTATTCCCATTTCCCTGTTGCAATTCCGGAACAGTTCAAAGGGTGTGATGTGATCGATCTGCATTGGAATCAAATCCAGAACATAGCCAATGCCGTGAAAGATCCTGATGCAGTTTGCGGTATGGCAATCAGAAACCCGAAAGTTCCGCTGAAACTTCCGTTTAAGATGGGCTTTTACAGCAGTGCTTTGAAGACCGGAAGTGGAATTGATTTCATGCGGGAAGATATTCCTGCAGATGAAAAATTCCATTGGTATAAACTTGGACGTGTCAGGATCCTTGCCCCGTTGTATATTTATTATGACAATTCATGGAATTTCCGCGGCTGGCTTTCATCTATTGGGATCCTTGGAGAAGACCGCGATATTTGGGTATCTGCAAAATTTCAGGGAAAGGCATTCGTTCCCGGTTCAACAAAACCGAATGCTGTTCTTTTTGATCGGATTCTGCTGATTAAAGATACTCTTCTGAAAACGCAGTACAAACCGTTCAAACGGTGGTCAAGCATTCTGAAAAATGGTGGTTTTGATGCTTATTCCTCTGCATGGATTTTCCATTGGAGCAAAGTGACCAGTCAAATCAAAATTGACACCGTCACGAAGAAAAGCGGAAAATCTGCCCTGCGTGTCGATGGCGCGGCAGAAAAAGATGTCCGGATTATGGTCAATCTTGGCAAACTTGCAGATATGAAACAAGATCTTCTCATCCGCGGCTGGGTCAAATATGAAAATGTTGATTTGATCAATAAAAAGTATGGGAATCCCTTTATTGGTCTTTGGCCATTGAATGCCAATGGTGGAAATACAACATACAATTACAGCCTGGTTGAGATCTATAATGGATCTTCCGATTGGAGATATTTTGAACGGATCATAGATATGGAAGAGTTCAAAAAAGCTGCAGGCAGAGCGAAACCGCAGCCGGGAACGACAGTATCCTTGCGAATTGGCATGTATCATCAGCCGGGAACACTTTGGGTTGATGATTTTGAAGTCATTCCGTTGGAGAAAAAGTAAGTTTACCGCTTGCTGAAAATAAACTGAAAAAATCACGCAAATCAAAGGGGGTTATTCTCAAATCCCCTTTGATTTTTATTCAGCATCGGATATATTATCAGGTAAACTTGACAGACGGAGTAATATTATGATTTTTGAAGCAAAATGTATCAGTTCTCTGGAAAAAATATTTCCGGAACAGGAAAATATAACAGGTGAGATCAGCCGGATTTCCGCATTGCTCGGGGAAACCGTCTCTTTTCAAATCGCATGCCGCAGTGATTCGCCTTACTGGCTTTCCGCTGAAACGGAATCCGGTCAGGTGGAAATCCGCGAAGTCGCTCTCGCTCCATCGGAATTTGTCGCTTCGGACGATACTCCGGCTGTTCTCAGAAAAACACCCGGTTTGTATCCCGACCCCCTGCTGCCTTTGAATGGTCCGGTCAGAATGCCGCCCAATCAGTGGCGCGCGCTCTGGATCACGCTCAGAACTTCAAAGCAGAATCAGCCAGGCACAAAAACAATCAAAATCACTGTAAAGGCAAAAAGCGTATGGACAGGCGAGACGGAACAGGATTGTCTGTTGACTCTGGAGCTTCTTCCCGCAGAACTTCCGGAACAGACTCTGACTCACACCGAATGGTTTCATACAGATTGTATTTATACTTATTATAAAGTTCCATGCTGGAGCGAAGAACACTGGAATCTGCTGGAAAAATATTTCAAAAACTTTACAGCTCACGGAATCAATCTGCTTCTGACTCCTCTGTGGACACCGCCGCTCGATACCGCTGTCAATGGCGAACGCCCCACTGTTCAGTTGTTGGATATCACATACAAAAACGGTGTGTTTCAGTTCGATTTTGCAAAATTGGGCCGCTGGATCGATCTGGCGTTGAAATGCGGCGTGAAATATTTTGAAATGGCGCATCCGTTCACTCAATGGGGAGCAAAATGCTGTCCGAAAATCATGGTGGATCATAACGGCACAATGGAAAAAATGTTCGGCTGGCATACCTCTTCCCTGAGTACGGAATATATTGCATTTTTGAGAACGCTTTATCCGCAGCTACTGGCATTTCTCAAGGAAAAAGGGATTGCAGAAAAATGTTATTTCCATATCTCCGATGAACCGTCTCCGGAACATCTGGAAAACTATAAAGCGTGTTCAAAAATCATCCGGGAACTGGTGGGGGATCTTCCGGTCATTGATGCTCTCTCTCACGTTGATTTTTACCTCGACGGAACCGTAAAACATCCGATTCCGGCAAATAACATGATTGAAGATTTTGTTCAGGCAAAAGTTTCTCCGCTGTGGACATATTACTGTATCAGCCAGCAGAAAGAAGTGCCGAACCGCTTCTTCAATTTTCCCTCATACCGGAACCGTATCATGGGCGTACTGATGTACCGTTACGGTATCTCCGGCTTCCTTCAGTGGGGATACAATTTCTGGTACACGCAATATTCTCTGAAGACTGATATTGATCCGTTCCGTGTGACCGATTCGGGCAGAGCCTTCTGTTCCGGTGATGCATTCCTTGTTTATCCCGGCGAAAACGGTCCTGTGGATTCTATCCGGAATGAAATTCAGTTTGAGGCAACGCAGGATTTGGGCGCTTTGCAGAAATTGGAATCCTTGATCGGACGGGAAAACGTTCTGGCGATGATCCACGAAGGTCTGGATTATGAGTTGACCATGAAACGTTATCCTTATTCTGCAGAATGGCTGCTGGATTTACGGGAACGTATCAACCGTGCGATTGCGGAGAATCTTTGAGATTATCTGCGCGGAGCAAAATGGATATGGGGCTGAAGTGTTTACGGTAAGTAACATTTCAGCCCCGTAATTTTTTTGTAACCAATCCCATGTTTTCATTAAAACGAAGGCTGAATTACAGCCATCCCCCCGAAGCCGCAATCCAGTCTTTTGAGACTTGATATATTGCAGATTTTGTAAAAAACAAGCGAAATTTAAATAAAAAAAATTATCATTCATTGAGGTAATTTCAAAAGTCCGGCAAAATTTGGCTGAAAAGAGATTGCTGATGATATGGAAATGGTAGTTTGAGCGTGGCTTTCCATCCTCCTTCGTTAAAACTCCGGAGGACAAGCCGAAAACGCTCCATTTTCAGAACTCTGCAAGAATTTTCTGACATTTTTGAAGACTTTTGAAATTGCCTCGATATTTTTGAATGAGACAGGATACAAGAAGACAAAAAAATAGAAAATTATCCCAAAAAAGCTTTTCCCCCTCTTGATTTTTTGATAAATTGTGGTATAATGTTACAGAGATGGGATTCCATGGGGGAATTCCTGTTTAACTTATATCAGGAGATGATATTATGAAAAAGTTTCTCGTTCTCGCCGCTGCAGTTCTCGTTGCTGCAACAATCACCGGTTGCATGTCCGCACGTACTCCGAAGTCCGGAGCCCGTTCCAAGTATGTTTATTACAACACTTTCTTTGGTATTTCTCTTGAAAGTGCTGTCTATGGTGATGGTCTCATCGTTGGTCAGAAATAATTTTTAACGAACTGAAAGTAAGAGAGGTTTTACAATGAAGAAGTTTGCTGTTCTCGCCGCTGCAATTCTCGTTGCTGCAACAATCACCGGTTGCATGTCCGCACGTACTCCGAAGTCCGGTGCCCGTTCCGGTAACGTTTACTACAACACCTTCTTTGGTATCTCCATCGAAAGTGCTGTTTATGGTGATGGCCTCGTTGTCAATCCCATGAACTGATTTCTTCAGTTTATCACGCCTGCTGAGAATTTTTCCCGGCAGGCTTTTTTTATAGCAAGATTCTTATTTTTACAACTTTTTATATACTTTTGTCTTTGTTTTATTTTGGTTAAAAATATTTTTTTTATATATAAATGATGGCTTTTTATAAAATAAACCGACTATATACTTGACAAAATAACAAATATTGATTAAAATGTAATCAGATAACGGAGATTTGTATTATGATCAAACGGACAAGGGTTGCAAAAAGTTGCCGGATCGCTGAACAGCTGCGCCGGGAGCTTGCTTATTCAAAAATACAGCGTGGAACCCCCGCGATGTCCGCCAATGAATTGGCAAAGCAGTATAACGTTTCTGTTCCGACTGCTCATAATGTCCTGAATATCCTCACGAAAGAAGGGCTTCTCTATCGGGTCAAAGGAAGCGGAACATTTTTCAATCAGGAAAGTACAGGCCGGAAAATCCAAATTGGGATCGCCGATCAGACAGTCAGCAAGGAATTTCTTTCAGATGATATCAACCGGATCCTGGATTGTCACTTCAACTGTGCTGCGGAGTTTTTCCGGAACCATGATTGCCGGGTCCGGATCGTCCCTTACTCTGACTTGATGCTGAAAGACTCT
Organism: Lentisphaeria bacterium; assembly: GCA_017503375.1. Classification (GTDB taxonomy): domain Bacteria; phylum Verrucomicrobiota; class Lentisphaeria; order Victivallales; family UBA1829; genus SIG79. Next base: position 15,225 of record JAFVTF010000060.1, on the reverse strand, counting down.
TTGAAAGATCTGGATGCGCTTCTGATCAGCTGTCTTTATCTGGATAAAATCACGGTTCCCTTTTTGCAAAAAATAAAGATACCGGTCATTGTCTACCGGTACAGCAATCTGCCGAGTCAGGCGTTTTCTCATTTGTATTACGACTTAAACACTGGTGTCAAAGAAGCTCTGGCTTACTTGCATCCGTCAAAAACTGACAAGTTTATCATTGTAGCGGAAGAGAGTCCTTCCGCCCTTTATGCGCGGGACTGCTGGTGCAGACAACTGGCTCTTTACGGAATCGAAGAAAGCAATCTCTCCATCCATACGACTCCGGTCAGTGAACGGGAACGGTTCTGTTACCGTCTGGTTAGAACCCGGCAGAAAGAATTCAGGAATGCGGTTATCCTTACAGCAAACGATGAAATAGCGGTCAATCTGCTTAATGCCCTTGATCTGGAAGAGTACCGGCGTGGGAAAGATTACAGACTGATCGGGATCGGAAACCGGGCAGATTACGGTTCGGAAACGGCACAGAAACTGCAGTTGGCTTCTGTTGATACGCCGATCCGTCAGATGGCTGAAGAAGGCGCAAAACTTTTGTTATACGCATTGAACAATAACTCCAACAGTAAATTTTCCGTCGGGATCCCGACTCATTTTGTCCCGCGGGAAAGTGCAGGTGTTTTATGATGATCAAACGCAAAGATTTTTCATTTTTCCTGCTGACAAAAAAACATTAATGAAATCGCTTTACAGATAAAATCCAATCAGGAAAGGAATAAATAAAATGAAAATGTCAGGTAACAACCATTCATGCCTGAGCCCAGGCATAAAGCATGCGTGCTTCACGCTGATCGAACTGCTTGTTGTGATTGCCATCATCGCAATTCTTGCCGGGATGTTGCTTCCGGCATTAAATAATTCAAGAATGAAGGCAAAAACAGTAAATTGTTCGGGCAATCTGAAACAGTTGATCAGCTCCTGTCTTTCATACACCGGCGATAACAATGATTATCTGACACCTCCATTCGACGGCACAATTGCCTGGACAAAAATTCTGGATAAATCCGGCTACTCCATCAGCGATAAATTAGGAAAATGCCAGGATTACAAGCCATCATTTCTTCTTGGAAATTACGGATATTACAGCTATGGTATGAACTGGGATGTAACCCGGAAAACAAATGCAGATGTTGCCTATGTTCATACCAAAATCGTATCTCCCCGTATGAAATCGGCTTCTCAAAGATGGTATCTTGCAGACTCCGTTTCAAAAGGCTGGTGGAATGAATATCGGCAAGCATACCGGATCGACTGGTTCTCCGGCGGCGGTTACAAAACTCATTTGCGGCACGATAACGGAAAAAGGGTCAATCGTGCCTATCTGGATGGCAGTGTAAGATCGAACACCTTGCAGGAAATAGCACACCCTTATTACGGTGATGTAAACTACAGTGTGTTTGAAAACACTTGTATTACGAATCCGGATCCGAAATAAAAATTGTTATAACAAAGAAAGACTCGAAACTCATGAATACAAGAGTAAAAAAACTTCTCACCACTGCATTCCTGGGAACTGCCGTAACAGTTTCACTTTCCGCAGCAGATTTCCTGTTCGGCTCATTTGAAAAGCCGGATTCTCTCACAAGTTTTTATACAAGCAAACAGCATAAATGGGCAGTTTGCGGAGGGAAACATTCCCTGACATCGCTTCACGCCACAGAAGGCAAGCAATCCATGATGGTAATTTATAAAGGGAATCCCAAGAAAAGTTCCTGGCCGGCAACAGACTTCACTCTTCTGAAAAATTATCAGGATGTAAGTAAATGGAAATATCTGGCAGCTGATATTTACAATGTACAGGAAAAAGAAGTGGTTCTCTGGTGCCGCTTCACCGGTATTGATAAAGAGGGGGCAAAAGTCGTCTACCATGCCTCATTCCGATTGAAACCGGGCATGAATAATCTGTTTTTTGAGATGAAACAAAATGCCAAAGCGGTACGTCTCAAACCGAAAGGAAATGTCTTTTTCCCGTGGACCGGACTGGAGAATATGAATTTTTATCTGAACTGCCCGAAGGAAGAAACGATTCTTTACTACGATAACGTTCGTTTCACCAATAATAAAGCAGTTGCTCCGGCTCAAAAAAAAACGAGTGACCGATCTGTAAAAGCGGTTCGTTTCGCAAAAGCGCCTGTCATTGATGGAGACCTTTCTGATCCCTGCTGGAAAAATGCTGTACCAACGGCAGTTTTCCGCAACAACATGACTGCAGAAAAGGCAAAACAGAAGACATACGCCTTGCTCGGATATGACAACGAAGCATTCTACGCAGCTGTCGTTTGTTACGAAAAAGAGCCTTTGAAACTGAGAACAAAATGTGACCGCTACGAGATTCCGGTCTGCAATGATGATTCGGTCGAAATTTTTCTCTCCCCCGGACAGAAGATGGGAGAGTATTATCAATTCACGGCGAATTCCGGCAAAGGACATTGTGATACAGCATCTTACGGGAATGCGTTTCACACAAAGCAATTTCCCCGCTGGGATCATGCAGTAAAAATTGAAAAAGACCGTTATATTTATGAATGCCGGATCCCGTTTGGCAATATGCGTTTTTATTCCGGAAAAAAAACAGATTGGCGGATCAATATAGCAAGAAATTCAAAAGCATCTGCACCGGAATTGCTCTCTCTGTTTCCCACGATCGGCAATCTGCATCAGGTGGATAAATTCGGCTCCATCATTGGAATGGAACCCGACCTCAAGAAACTGTCTCTCCTGATCGAAGAATTTGATAAGGGGAAAGGAATCCTCGGAAAAAATCAGGCTGAGATCAGCGTCTCCGGTCTGGATCGATCTCAGGAATATCTGTTAAATCTGAATCTGGTTCCGGATAAGAGACCGGATCAGGTGATTTCCTCATGCCAACAGTTGAAATTCCGTTCTGCTGCCAATGCAAAAGCTGAAGCAACTTTCACTTATACGCTTCCGGAACATGGACGGTATCTGATCAGCGGCTATCTTTCGGATAAATCGGGAAATATCCGTTCTCTGCTGCCGGTCAAAGCAATTACGACAGCAGAATCTCTGGAAGTAAAATTTCTTAAACCGCACTATAAAGATGCTGTTTTTGCTACACAAAACCTCAAACAGGCTGAAACAGTTTTCACTTTCAACTCATCTTCCAATCTTTACAAAAACAGTGTTCTCCATGCGGTTCTGAAAGATGCCAAAGGGAAAACTCTTGCAGAAAAGAAGTTTTCTGTAATTCCTTCTTCCGGAACGCTCAACTGGAAATTCGATATTTCCAAATTGAAAACAGGAAGTTACACTGTTTCCGGCGAATGGCGCAATCAGAAGGGAACTCTTCTTGGCAAAGCCAGCCGCCGGCTCAGGATCCTTCCGCCGCATCCTTATGAAGTCAGAATTGCAGAAAATGGAAATATCATTGTCAATGGCAAGGGATTTTTCCCGATCATGCCGTGGTATGGTGAAGATTATGATGTAAAACGGAAAGCGGGGATCAATGCCACATATTTCTTTGGTGGATGGGGTCCTGTCTCAAAAGACATCAATTTGATCAAAGGGGCATACAAAGCCGGATTCGGAGCGTGGATGAGTATTGCAGCCACGACGATCCAGAAGGATTATTTCAGTGAAACAAAACTCAGCAGCGTTGAGAAAAAACTCACCAATCTTGTAAAAAGTTACCGTCAGCAGCCCGGATTACTGGGATATGAGATTCTGGATGAACCTCAATGTTATTTCAATGAGCCGCTCCAGAGCTGGCTGGATGCAAAAAAGCTCATAGATGATCTTGACCCTCATCATCCTGTCAGACTGACCCAGAACGCCGAAGGTTCCATGAGCGCAGCCTATGGTTCAGTCTGCGATATTTACGGAATGGATTATTATCCGGGATACGTTAAAAACGGTCTTTGCAGGAGACCCATGAGTACGACTGCCAACAAGGTCCGGTACCTCCGGAAAATCCTGCCCGGATATAAGAGTATCATTCCTGTATTCCAGGCATATGACCGGATTGGAAATGAAGGGGTTCTCAACGGGCGTTTTTCCAACTACAGGGAAACCCGTCTCCTCGCATACTCCTGTATAGCTGAAGGTGCAAACGGGATCGAATTCTGGTGCTGGAAATTCGGATATTACTCCTACATGCCTGAACGTGTAGAGTATTCCGGATTGAAAGCTGTCATGCAGGAAATATCTGCCATGTCCGAAATTCTCCTTGCAGAGCACGGAGAAGTCTCTTCTCCAGATGCCGGTACGGAAACCCACTTCTGCATGAGAAAATATAAGAACGATCTTTATCTCATTGCCTGCAACAGTTCTCTTTCCGCACGGAAACTGCGGTTTAACTCACCCGCATTGAAAAACATCAATAAACTCTATGTCATGGGCGAAAACAGAACCGTTCCGGTCGTCAACGGCGTGATCACGGATCAGTTCGATCGTTATGGAGTTCATGTTTATACCACCGCAAAGAATCCGCCCTATACTGAATCCATTGCAGAAAATGAAAAGGAACAGCAGCGGATCATAGCTGAATTTGAAAAGAAAAATGCTTCAGACCTCTTTTACGCAGCCCGACATCGCGGAAAACTTGATGTAACAACCAGACACAAAACAATGAATGCCTATCTGAACATGTTCGATGGCATGAATGGAAGTTATCTCTACCTGAATAACAATAAAATTCCCTCTGCTTCATTTGAGATTTCCTGCGGAAGAAGCGAGAAAATCGGCAGAATCACTCTGGATATTGAAAAAGCCGCACCGCTGAAAATACAGGCAAAAGGATGGATTCAGGGAAAATGGGTTGTTCTGGCGGAAAAGAGTTTTCCTGCCGCAACACATCAGGAACTTGTATTCCAAGCTCAAACTATGGAAAAAATATTGATCACGGTTTCAACAACTGAAAAAGGAGGAAATTTCCCGAGACTGGATAATTTGCGTGCATTTTCCAAATAAATCCAAATCTTGCTTGACAAAATAAAGAATCTCTGCTATAATAGAAAATGATGGAACTTTTTGAGGTTTTATGTCTCTTGAGTGTCTTTCTCAAGGTTTCTGTCAAAATGATCCCGCTCATTTTCCGTAATAGAGTGGATATCCAAAAACATAACCAACTGAACTTAAACGAGGAACTGAAATGAAAAAAAGACAACGCTTTACATTGATCGAACTGCTTGTTGTGATCGCGATCATCGCAATCCTTGCAGGAATGTTATTGCCCGCTCTCAACAATGCAAGGGACAAAGCCCGAACATCCAATTGTACAGGGAATTTGAAACAGGCAATTCTCTACAATATCATGTATGCTGATGAAAATAACGGTTGGCATTTGCCTCCGGGGTTGTCGGCAGATTATGGCAATGGTACATGGGCAGATTATCTTTCCAGATTGGGATATATCAAGAATGTCAGAGCCTTGTATTGTCCGGCGCTTCCTCCTGCAGAACATCTGCTTCATCAATTCGGCTCCTCTTTTATTCACGTTTATGGAAAACATTCCATGCCGGAAGAATATAATAACTACGATAATGCAGGTAAATTTTATAAACCGACAGCAAAATATATGAATCAGCTCAGCCGTATCTGGATGATAGCTGACAGTGCTGCGAAAAAGGCTCTTTACAATCCTCCCCGGCAGTATTATCAAATCGGTAACGGAAGCGGCGCCGGCGGAAAGATTCATACACGTCATCCCGGAGAAAAGGCAAATGTTGCATTCCTGGATGGGAGTGTCCGGAATTATACGATTGTTGAAATGAGATTCCAGACAATCAGACCTGTTTATGACTATAAAAACAAAGCAGGCGACGATGGCCCTGCTCCCTGGCCGCCGCTGTGATGAATTAAGGTCTTGAGATGTTCGACCCTTACATTCCAGTTGTTTTCAATGTTCTTCCGGAAGACCTGCTGGCAATTTACCATCGGTATGGTTTCCGCAGGTTCTTTCTTTGTGCGCCGGGAATCGAAACCCGGCTCACCGGAATGCCGGATCTTTCCGCTTATGAATCGATCGGAAAACGGATGAATGAATTGAAAGAAGCTGTGCAAGGGACGGATATTGAGATCAACTGGTGGTGTGCTCCCACGATCGGCTGCGGAGTCGGTTCTCCGTTTCAGCATCTGGTAAACTGGAACGGAACGGTTTCGGAAAACGCAAATTGTCCCCTTGACCCGGAATTCCGGAAAGATTTTGCGGCAAAAATTGCAAAAGTGGCAGAGATTGCCCATCCGGACGTGATTCTTTTTGAAGATGATCTGCGTTTCATGTGGCACATGGGGATTTCCAAAGGATGTTTCTGTCCGCTGCACATGAAAGAATTCAGCCGGATACTCGGCAGAGAGATCAGCCGGGAGGAGTTGGTCCGTTATTTTCAGGAGGACAAACCGGAAACTCATCCGGAGCGCCGGATTTTTGCGGAACTTGCAAAAAAGAGTTTTCAGATCTTTGCGGAAGAAGTAAGAAAGGCTGTCAATGCCGTTGCTCCGGAAACAAGATTGGCTCTTTGTGAATCTGCCGCAACGGATTGTGACGGATATCATACAATAAGTACCGCACGTGCGTTTGCGGGCGGCACGAAACCTCTGGTTCGTGTCTTCGGAACAACATATTCTTGTGCCAATGGTTCGTTCCAAATCCTTTCCTGCCTGGAACATACCATGTATACGGCGGAGCGATTACCGGAAGATTTTGAATGGATGCATGAATCAGATACCTATCCTCATACCCGGTATTTCATGTCGGCGACTACATTGGAGGCATTGATTCACAGTGCCATGGCGTTCGGTGCGGATAATTCTCTGCTTTATGCGGCGCAATATGCTGATGATCCGGTTGAGGATACCGGATATTTTGAAATGGCATCCCGGAACACAAAACGGTTCAGTGTCATCAGTGATTTTTCCAAAAAGGGACATTTTGAAGGATGCCGTTTGATTTATGATCCGGCATCGCTATCTTTGAAATTCCTCTCGCCTGCGGGTTCCGGCGGTCCCGGTTTTGCATCTGGTTTCGGAATGTTTGGGCGTTTCGGAATTCCGTTTTCAACCCGCTACGGTTCTCCTGCAGTTCTGTTCGGTCAGACAGCAGATGTTCTTCCTGATGATGAAATCCGGGCAATTCTTTCCGATGCGGTTCTGCTGGATGCGGAAGCCGCAGAAATACTGGAAAAACGGGGATTCGGGGAATATCTGGGAGTTCGGACAGAACGTTTGGAGAAATATAATTTTTCCTTTGAAAAGATTGCAGATATTCCGGAGTTTCAGCATATCAAAGGACGTTTGATTTATAATCTGGCGTTCCAGCCGGCAGGCGGTGAAAAGGCGTTATATTTGAAATTGATTCCGGGACTGGGTTGTGATGTTCTCAGTTATTACGGGAACCAAATTCAGCCGGAACTGCAGCCCGGTATGGTCCGGTTCACCAATCATTCCGGCGGTCGGGTTTGTATTATAGCGTCCTGTCTTTCCGGGAACAACTCATCCAATATTTATTCTTACCGGAAAAAAGAGATGGTGCGGATCGTATTGGAATGGCTGCGGGGAGAGCCGTTCCCGGCAACTGTCCGGAATGCCCCGAATGTCTGGCTGCTTTGCAGGAAAACTGAAACAGAACTGATTTTCTATCTGACCAATCTGACAGCAGATATAATGGATGGGCTTGATCTCAGAATTCCGGCTGATCTGGAAGATGCAGAGTTTGAAGAATTGGATTTGAATGGAAATTGGGGGAAAATACAGGTCTGTTCAAGGAATGGAACTGTGAATCTTCCGGGAATATTTTTCCCGCAGAAAATGAGAATTTTCCGTACAGTCAAAACTTGAAATATAGAAAAAAAGAAAGGATCCAGAAAGAAAAAACAATATTCACCAACACCTTGAAAAACACAACCGGAGAAAGAATAAATGAAATTTTTGAAAGAATGTACAGTAAAAGTGATCCTGATTTTTGCTGTCGTAACGGCTTTCAGCTGTGTTTATGCGAACAATGTATTGCAGCTGGCTGCAAAAGGAAAAACAGAATATGTGATCGTTGAAGGAGCAAATGCGATTCCTGCTGAAAAACATGCGGCAAAGGAACTGAGCAGCTATCTTCAGAAAATGACAGGTGCAAAATTTCCCGTTATTGCGGAAAAGGATGCCGCCAATGCAAAGTTTGCGATTTATGTGGGCGCTACCGATTTTGCAGCAAAACAGGGAATCAAACAGAATTCCATCGGCGATGAAGAATGGATCGTCCGCACAGTCGGAAAAAATCTGATCGTGACCGGTGGACGTCCCCGCGGTGTGCTTTACGGTGCGTATGAATTTCTGGAACGTCTCGGCTGTGCCTGGTTTGATCCCATAACGGAATCTGTTCCCTCCAAGCCGGAACTTGCGGTCAGCCCGTTCTCTGTCCGCAGGAAGCCTGCGTTTAAGCTCCGCATGGTCTTTACCGGAGAAAGTGATACCAGAGCAGTACAGCAGCATAACGCCAGAGTCAAGAGTACCCGCACCTGGCTTCCGGAGTTCGGTTTTATCGGAGAGGCTCCCGGACATACTTTTTACTTTTATTCCAAACAGTTCCCGAAGGATCATCCGGAATATCATGCAATGAATGCCAGCGGGGAACGGCCTGTTGCAACTTCCGGCAGCGGCCCCGGACAGATTTGTCTTTCCAATCCGGAGGTCCGGAAACTGATGGTTCAGCTTTTGATCAAGAATATTGAAGCAACCAACAAATCAGCTGCAAAGAACATTGCTCAGGGCGCAAGACCCCGTCAGATCTACTATGTTACCCCCAACGATAATGCTTTCAACTGCCAGTGTCCGCCCTGCAAGGCTTTCATGAAGAAAGAAGGCACCGACAGCGCGCTGTATGTGGATTTCATCAACAGCATTGCTGACGGAATCAAAACAAAACACCCTGATATTCTCATTGGTTTCTTTGCTTACGAAAACAATCTTGTTCCCCCGAAACGGATCCGTCCCCGCGACAATACCATCGTCTGTTTTGCCCAGCTGAACGCGGAATGGAAGAAAAAAGACGAATTCCCTGACCTTTACCGTCCCATGACCCATCCGGTCAACAGCAAGGCAAAAGTCCTGCTTGAACAGTGGACGAAGATCGCAAAAAATGTTGAGATCTGGGATTACTGGGTCCAGTTCGTCAAAAACAAATATCCTTTCCCCAACGCAACATTGGATGCTGTTGTGGCTGATATCAAATGGTTCCAAAAGAACAACGTTGACCGCATCTTTACAGAGTGTGAACCCCGTTGCGGTCTCAGTTTCTACGCCCTGACCTGCTGGGTCGCAAGAAAAATGATGGATAATCCGGATCAGGATCCCAAAAAACTTGTCAGTACCTTCATGAAAGGCTATTACGGTCCGGCAGCAGGAAAGATGACGGAATATCTGGATTATCTGCAGAAGAGCATTGCGGCGACACCTGCCAAAGATGGCAAAATCTGCGCGCTTCTTGTCTCTGAACGCTCGTATTTGAACCTGAACTTCTATAAAACGGTCAGTGCCATGCTGGATGCGGCGGAAAAAAGCTGCGCCCCCGGTTCTCTTTACCTCTTGAACGTTCAGCAGGAACGTATTCTTGTTGATGCCGCAATCTACTGCATGTGGGAAAAATTGCAGAAACAGCTTCCCAAAGGACAGAAGATGCCCTGGAAAGCGGCAGATATCCTCCAGCGTTTCAAGAAATACCGTCTGGCAGAACTCAAAGCGCGCCCCTACCTCATGGGCTTCGCTCCCAAGGTAAAAGAGAAATTTGTGGAAGATGAAGTTACAAAGCTGAAGGGCTATCACGCTGCGGGAAAAGGCGGGAAACCTCTGGTTGTGACAGTTCCCCGGAAGAATGCTTCCACCCCCGGCGACCCTGCAGCAGCAGACTGGAACAATGCTGCATCTCTCTCCCAGTGGTTTTCTGTTGAAGGCAATAAAGTTCCCGAACGGAAAATCAGCGGAAAAATCCTTTTTGATTCCCAGTATCTTTATTTGCTTCTGGAAGAAAAAGGGCTTGATCTTTCTAAGCTGAATCCCCAGTGGTGGAGCGGTGATGCATGGGAAATCTTCTTCTCCTCCAAGAGAAGCGGTGTTCCCTATAAACAGCTTGCGATCAACTCCGACGGAAAACAGTATGCGTTTGCGTACACCGATAATATGGCAAACCAGACTGTCTGGAAATCCGGTGCAGTTGTGAAAACAGAGAAAAAAGACGGCTGTTGGAAGACTTTGATCTCCATTCCTCTCAGCTCATTGATGGATAAGAAAGAGATCGAAAACGGAAATCCTGTTTTCATGAACATCTTCCGTCCTTCCAAGCATTTGAAAGGGAAGGTGATGTGCATCAGCCCCATCTTTGATGCAAGTTACCATGACATGACCAATCTGGCTGAGATGCGTCCGGAGATGGGTTGGCCTGCAAAAGAGAACAACCTCGTTTTCGGGAAAGCATATACTTTGAGCAAAAAGCCGAACTGGAAACTTTGTGCCAATGCTGATCAGGCTTTGGAAATGAAGAAACTGACCGACGGTGTTTTCAATAAGGGAAAAACTCCCATGTGGTTCAATAAGAAAGCCACACAGGGATTTACACTTCACGGAAATATCGAAGTCACCTTTGATTTGGGTAAAACAGCCTCTGTTGAAAATGTTTTTGTACACAGCGGTGCAGGAATTGCCGGAGTGGAACTTCCCCGTTTTGTTGAGGTTAAAACCAGTATGGATGGAAAGAAGTATACCTCCGTTGGGAAGGTGAACAATTCCAAACTTGGCAATGTTGGATACAGAGCGGAATCCATTTCGGTTCCTGTCAAGAAAACCGATGCACGCTTTGTAAAGGTTGTTCTCAACGTTATTCACTGGTATTTGTGTATGGATGAAATCGCTGTTCAAGGACAGTGGAAGTAATCTGTTTAAGATTTGAAACCGGCGCAGTGTTCCGTTTGAACCGGAACACTGCGTCAGATTTTTAAACAAGATTAGAAATCAAAACACAAAACACAGTTTCTGTTTCTCAAGTAATACCCCTTGTCAGGGAAGGGGGATAAAAGCGGAGATGGGGCATAAGCCGGATTCTGTAACTCCCTTGCGGAAGCGGCGATCATCTGTCTGTGCGGCCAGAACCCGGAATTCAAACGCTGCGAGCAGCAGCTCATTCCCTATTTGGCCTTGCTCCGGGACGGGCTTGCCTTTTCTGCGGGATTACTCCTGCAGAATGCGGGCTCTTACCCCGCCGTTTCACCCTTACCTGACAAATCAGGCGGTTTGCTTTCTGTTGCGCTTTCCTTTCCGCGGCATATTGTCCGCGGCATCCTCCTATTACGGAAGGAGTCCCTGCTCTGTGGGGTCCGGACTTTCCTCTTTGCATTGCAAAGCGACCGCCGCCCCATCTCCATCCTGTAATATACGTCTTTTTTTGAAAAAAACAAGTTTTTTAAAAATAGTTTCACAGATATTCCGGAAAAGTTGCATGATATGACCGGAAATATTTTTCTGATGCCGTTTGAAAAATTTCAAGCATAATTGTATATTATCTTTGCCGATAACAAAATAAAGGAGGCAATATGGCTGAAAAAGATGACATCACGAAGTATGATAAGGCAATGGGATTCAAGAATGAGACCCTTGAAGGAATGGATTGGTATTCTGTGGATTCCCCGAATGTGGAGCTGAACGGTCTTTACTGGCGTAAACCCGGAGAAGGGTTCCGCAGAATCCCTATTGGTGCATCGATCTCTTTCAACTCCAATCCCGAAATCTCCGGCGGTGTGGATTATCTTTCCTGGGATACGGCAGGGGTTATGCTCCGGTTCAAAACTGACAGTCCGGAAATCAAAGTGCATGTCAAGGTGGGGCATACCAGCCGTATGGATCACATGGCTCATGTGGGAATCATGGGTTTCGATATTTATGTCGGCAGCGGTTCCTCTAAATTTTATGCAGGAAGTGCAAGATTTGACTTCCATCAGGATGAATATAATGTCAAAGTGAACCGTCAGTTTGCTGAACAGAAAATGCGGGAATATACTCTGCATTTTCCTCTTTATTCCGGATTGGAATATTTCCGTCTGGGTGTAACGGAAGGTTCTGCGGTCGAATTGCCGTCACCGTGGAAAGATCCCCGTCCGGTAGTCGTTTACGGTACCTCGATCCAGCAGGGCGGCTGTGCATCACGTCCGGGCATGTGCCATACAAACATCATGAGCCGGAGACTGAACCGACCGTTTATCAACCTTGCTTTTTCAGGCAGCGGAAAAGGTGAACCGAAGATGGCTGAATTGATTGCGGATATCAAAAATCCGGCGATGTTTGTGCTGGATTATGATGCCAATGCGCATTGTGACGGTTTGGAAGCAACTCTGCCGACATTCATTGATATTCTGCGGAAATCTCACCCGGAAGTGCCGATCCTTCTCGTTTCATGTCTGCCTTTCGTGGAAGAATTTCTGGATGAACCGGAATACAATGCAACACGCTTGCGTTATACAACGATCCATTTGAACGAACTGAAACGCCGCCGGGATATGGGAGATAAGAATATTCACTTCCTCGATGGCCTTTCCCTTTACGGTGAAGAACCTTCCGAATGTGCTGTCGATGGCTGTCATGCAACCGACCTCGGATTCTACATGATTGCTAAACGGATGGCTCCCGTTATTGAACGGATTCTGACAAAATAAAGCTCTCTGTTATTTTTTTGTGGAACCACTGAATTCACGGAAAATCACAGAAAATTTTCTGATGGCATTTTGATTTTTGTGACACAAAAATCAGAATGCCGCAAAAAGGTTTGGGAAAAAGGGGTGGAGTTTGAGGAGGGGAAAAAGGACCTTTCCTCAAAAGGGCTTTTTCCCCTCCTCAAGGAACAACCTTTATTGGGAACAGAGCATTACAAAAAGCTTTCGCAGTTTACGATTTTTTCCAGCAGGTCATTCAGTGTGTAGTAATAATGATTGCTGGATTCAAAACCGATCCGGCTGTCTTTCCGCATGATATGGTAAAGCCGTTTGGTATTTTCCAATTCTTTTGCGGCAGCTTCTTTCATACCTGCGGTATCCCCGGCATTTCTGCTCCGGATGAAGCGGATCTGCAAATCTGTGCTGTACAGATGGCAATATGCACCCCAAGCCATTGTTTCGATTTCCCGGAACAAATCCTGTTCTTCCGGGAGGATTTGATTTTTCACTTCTTCCAGAATCGGCAAAGCTGCTCCCCATCCGTCTGAAACCTTCCGGAATTGATTTTCAAAGACATCTTCCGGATAGCAGGAGCGCCAACGGGTCAAGTCATCGTAGGGGAACCCGACCATAGTGGCTTTGCGGCCAGTGTCATTTGCCTGCAAAAGATTCATGGCTCCGTAATTTGCCGGACAGGTGTAAGCTGTGATCACATCGAACGGGAAATTCCGGAATGCTTCACCGAACATCCGCAGAGCTTTGCAGATTTTTTCAGCGATTTCAGGGCGGAATCCGCTGTGAACCAGTTCATCTGTGGAACTGTGTATCAACGCAAGATTTCCGCCGGGATATCCGCCATGAGTCCAGCTCAGCATGATTCCATCCACGCCGGCGGCTGCCAGACGTCCGATGTGTTCTTCGATCAGATAGGGAACCGGAATGTAGGGAACAGATGACAATTCCCATGAGTTGTTTGCCTGGATTTTTGCCGCAACTTTCAAGCCGCGCGCCTTTGCATAACGGACTGCTTCAGCAGATTCATCCGAGGGCCCCGGCTGGGAAATGGAATAGTCAAACACCACATTTGGAGTTCCGCCCACGGCGATGGATTTGCCCCATTCACTGATGGTCAGGAACCAGACATTTTCCGGGAGCTGATCAATCACTTTTTTCCGGAATTCCGCTTCATGGTCAAAGTTCTTTTCAGCCCAAGCCCAGTCAGACATCAGTAGTTTTGCTTCGGGAACGGCTTTGTGCATTCCCCGTTCAGCGGCTTTGGCAATGGCTCCGATAATTTCAGAGCCGTGAAGATTTCTGCAAAGCGGACAACCGTCGATCTTATGTTGTGAGTTGCAATGAGTTACGTTCTCAGACATAGTGATCATAAACGCTCCGGCAAGTTCCGGTACTTTCTTGAAAATGGTAAACATTGCATCTTCCAGCCAGGGAAGGACTTCCCCCTTACTGGTGCAGTTTGCATACTGCTGATTGGCCGGGCTGGAAAGGACACCGCGCCAGCCGGGATTTTTATCGTAAAACGATTCCGTCATACCGCGGGGTTCGTTCAGATACAGGTAAATCCCGATTCCGTATTTTTTGCAGCGTTCCACGACCTTTGCAAGATTTTTCAAACGTGTTTCATATCCTTCAGAAAATTCTTCTGAACCCTTGACCGGATGCAGCTGATAAAGGATCACATGGAACCAGATTCCGTTGATTCCCTGAGCTGCATATTCTTTCAAAAGATTTTCCGGAACGGGGTCACGGCTTTCGATATCCAGCAGCAAATCTCCGCAGGTCGCGGCATAAGAGTGTACAAAACGCAGAGAGAACGGTCCTTCTTTTCCGTTTGCTGGGAAGAAGGTCCGGTATTTTCCGCTGAATTCAAAGGGATGTTCCGTATAGCCGTATTCTTCTGCCGGAACATATTTCTGCCAGCGTTGACGGAACTGTTCTGTTGCGGAACATTCTTCTGCGGAAAGCGGAGTATAAACCACTTTGTCACAGGCGGGTTTCATGTTTCCCATTTTGCCCCAGAGGAAATCTTCCTCCCGCAAAGCTGCACGCATCCGTTCCGGAGTCCATTCCAGAAGCTGAAGAAGCTGTTCATAATTCAGTAAATGCCAGTTGTTGCGGATAACGGTCAGATATCCGTATCTGATCCAGTCTGCTGTGGGCGGCTGAACTGCCGGCAAACCGAGTTTCTGAGCCGCAGCAGAGAGTTCTGCTTCAGAACATTCCAGAATTTCTGCCAGTTTTCTGAGGGGGACTATATTGTAATTCCGCCAGAGCACAGCCTGCCATTTTGTGGGAAAATGCGGTAATTCCAGCGGGGGACAAGTAACATCGGGGACATCCGGGATCAACATTATTTCTTTCTCCTGTATTTTTTATTATTGAGGCAATTTCAAAAGTCTTCAAAAATGTCTGAAAATTCTTGCAGAGATCTGAAAATGGAGCGTTTTCGGTGGTTACTCTTTGAGTAGCCACACTCAAACTACCATTTCCATCTCATCAGCAATCTCTTTTCAGCCAAATT
>JAFVTF010000059.1 GCA_017503375.1 Lentisphaeria bacterium | reverse complement strand
GCTTGCTTGCTTGCTTTTCATGATGCCCATGAACACCCCTGTTATCTTCATAATGACAAATTGTTTATGGTTAAAATCACTGTTTAATATAATCGCAATTTCTAAAATGTCAAACAATCATTCAAAAAATGTTTCAGAAAAAGGGCAGATCGGATCTTACGCTTCATCCAGGTCGATTTCACACCAGAGAAGTCTGTTATCTTTTCCGACAAATGAAAAAACATTGTCTCCTTCTTTCAAAGCTTCATCCGGAATCCGGTAGACGACCGGTTCTTTGATATTTCCGGGCAGTTTATCCGCAAAAAGTTCTTCTGTTTTTTCACAGATTATTTTTCCGCAGCGGACTTCTTCCGGCAAACCGTTTTCGCAGGAAATGACAAGTTTTGCATTGCGGTTTTTAACCATTGCACCCAGATTGATCCGGATGAATTTGTTCCAGGCTGAAATGGTAAGGGGAAGAACCGGACTGATTGGGATTCCAATTGCTTTTGCAAGAGTATCAGTGTATGAAACTACATGGCGGCGTTTCTGTTTGAATGTCTTTTCTTTCTCTCCGAGATTTTTCAGGACTTTGCGGAAACCTTCGGGATCTCTCATACCAGTGGAGGCATCCATGTGATTGAAAAGATAGATATCGTCTGAACCTCTGTAATAATAGGATGACGCATAACCGAAAACAACGGCTGCATCATTGAAAAAGTCTGAGTTATCTGTTATTTTTCCTTTACAGAGAATTTCCATACCGGCGGTGATTTTGATTTCATTTCCCAGAAGAGCGCGCCAGAGTTCCAGCGGGATATCAAAATCTGTGGCTCCCCAGTAAGAGGTCAGAACGACCCGGTCAATGAGTTTTTCTTTTACCCATGCCGGGACATCAAACCCCATTCTTCTGGCATCATCTGGCTGGGATGGAACACGGACAGTTACGGCAACAGGGTGTCCGTTCCGTTTTGCGCAGTCTTCTGCCATTTTTTTTGCATCCCGCATGAACTGCGTGAGGATTTTTGCATTTTCCATTTCCCAGCCGGGTTCAAAATAGTAAGGTGTCCGCATCCAGTCCAGTTCAAAACCATCGGGATCAAAACGGGTCAGATATTCTTTGACAAGAGCCAGATGATAGTTGTAGACTTCCGGTTTCGCATAATCAAAGGTGTGGAACCACCATTGACCGGGATGGGTATAGGAAGCCGTCAGGCAATCCTGATGTTCCCGCCAGAAATCGCTGACCATCGTGCAGTCGATATTTTCAACCCAGTGGACATCGTTCATTCTCATGCTGAGATAAACTTTCTGTCCGAGTTTTCTGCCGTATTCGATCCTCATTCCGAACGGATCTTTTACATTTTCAAAAAGAATTTTTGTATTCAGAGCATTGTTTTTGAAGGGGAGTGGAACATTTGGAACTTCTTTTCCCCGATAAAAAACGCTTCCGTCATCTCTGATATCCAGACCTTTCCAGAGCGGATCAAAAACTTCACTGTCGAAAACAGCTTTCTGTCCGTTACCGTTATAGATCAGAATATTTTCCCCGCCGGAGGAATAGAGTTCCAGCTGTTTTCTGATTCCGTATTCACTCAATTCATCCGGGGGACGGTGTGCTGCAAAATTCTCAAAATCTTCATTGAGCAGAAATGCCATAATTCAATCTCCTTTTATTATGTATTTTGTAAGACACGGTTTCGTTTTCTGTATGCAGCTGGTGTGATTCCCTGTTCAGCCCGGAAGACTCTGTAAAATGATTCTTTGCAGTTGAAACCGCAAAGTTCAGCAATATTTTTAATGGGCTGGTCTGTGTTTGACAATAAAACTCTGGCACGTTTCAACCGTAATTGCAGAAGATAGCTGTGAGGAGTTGTATCCAGATATTTCCGGAACAGCAAATTCAAGTGCGGAGCACTGACTTGAACGCTCCGGGCAATCGTTGCAACTGTGATAGCTGCGACATCTTCATTTTGCAGCAGAGTCATAGCTTTTGCCAGGGGCAGGGGGAGATCCGGTCTGTTGGTGATAATTGTCGAGGCATAAAATTCCCAGAAAAGCCGGTTAATGAGATAATTTCCGAAAATCCTTTTATCGACTTCCGGATCGAAATGTCTCTGCATGGTATCCACGACGAAATCGTCCAGCGTGTCAAGATTTTTCCATTCGCCGAAATGTCCCGGTCTGTTCCATGGCGTCAGCAAACGGAAGCGCATCGCGAAACTTGTAAAAGCCTTTCCATCGGATCTCCAGATTGTTTCATCGCCGCCCTGATGCCACAGGATCATTCCTCTGCGGCAGAGCCGACGTTCATTCAAGTCTCCATATTTAATTTCTCCGCTCAGAACGATTTCTATATAAAAAACATCAGGCGGAACAATATTGGGAATCGTCTGCATATTTTCGCGGGGGGCATAATAACACACTCCGAGCAATTCAACGGAACCTGGCAAATCCAGCATTTTATGCTCCTTTTCTATCAGGAAAGATGATTATTTTATCAATTTGTGGTTAATATAATCATTTTTTTTACATTTTCAATATATAAACAGAAAAAATATTATTTTTTAACACTGTTTTTTCTTGATTCACGCATGAAAGATATTTTTCAGTCTTAGTGTAAAAACGGTCTTCATAATAAATCTCAAGTAATAAAAAGGTGATGACAGTAAGATTTTGATAAATATATTGCAAATAAATATTATATTTTGACACTTGCAAAAATTTAAACTTTGTGTTATAATTTTTGGTAAAGAGAGGCAATTTCAAAGGTCCCAGACTTTTGAAATTACCTCAAGAACTAAAAAACAGGAGAGGAGTGTTTTTTTCATGAACAGGTATGCAGTATCGATCAATAATTTCGGCGAAACTTTTGAGAGAGCGCGGGAATATGCTGCAGCTTTTGAAAAATCCAAGGTGAAAAGAGTCGAACTTTCCTTTTTTCCGTTTGTGGAAGATTCTGAGTTGAGCAAGATTCATGGTATCGTTGCCCGGGAATTAAAAACGGCAGGAACAGCAGAAATTGCAAGCATCCATCTTCCGTTCATGGGCGGTGGAAAATCCTGGGATCCTTCTGCTGTTGATGAGGAGCTCCGGAAAGATGTTTCCCGTCGGTTTGCAGAAATGATCCGGGAAAATGCTGATCTGATGGCTCCTGAAGCGACATTGCATTGCAGTATGGAACCGCCATTGGAAGAACATCCTGCCCGTGTGGATCAAGTTTGCAGAACCCTGGAAGAATTGATGCCGTTGGCAGAAGAGCTGAACTTTTCTTTCAACGTGGAATATCTGCCCCGGAGATGTGTCGGAAATTGCCCGGAAGAACTGTTGGCAGTTGCTTCCCGTTTTGACCATCACCATGTGGGGATTTGTATGGATGTGAATCATGTCATGAGCAGATATGAAGAATTGCCGGAAATCATCGGGCAGCTTTCCCCGTATATCCGGGCTTTCCATTTGAGTGATTATGACGGCATTGATGAAAAACACTGGTTCCCGGGGCAGGGGATCATCAACTGGACTGCTGTTATGGGTGCGATCAAGGCGATGAAAAACGATCCGCTCTTGATATTTGAAACCAGTTATCAGCTGGGGCTCGGCTTGCGTCAGACTGATCCGGCATGGCATTTGAAACAGGTCGCCGACGGTTGTTTCTTCCTGGAAAATTGTGCTGAAATGGAAGAACGGATCCGGAATTTTCAATTAAGATAAAAAATAAATATGAGAGGAGAGAAAAGTGTTTAGATTGAGAAAAGAAATTCTGCACCATCGTAATGGCGTAAACTATTTGCGTTTCACATTGATTGAACTTTTGGTCGTGATTGCAATCATTGCGATTCTTGCAGGGATGCTGCTGCCGGCTTTGAATTCTTCAAAAGCAAAAGCGCAAGCCACGAATTGTATTGGAAATCAAAAACAACTGGGTTTGGCAATTTCTTCTTATACAGTTGATTATGACGATAATCTGGTCCCTGCCGATCAGGGGAGCAACGCCCTGTTGTGGGGACACACTTTGGCAAGCAATGGCTATATCGCGAAAATCACAACGACAAAGGGGTATACAAAATTTCCCAATCCCGGTGTGCTTAAACTTTTCAAATGTCCTTCCGATACAACGACCTTTGAAGAATATGATGCAACCAACAAGTATTATATTCCGCTGTCTTACGGTTATAATGGAAGAATCAAGTATTCTGCAACAGATACCATATACAGACTCAAACTGTCCACTCTTTTGAAAGATGCCGCGACCACACCTTTGCTTGCAGACTGCTGGAAGTACAGTAAAGTCAAAAATGTTTATACCGATAAGTATTACCGCAGATCGATTATCGGAGCCTACTTTGACCTCAAGCCGTATAATGCACATACTTATGGTTTGAACTGGCTGAGTGTTGATGGTGCGGTACATGCAGCCAATTACATTTGGTATCAGCCGAAGACCGGTTATGTCGATATATGGAACTATCCGACCTGGGCAAAAAAAGTGTTTCAAAATGACAATTAAAAATTCTTTGAGATAAAACAGGAAAGGAATCTCAAAATAATGAAGAAGGGGTTAATCGGTGCTGCTGTTACGGCATTAAGTATTGTTATGCCGGATTCAGCTCTGGCAGATAAATCAGAGGTGGATTGTATGATTGTTATTGGAAATCAGAGAACATCAGAATGGGCAATTATGGATTTCAATAAAGATTGGAGAACGCCGGAGGCAAAAATCTGGAGTTTCAATCCGAAACTTGATCCCATCATGCAGCAGCCCTGTGTGAACGATCCGGAAAAACGCAAATGCGATGATCTCTGGCTGGCTCCCAGTGATGTAAAAGTTGTGCTTGATAAAACCCATCTGCTTTGCGTGGACTCTCTCGGCGGAGTTCTGCTGGTCCGTATTAAAGATAAAAAGATCATCTGGCACGTCTATCCCAGATCCAATCCCCATTCAGCAGAACTGCTTCCCGATGGCAACGTGGTGACAGCTTCCAGTGAAGGACATTATCTGAAACTTTACAATATCAAAAAGTTTGATCCTGCGAAACCCGGGGCTACTCCCTTTTTCCGGGTTCTTGCTCCCGATGCTCACGGCGTTGTCTGGGACAAAAAACGCCAGTGCCTCTGGTCCAGCGGACTTTTCGGTATTACAAAATGGAAATATATTTCCGATGCAAAAAATCCCCGTCTTGAGTTTGTTGCAACCTATGGAATCACGCTCAAGACAACAATTTTCCGGGATGCTTACATAAAGCTCAACTGTCATGATCTTTTCCCGACTCACGATGGAAAACTTTTTCTCACCTACAACCTCGGAATTTCCCTTTTTGATCCGGAAACCTGTAAATTTACCAATTACAGCAAACTCAAAGCAATCAAGAGTATTGACAGTTTCAACGGAAAAATCATGATGCAGAAACCTCAGGAACGCTGGTGGGCAGAATCTCTTTATTTCCCCCATGATCCGGAAAGTTCCAAGCGTTGTTTCCTGCCCAATGCAAAAATCTACAAAGCAAGATTTTTCCAGGATAACAAATTCAGTTATTAAGATATAAAACGCAAGGAGTTTTACATTCTATGAACATCAAACAACTTTTAACCGTTGCACTGGGGGTATCTGCCATGCTCAGTACGCAAGCAAAAGAACTGACTCTCGCTAAGGGCGGCAAGACGGATTACAAAATTGTCATTGCTGCAAAACCTGCAAAACAGGTCAAGTATGCTGCGCAGGAATTGTCTTCATTCTTGAAACAGATGACCGGAACAGATTTCAAGATCGTTTCCGATAATACTGCCAAAGGAAAATATGAGCTTGTTATCGGAGAAACAAACCGAAATGCTGCGATCCCTGCCAATCTGAAAGTATCGAATCACGAAGGTTTTACTGTTCTCCGTGATGGAGAATCCATTCAGTTCCGCGGTAAAATCGCGCGCGGAACCCTTTACGGCGTGTATGATTTCCTTGATGAAAAGCTGGGCGTCCGCTTTTTGGCGTTTGATTACACCCACGTACCCAAAAAGACAACCGTTAAAGTCGATGTGGAATCCTACAAATATGAACCGCCCTTTGATTACCGTAACATCATCAACTGCGGTGATGGCGATATAAACGGTGAAAAGCTGGAGAGTATCTGGGCAGTCCGTCAGCGTCTCAACTCTGTCTGGGGGTACATTCCCATGGGCGGAAAAGTCGGCGGACTCAAACACCTGGGCGGATTCGTTCACAATCTGCACAAACTCATGCCCCACAAAAAATATTTCAAAGATCATCCGGAATATTTTGCATTCCGTGACGGTGCCAGACGAGCCAAACAGCATCCTCATGGGAAATTTGAATCTCTTCCCTGTTTGAGCAATCCGGAAGTGAAAAATGTTATCGTTGCAGAAATGCGCCGCATTCTCAAAGGTTATTTCGCCAACCGGAATTCTGATCCAGATGATCAGATCTTCTTCCCCGTCGACTATCATGACCATGACCAGGTTTGTCAGTGCGACAAGTGCGAAGCGATCAACAAAGAAGAAGGAACGCCCGGCGGAACCATGTACCGCTTCCTGAACGCTGTTTCCGATGATATCTCCAAAGAATACCCCAATGTTATATTTTCCACTCTGGCTTACGGTCCCACGCTCAAGCCCGGAAAAACCGCACTCCGCAAAAACATTGTGATCCGTTATGCTCCGATCCGCATGGATAATGCCCGTTCTCTGGAAGATAAACAGAGCAAGGTCAATACCTATCAGCTGGATTGTCTGAAAGGCTGGATCAACCATGGAACTCCGTTCTATGTCTGGTACTATGCCGGAAACTTCAACGATGCCATTACACCGCATCCGGACCTTGCAGGGATTGCCATGAATTTCCCGGTTCTCACCAAATATGGAATGCGCGGTATGTTCTGTGAATCTCCCCAGTCTGCCGGTATAGAAATGAAAGAACTCCGCAGCTACATCATTTCCAAATATCTGTGGCGTCCTGCAACAACCGATATCAAGAAATGTGTGGAAGAGTTCTGTCATCTTTACTATGGCAAAGGCGGCGCGAAAGTTTTGGAATACATCAAGGCAATCCACGATTATCATTACAACTTTGTTGATGCAAAGCGGGATACTCCGCTGACACTGCGCGGAGCTCCGGCATATCGTCATGCCTATACTCCTGAGTTCATCGACAAGATGGACAAGGTTCTCTATGATGCAGAAAAACTTGCAGAAACAGAGCAGTTGAAACTTCATGTTGCTGTCATGCACATGCCTATGTGGTATCTGCGTTTGACCAATGCCATGAACACAGAACGCCGCGTTGCTGCGTTCCCGGTCGTCTGGCGGTTCAAGACCGATCCGGACAAGTCCGTCAAGCCCACAGATGACTCATCGTCCTGGGGAAATGTCCGGACAGATGATTTCTGGACAAAACAGGAACCCTACAAAGATTATCGCGGAACCGCCTGGTATGCAGTTGATTTCACTGTAGATGAAAAACTCCGCAATGATGATTTGAGTTTCTATTTCTCCTGTGTTGATGGAACCGTTGAAATCTATATTGACGGAAAGTTCATGGGCAAGAAGACCGACAACGAATGGAACCGCGGGTTCTACATGCATTTACCGGAACGTCTCAAGCCCGGAAAGCATGAATTGAAAGTAAAAGTTTTCAAAGACCGTCTTGCTGCCGGAATTTGGAAGCCTGTTGCTTTGCTGAATCTTGCACAGGATCTTGCTCCGGAAACCCGTATGGCAGGGGAACGTTATATGGCAACTGATCTCAAGTTCCTTCCCAAACGCCGCAAACCGAAATTCCGCAATACCACCTTTGAAAGAATCAAGACATTGCTGGAAGATCAGAAGGCTCCAGTCACTTCCCTGACGGATGGAGCTTCCACCAGAATGGCTCATACCCTTCCCAATGGACACCGCACCTTCAAGGTCGTGCAGGATGAAACAGCTCTGACCAAACGCTGTGCAGAACAGCTGCCCACAAAGAACTGGACACTCGGACAATCCATGAACTACCGGATCACAGAACTTGAAAAAGATAAAACCAAGATGTTCCGTGCAAGAGTCCGTTTGAAAGCCAGGAAAAAAGGTAACCGCGGCAATGCCGCTGTAATCAGCTTCTGTTACTACAACAAGCAGAACTGGAGCGGAGGAAACTGTGCGCCTGCACTGACGATTCCGCTGAAAAATCTGCCGGATAACGAATGGGTCTGGGTTGAATATCCCCATATTCTCAAATATAAGGCAGATATCCGTTATCAAATCCTTGCTGTGAAAGTGGCGAACAACCCCAATAACATTGAGTCTTTGCGGTTCGATGCGATTGAATTGACTCCGGTTAAAGCCTCTGACGGTATCCGGTTGCCGGCAACCGGACTTGATGCCGGACACAAAACATTCAGCTTTGCAGATGATGTGACAAGTCTTGCTCAGCGTTGTGCTGTGCAGAAACCCGGTAAGAACTGGACTCTCGGACAGAGCATGATTTTCCGTGTCAGCGAATTCTTCGATGATGTGGAAAAAATGAAGACCTACCGTGCAAGAGTCCGTATCAAAGTCAGCAAAAAAGGCAATACCGGTGATGCTGCAATCATTGGATTCAGCTATTTCAACAAGAATAACTGGGGCGGTGATAATTGTGCACCGGCCCTGAAGGTCAGCTTGAAAGATCTTCCTGACAACCAGTGGGTCTGGATTGATTATCCTCATATCCTGAAATACAAAGACGGTGTCCGCTATCAGATGATCACTGTCAAAGCTGCCAACAATCCGAAAAATTTGAATGCACTGTACGTTGATGCAGTCGAATTAATCCCCCAAGGAGGTAAATAATGAACATGTACCGTGATTTTCCCGAAGATTTTGTATGGGGAAGTGCCACTGCCAGTTATCAGGTGGAAGGTGCGCCTTTTGAAGATGGCAAAGGCGCGTCCGTCTGGAATGAATTTGAAAAACGCCCCGGCGCAATGCGCGATGATGTGAATGGCGATGTCGCTTGCGATCACTACCACCGTTATCCGGAAGATATCGCCCATATGAAAAATATCGGCTTGAACGGCTACCGTTTTTCATTGGCATGGAGCCGGATTTTCCCGGATGGTTACGGCAAAGTAAACCAGAAAGGGATTGACCATTACAAACGCGTATGTGAAACCCTTCTGAAGAATGGTGTTGAACCATATGTTACGCTTTATCATTGGGATTTGCCCCTTGCTTTGCAGAAAGAGTTCGGCGGCTGGGAATCCCGTGAAACTGTCAAATATTTCGGTGAATATGCTTCCAAAATCGGGGAAGAATTCAAAGGTTTGATCAAATATTACTGTACAACCAACGAATTCCTTGCGGCTTCTGATGTTGCTTACAGCATGGGGCTGATCGCTCCCGGTTTGAAACTTGAGAAAAAACGGGTCAATCAGATTCGTCATCATCTGCTGCTGGCTCACGGAACAGCTGTCAGTGCTTTGCGCGCGGCTGATGCCGATGCAAAGATTTCTCTCGCAGAAAACTCCTCCTTCATGGTTCCGCTGATTGATACACCGGAATATGTGGCTGCTGCAAAAAAGGCTTTCCGCGAAGTCAATGCACACTTCCTGACCGCTGTCATGGAAGGAAAGTATCTGGATTGCTATCTGGAAAAAGAAGGCGCAGATGCTCCGGTCTTTACCGATGATGATATGAAGATCATCGGACAGAAACTGGATTGGCTCGGATTGAATATTTATTTTGGAAAACGGCTCCGTCCGGCTCCTGAAACCAAAGAAGGATATCACATCTTTGAGGAGACTGACCTGAAACGTCAGACAGGTATTGCAGACTTCTATTTTGAACCGGCTGCAATGTACTGGGGCAGCAGAATCGCATACGAACTGTACGGTTTGCCCATTTATATTACGGAAAATGGAAAGCGTTCAGAAACAGATAAACTGGAAGAAGATGGTCATGTCTATGATGATGAACGCATCAGACATTTGAGACTTCAGCTGCTTTATATGGCAAAAGCTGTCCGGGAAGGTATTCCTGTCAAGGGATATTTCCATTGGTCTCTCATGGATAATTTGGAATGGCATCATGGATTCCGTCCCCGTTTCGGATATCTTTATGTGAATTATGCCACACTGGAAAGAACACCAAAGCTCAGTGCTGAGTGGATGAAAGAAGTCATCCGTACAGGACGCATTGCATAACGTTTATCTTGCTGTACGAAAAATCCTTTCCCGAACGTAAAAATTCAGGAAAGGATTTTTTTTTGTGAAATCATTTAAATACGGTTGCAGAAAATAGAATAAAGATCATTTTTCAGAACATGGATCAAATCATCAATATTTTTAACAGGATAATCTGTCATAATACCGGAAGAACCAACATCTTCGGTCTGATGACAATCTGAACCGCCGATTCTGTGCAGTCCATATTTTTCTGCCCATTGCTGTGCAATGTCGTTTCTGCTGTCATGCCGGGGATGTCCGTTCATTACTTCAATCCCGAAAAGACAATCCGGATTGACAACAGTCATTCCGTTCCGGAAGGGATGTGCCTGATAGAAGAGAATCCCGTTTTCTCTGGCAAACTCAGAAAAAGCGGCAGGCTTCATGTCAAAAATATCCGGTCTCATTTTAACATGTTCCAGAGTCAAGCCGTAAACGAGATAATCGTTGATATTTTCTTTGAACCGCAATTCACATCCGGGTAAAACCAGGAATCCGTATTTTTTGCCCAGTTCCACAGCAATATTCCTGTGTTCAAAGTAATATTCAACATAGTCCGGAATTCCCCGGGAAAGATGGACTTCTCCGGTATCTGCTGTGAAATGATCTGCGACAACGATAGCATCATAATCAGTTTTTTTGTAAAGAGAAATGGTCTCTTCGAGTGTAAGTTTTCCGCAAAGGGAAAGTTCCGATGTGTGAACATGTAAATCGATTTTCATGGTGAATTTCCTTTTTTATTTGCTCTGTTCCCCATACAGGTTGTTAAGTCTTTCCTCTGTTCTATCCCAAAGATGGCATTTTGATTTTTGCGTCGCAAAAATCGGAATGCCGCAAAAAGGTTTGGGAAAAAGGGGTGGAGTTTGAGGAGGGGAAAAAGACCTTTCCTCAAAAGGGCTTTTTCCCCTCCTCAAGTACAACCTTTGTCTGGAACAGAGCATTTTTATTTGCTCATCCGGAAGTTTTTCAAACCTTTGACGATTTGAACAGCTTTTTCCAATTGAATATCTTTATAACCTTTATCTTTGATTGGCAGCGGTTTTTCATCGTCTTTCATGATGTGTTCAGCAAGAGCCCGCTTTTCATTCTCTTTGAGTTTTACGACCACATCCGGCATAATTCCTTTTCCGTGAATTACGTTGCGGCTTGGAGTGTAATATTTTGCGATTGTAATTCTTGCACCTCCGCCGTCCGGCATGGGATAAATTCTTTGAACTGAGCCTTTCCCGAACGATTTTGTTCCGATAACAATACCGCGTTTGTAATCTTTCATGCATCCGGCAAAGATTTCCGAGGCGCTGGCAGAATGTTCGTTGATCAATACTGCAATGGGAAGTTCTCTGTATTTTTTACACGCAACAGCTTCATGAACTACCTTTCCTTCGGAACGTCCTTCAACAGAGACAATCAGAAGTCCTTTTTCCAGAAAACGGCTTAACACTTCCACTGTTTCCTGAAGCTGTCCGCCGGGATTGAAACGTAAATCCACAATCAATCGGTCAATCTTTTTCCCATACTGTTTGAGATATTCATCAAGTTCTTCGGCGGTTGTGGAGGTGAACTGATTGATCCGGAAATAGCCGATTTTATCCTGAATAATCCCCCGGTTGACGATTGACGGTGTTTTGACGATATCGCGTTTTACGACGATTTCTTTTTCCTGTTTGTTTCTGCGGATTTTCAAGATAACAGAGGTTCCCCGTTTGCCGCGGAGCTTGCTCACACATTCATCCAGCTTTTTATCCTTGAAAGAGAACCCGTCTGCGGAGAGAAGAATATCTCCTTTCTTGAGTCCGGCTTTATCTGCAGAGTGTTTCGGAAGTACCTTTACAAGCTCCATTTCACCGTCATCATTCTTCCGGACTGTTGCACCGATTCCAGCGAAACTGCCCCTGGTGCCAGCCATCGTGAATGAGAAATTCCGTGGTGTTTCATAATTACTGTGGGGGTCCAGATTGTTCAGCATCCCCTTCATGGCACCTTGAATCAGCTGTTTGTACGTCACTTTATCTTCATCAACGTAATGGGTGCGGACAAATTCCATGAGCTGCATGAGAGAAAGCAGTTCCACCTGAACGTCCATATCTTTTTCTTCTTTCGGGCTTTTCGGCGGGGCTGGCTGTGCCTGTTTTGTGCTGGTACAAGCTGAACAAAGAATCAGAACTGATAATGCAATAAACCAAACTTTTTTCATTTTTTACGAACCTTTCTGAAGAACTCCTGAATCAAACAGCGGCATTCTTCTTCCAAAATGCCGCCAGTTACCTGAACTTGATGAAGCATGCCGGAAAAACCGGTGATATCCAAAGCTCCTCCTGCACATCCGGAACGAGGGTCCTGCAATCCGAAAACCACTCTCGCAACTCTGGCGTTGACCATTGCTCCGGCACACATCGCACATGGTTCTTTGGTGACATAAACGGTCACACCTTCCAACCGCCAGTCTCCGATCATCTTTGCGGCTTCTTCCATCGCCAGCATTTCCGCATGGGCAAAGGCACTTTTTTTCTGTTCCACCAGATTCCCGGATTTTCCGATAATTTTTCCATCCAATACAGCGATTGCTCCGATTGGAACTTCTCCGGCATCTGCGGCGATTCCGGCTATTTTCAAAGCCTCCCGCATGAATTGCTCATCGGTTTCCTCTGTATTGGAAAATTCCGGATTCATTTTTGTTCCCCGAAGGGTAACTTTTTCAAAGCCTCAAGATTCTTTGCTGTTGCTCCGTTATTGGCAGCGATCGCATCCTGAGCCCGTTTTCCCAAATCAGTCCGGAATGTTACATCTGACATCAGTTTTTCCATAGCAGACACCAATTCCTGTTCATTGGCAACCCGGATCACAGAATTGGCTTTTATCAGAATTTCCAATGCCTGACGGAAGTTTTTCAATTCCATACCGCAGATGATGGCTTTCCCCAGCATAGCAGGTTCAATAATATTCTGCCCTTCCGTATTTCCGGCAAGGGTTTTTCCCATAACAACGATGTCAGAGGCTGCCAGAAAGCCTTGCAGTTCTCCTGTTGTATCAGCCAGCAGACAGTCGGTATCAGCCGGAATTTCCTGATCGGTGGATTTCCGGAAAACCTTCAAACCGAGATCGGAGAGAGATTTTTTCAAAACGGCTCCCCGTTCTGCATGGCGGGGTATTACCAGAAGACGGGCTTCCGGATGATTTTTTCTGACTTTCTGAAATGCTGAAGCGATAAAAACTTCTTCTTCCGGATGAGTACTGGCTGCGATAACAAATGGACCTTTTGCGCAGCCGAACCACTGAGAAAGATCCGGGACTTTCAAGTGTGCCGGAGCATGTTGATCAAATTTGATATTGCCGCAAACAGAAACTTTATCTTTCATATCCGGTGCAACGGTGAGAAAACGTTCTTTATCGGTTTCCGTTTGAACACAAATCGCATCAAATTTACGGATGATGGAACCGAAAAAGAAGCGGAATCTTCTGTAGCCGGGGAAAGAATGATCAGACATTCTTGCGTTGACAAGCGCAATGGGAATATTGTAAATTTTTGCGCAGTTGATCAAATTCGGCCAAAGTTCTGTTTCAAAAATAACCAGAGCGGAAGGCCGGAGAATCATAAATGTTTTTGCCACATAGGGTAAAAAGTCAATCGGACAGAAGATCAGTTCCACTCCGGGAGGCAGACGTTTCTTCGCAATTTCCTGTCCGGTGGTTGTGGTGGTGGACAGTACAAATTTCCGGTTCGGTTCTTCCTTGATCCAGGCATCCAGCATTGTCAATGCAAGATTGGTTTCTCCCACGCTTACCGCATGGAGCCAGACACAGCCGCGGAATGGATAGAGCCGTTCCAGTTTTTCTCTGGAAAATTTCCCGAACCGTTCTTTGTAATTGGATTTTTCCCCCGGACGCCGGATATACTTCCAGAGCAGAGCCGGGAGGAAAAAGATAAAAACAAAGGGAAATAAAATGTTATAAAGAAACATGAACATGCTGAAGTACTCCTCAAAATTAAAAATTGGCAACGTTGGTACTGTAATCCATAATCTTTTTTTTTCCAGTGAAAAATCGAAGATTTTACAGTTTTTTTGTTATATTTTTCATTTCGAACGGATATTTTCAGAGTGTATGGAAAAAGAGTGTGCAGAAAATAATTCAGGGAAGATTTCCCGGATTCAAGAAATCTTCCCTGAAAAAATCAGTCTTCAGCTTTTTTTTTCAGCGCTGTTCCCCATACAGGTTGAAAAATCCTTCTGCTATTTCAACTTTAAGATGGCATTTCGATTTTTACATCGTAAAAATCGGAATGCCGCAAAAAGGTTTGGAAAAAAGGGGTGGAGTTTGAGGAGGGGAAAAAAGTCCTTTCCTGTAAAGGGCTTTTTCCCCTCCTCAAGT
>JAFVTF010000058.1 GCA_017503375.1 Lentisphaeria bacterium | reverse complement strand
TGGAATAAAGATAAAAAAAATGGCGGAATTGACGGGACTCGAACCCGCAACATCCACCGTGACAGGGTGGCACTCTAACCAATTGAGCTACAACTCCGCTTGAGGAATCAAAAGAAATAAAAATGGCGGAATTGACGGGACTCGAACCCGCAACATCCACCGTGACAGGGTGGCACTCTAACCAATTGAGCTACAACTCCGCAGTCGTATTTCTTAATGATTAACCGTAATATACCATGTATTTTGAAAAATGCAAGCTGAAAAATAAAAAAATCTGAAAAATTCTGATTTTTGAGGTAATTTCAAAAGTCTTCAAAAATGTCTGAAAATTCTTGCAGAGATCTGAAAATGGAGCGTTTTCGGTGGTTACTCTTTGAGTAGCCACGCTCAAACTGCCATTTCCATCTCATCAGCAATCTCTTTTCAGCCAAAGTTTGCCGGACTTTTGAAATTGCCTCTTTTAACGGGCACTTCTTTGAATATACGCTTTTCCGGTATCCCGGTCATATACTGCAATGTAGCCGCCACCGTTTTTCCAGCGTTCTTCTGCATAAATCCCGTTTTTAACAACAGCCTTAGATTCATGCATGGTTCCACCGCAAGGATTCCCTTTATATTTTGTCATCAGAAGATATCTTGAAACTGTTACAGGTTCCTTGATCTCTTTGAATCTCCAGGCAGGATTGGCATGTTTCAGAAAATTCTCCTCGCTGGTTTTATACTCATACGCAGTCCAGACATGACTTATATAATAAGAAATTTCCGAGGCATCTTCCTCTTTCAGCCAGTCAACACTCTGTTCCATTTCTCCTGTTTCGGAAATATTGACAAGCCAAATGTAAAGCAGAAGAAGCAAAACAGGCAGCAACAGACATCCGCAGCCGCAAGCCAAACCTTTTTTACCGGCAATCAACCAACCGGCATAAACAAGGCCTGCAGGCGGAACAAATATCAATAACAGACAAAGAATAACGATCTGAGCAGGTGTTATACCCTTTTCAGGCGCGACAGCCGGTCTGTGTTCTTCCATGATATTTCTCCTTTAACGGTGATTCATCATTTCTTCCCGCGCTTTCCGCAGGATTTCCTGTTCTTCTTCCGTCAACGCATTAATTCCCTGACGGGACAGTTTGATCAACAGACGTTCCACTTCTGCACGGGAAACGGTTCCGGAATCCCGGGGCGGCGTAACCTCCCATCCGGGCGGTAATCCATCGTTCTTCTTTGCTCCGAAAAGGGCTTTCAGCGGATCCCACGCAATCCGGTCTTTCGCAAAAATAAGCATAAAAAGATATCCGCAGACGGCTCCGAAAATATGAACAAGAAACGCCGTGGAACTTCCTGGATTTCCAATATGACCGAACAAATCCAGCAGAATATAGACAACTGCCAGTGTTTTCAACTTGATTGGAAACGGAATGAACAGAAGCATCATCGGAATATCCGGCAGAATCATTGCGGAAGCAAGAATCACCCCCATAACAGCTCCGCTTGCTCCAATCAATGCAAAATGATCATTGTTCCAGTTGATGAAAAACCATAAAATATTTCCCAATGTTCCGGAAATCAGATAAAGCAGAAGAAAACGTTTTGCCCCCAGAAGCGGTGCCGCAAGACTTCCGAAAATATAAAGCCCGAACATATTGAAGAACATGTGCATAAATCCGCCATGGAGAAAACTTGCGGTAAAAAACCGCCATATCTCAAACTGTTTTGCAGCGGGAACCGAGAGTGCAAACGCCTCCGCCAGATCAGCCCCGGACATCATGTGCTGGATGATATATACAACGACATTTGCAATGATCAGACCGAACATTGCATGGACACCGCCGCGGGCATCCTCTTCCGGATTTCTTCTCATATATCTGCGGTCATTCAACATTTTCTTATCCTTTATAAATTTTCCTGTTTTGCCGAACGGGTCATAAGTTCATAGACAGCTTTTTCCGGCTGAAGACCATGATACAGCACATTATATACAGCATTGACCAAAGGGGTTTCAACACCGCATTCCCGGGCAAGCTCATAAGCAGATATTGCAGTTTTTACACCCTCTGCCACAGAACCGCCCATCTCTGAACGTATTTCTTCCAGAGTTTTTCCCCGCCCGAGAGATTCCCCGACAAACCGGTTTCTGCTGTGTCTGCTCATACAGGTTACGATCAAATCTCCTACACCGGAGAGTCCTGCAAAAGTTTCTTTCCTTCCCCCCAGAGCATTTCCCAACCGTGCCATCTCAGCAATTCCACGGGTCATAAGTGCAGCTTTTGTATTATCGCCGAAGTTCATGCCGTCGCAAATTCCAACAGCAATAGCAAGCACATTTTTCAAAGCCCCGCCCAGTTCAACTCCGGTAACATCATCAGCAGTATAAACCCGGAACGTTTCCGACATGAAAAAATCCCGGACTTTACCGGCAGCCATCCGGTTCCGGGATGCCGCAACCACAGCTGTCGGAATTCCTCTGGCAGTTTCTTCGGCGTGACTGGGGCCGGAAAGAACAACATAATTTTCTGTATTCCCGAAAAGTTCCTCAAAAACTTCACTCATCCGCTTAAGAGAACCGTTCTCAATACCTTTTGCAGCATCTGCCACAGGATACTTTCCCGAATCAAGAATATTACGGAACTGCGCCAGCGTTTCCCGTTGAAATTGAGAAGGAATTGCCAACACGACCAAATCTGTATCTGCAAGTGCTTTTTCCGGATCAGATTCCAACTTCAATTCTTCCGGGATCACAACCCCTTTCAAATATTTGTTTTCACGGGTGTTCCGGATATTTTCCAATTTTTCCGGGGATCGCCCCCAAAGAGTTACATCATGTCCATTGGAAAGCAGAACGAGAGCAAGAGCAGTCCCCCATCCGCCATCACCAAGAACAGTTGCCTTACTCATGCTTTCTTCCCTTTTTCAAATCTGTTCTCTGTGCCATTCATCAGACGAACTATATTGGAACGGTGTTTGACAATCGTCAGAACAGAAAGCAGAATGATGGGGATCAAACATACTTTTCCGGCAGGATAGCCGGGAATCAACGCGATCGACGGAAACAGAATATAGAACAATACAGCAGTAATTGCAAAAATTACAGCAGCTGAAATGCTTGCAAGAGAGACATAACGGGTTGTGAGAAATACCAGAACCCAGACAATCAGAGCAGTCACCAGCGCCGCCCAGCTGAGAGGAAGAAATGCTCCCGCAGCAGTCGCAACACCTTTTCCTCCTTTGAATTTCAAATACACCGGCCAGATATGTCCGGCAACCACAAGAAACGCGGTCACCGCCGGAAGAATTCCGAGTGTATCTTCCCCTTTACTGCACAGCAATGCGGCAGTCACGGGAAGTGCCCCTTTCAGAAAATCCAGCAGAAAACAGAGTTTCCCCCACCATTTTCCAACAACACGGGTGACATTTGTCGCACCGATATTGCAGCTGCCTTCCTTCCGGATATCTTTTCCGTTCAGTTTCCCGATAATAAACCCGAAGGGAATTCCACCGATCAGAAATGCTCCAAGCGCAAACAAAACCAGTTTCACGTAAAAATCTGTACTCATAAAATCAAAAACCTTTCTTTTTCATTCCAGCTCAGAAACACCAGCTGCCGTTGCGGAAGACTGGTATCTTTTCGCCGTTTTCTGTGATCCCGGTAATATCAAGATCATTCGTTCCAATCATGAAATCAACGTGGATCATACTGTCATTGATTCCCATTTCCTGAAGTTCTTCCCGGGTATATTTTTCATAATCTGCAATACAATTTTCAAAGCCGCGGCCCAGAGCAACATGACAGCTTGCATTTTCATCATAAAGTGTATTATAGAACAGAATTCCCATTTCATTGATGGGAGATTTGCAGTCGATCAAAGCACATTCGCCAAGATATCCTGCGGTTTCATCCATGGAAATCATCTTTTCCAAAGCATCCTGTCCTTTTTCCGCATGAACTTCCACCGCTTTTCCGTTTTCAAAACGGACGGAGAAGTTTTCGATCAGAGAACCTTGCCATGAGAGAGGCTTTGAGGAAACAAGCAATCCTTCCGCTTCTCCCTTTTTCGGAGACGTGAAAATCTCTTCAGAAGGAATATTCGGGTTGAAAACTCTGCCGCTCAAATCTGTTTCACTTCCTCCGGCAAAAATTCCCTGCGGAATCAGTCCGACACGGAAATCAGTTCCGTTGGAGGCTTTGTATTCCAATGCTTTGAAATGGAAAGAGTTGAGTTTATCCGCTCTTGCATGAACGATCCGGTTATGTTCTTCCCAGTTGGCAATGGGATCTCCCACGGCGCGGGCGGCTTTCAGAATGGCATCCCAGAGTTTTTCGACGGCTTCGGCATCGGGAATTCCGGGGAAAACCTTTCTTGCCCAGTTGACTCCCGGCACTCCGGCAATACACCATTGATGTTTATTTTCCATTGCATCACGGAAAGGTTTGATTTTCGGATAACGGGCAGCTTGAGTACGGGCGCGTTTTCCCTGATCAATTCCGTTCATGCCATCAGGATCATCGGAATCGAGCCAGATAAGAGCGGGGAGAGAATCTGCGCGCCATTTCCACTTTGCCAATTCCCAATCAGCCAAATCTGAAAGAGATTCCTCGGAACGGTAAGTCTGATCCAGTTTCGCCAACGGCATATCATCCCAGGTAACAACGACCCGGGAGGCTCCGGCCTGATAACATTTTTCCACGACCATCCGGACAAATTCCGGCTGATCCAGACCTGCAATGACCAATATTTCCTGTCCGGGGACTGGATTGATCCCGGTTTTTACAATCAAATCCGCGTATGCTTCAAGTTTTTTCAGTTCCATAATTCAAAAATCCTTTCATGTTCGGATAATACGCTAATATATCATCATTTTGAGGAAAATACAAGTTTAATCCTGCATAATGGGCAGGATGAGCGTAAATGCCGCACCGGTTCCATCATAATCATATTGAATCCAGCCGTTATGTTCCAGCGCCACACCGTAAGACATGGAAAGCCCCATTCCGGTTCCTTTTCCTGTTGGTTTTGTGGTGAAGAACGGCTCAAAAATCTTTTCAGCCAGCTCTTTCGGAACTCCCGGACCGGAATCTTTCACACAAATTCCGCAAAGACGATTGTGTTCCAGATCTTTGATTTCCGCAGGCGGAACAGGTCTGATATTCAATGATTCCAATGTTCCTGCTGTAATGGTCAGTATCCGCTGATCTTCCGGAAGATTTTCCATGGCGTCACGGGCATTGATGATGAGGTTCAGGACAGCCTGATTCAGCTGGGTTTCATCTCCGAACACATGAATTGTCTCTTCAGAGAAAGAGGCATTGATCAAAACACCCGCACGGGAATCCGGAAGAAAAAGTTCTTTTGCATTTCTCAGAATCTGGTTCAGCTCCAGAGTTTTATTCTGTCTTCTTCCTTTCCGGGCATATCCGAGAAGCTGTCCGGTAAGTTTTGCCGCCTGCTGGGAAATACTGTCGATTTTCTCAAGATGCGGCATATTGGCATCCGAAGCACCTTCCATATAAATCAAATCAAGATGCCCCTGAATGGCATGAAGATGGTTGTTGAAGTCATGAGCGATTCCGCCAGCAAGCCGTCCGATTGCTTCCAGACGCTGACGGTGGGCATGTTCGCTTCTCCAGGCTTCCCGTTCTTTTGCGATTCTCTCCCGTTCTGTAATATCGCGTCCGATAAAAACATAAGCCGGAAGACCGGAAAAATAGATCCGGTTGAGAAGGAATTCCAGTTCCGTCTCTTTTCCGGGCAATTTGGAACGGACGATGGAACCGTCCTCCAGCTGTCCGGTGATGGAAATTCCTGCAAGATCATTGATATTTTCGCCGATTGCATCGGAAATGGTACTCAATCCGCAGGCTTTCAAGGCTGCCTGATTTGCATCAATTACAACGCCGTTTGAATCGGAAACAAAGATCAGGTCAGCTGCATTCTGGATAATCGTTCTGCACCGCTGTTCCGATTCCTGAAGCGTCTGCTCCAATATCTTTGATTGACCGTACGCTCCGAAAAATGCCACTACAATATCCAGCGGACTCCGGGTACTTTTCGGAACATCATACCGGATCCGGTGCAGATAGATCGTCGTAATAACGGAAAGCCAGACCGCCATAAAAATCTGGGGCAGAAGTTTGGGCCAGAATTGCAGAATCGCTCCCGGATTCCCCCAGTAAAACACACTGAGAAATATCACACTGTCAAAAAGCTGTCCGACAAGGATCGCCAGTGTTACCGATAGAAACATATTGAATTTCCGGTTCCGCATCTGCTGAAATATCATGGGAATCAGAAACAGGTCAAAAGTTAGTGCAATCGTAGAAGAGGCCATATACTTGGTCGTTCCATTTAAAAGTTTCTGAAAATACTCCGCCATCATTCCGTATGTATTGGAAAATCCCACAGAAGAACATTCCAGCAAACCGATGGATCTCAGATAAAACAGCATTCCGAACCCTGCCATCTCTGCAATGATAATCCGCTGCGCCGCCAGCGTTCCGTCTACAATATAAATCACCAGCAGAATCGCAAGACTCGGAACAAGAATTGCAGAACTGGAAACGCCCAGATCAATTCCTTCTTCCGTGGAAAGAAAACGGACTCCCGCAGCTGCCATGAAGTGGGCAAACACAATAATCACGCCAAAGGAAAAAAACAGCGGCGGTGAACCGATATGTTTCCGGAGCGAATGCAGCAGAAGAAGAAATGCCAGAATAAATGTCGATTCCAGCCAGATCAAACCATAATCATAAAGATAACCTGCAAAGCTCAGAAAATCTGTCATAATTTTTCCCGTAAATCTTTCAGCGTTTCACGGATGATCTGCGCCCGCTCTGAGTTTCTGCCCTCTTTTTCCAGATCTTTGCCTGCATGATAAATCAAATGAGCCGGCTGTACCAGCAGAAACAGATGATTCACTGCTTCTATATCCACAGATGAAAACATGCCCAGATCAACGCCAAGCCGCAAGGCTGAAAGAGAATCCAATGCCTCATTGCTGGAAATCTGATAACAATACCGCAGCATCCCGTAAGCCCGCCCGACATGGTCCAGAATGAAA
Organism: Lentisphaeria bacterium; assembly: GCA_017503375.1. Taxonomy (GTDB): domain Bacteria; phylum Verrucomicrobiota; class Lentisphaeria; order Victivallales; family UBA1829; genus SIG79. The sequence continues at coordinate 20,718 of JAFVTF010000058.1, read as the reverse complement.
TCACGTTTCTGGGAAAGAAAATAACTTCTTGCCTCTTTTTCGTGACGGATGATCTGCCGGACAAGGGCATTCAGACGGAAAAGAATCTGCTCCTCGCTTTCCCCAAGTGAACTCTGATTGGAAATCTGATAGAGACTGCCCGTATAAAGGGTGGATTTACCATAAAAACCGCGGACACTCATCCCCAGTTTGGAAATTCCCTGTATCACAGAATTCATTTTCCCCGCAAGTGTCATCGCAGGAAGATGAAGCATAACCGATGCACACATCCCGGTTCCGAGATTGGAGGGACTCGCCGTCAGATACCCGAATTTTTTATCAAATGCAAAATCCAGTTCCCCGGATAACGAATCATCAATCTGATTGACTTTATCCCACAGTTCCGGCAAATGCAAGCCCGGTGACAACGCCTGAATCCTCAAATGATCTTCTTCATTGATCATAATGGAAACCGATTCATCTTTTTCTGCAACAAAGGCTGATTCCACAGAATCTTTCACGAACTCACGACTGATCAGACGCCGTTCTAACAACAGTTGTTTTTCCAGACTGTCCAGTGAAAGATAATCTATTTCCATCGGGTCCGCAATGGCTTCTGTCCGGTTCAATGCTTCCAGACACAATCGGCAAACATTCTGCAGACAAGTCTTTTCCCCGGTAACGGGAAAGGGCATATTATTGAGATTCCGTGCCAAACGGATTCTGGAACTGATGATAATATCATCTTCCGGAGATGCCGCTGCAAGCCAGCTGACAGGTTTCCGGAGCAGATAGGAAAGATTATTTCTCATCTTGCAGTTCCTCCAATTCTTTCCGCAGGGAACTGATTTTATCTCTCAGAACGGCAGCATCTTCGTAACGTTCAGCGGAAATGGCATCTTCCAGTTCCACCTGTAAATGTTTCAAATTCATATGAAGCAGCGAAACAGAAGGTTTTTGTCTGGATTCCCCGAATGTTCCGGCAGGAAGAGGATGTTTTCCCGTATGACTGGTTCCCCGGTGAACGGTATCAATTGCCGGCTCCAGAATTTCCCGGAACGCTTTGTAGCAATCCGGACAGCCGAGTTTTCCGGTTTTCTGAAATGATTCACTGTTCCAGCCGCAGGTTTTGCAGGTAATCTTTTTCTGTGGAACGGGTGCTTTTTCTTCCCCGTTCTTTTCCTGTTTGAGATGATTTCCCAGCTGACTGGAAAGCTGAAAGAGAACCTCTGCCAGATTGAATTCCTGAAAACCGTTATCTTCCGCCGCCCGTTTTTCAGCACATTCCTGACACAGATGAATGACTTTTTTTTCCGTACCGAGAATCTCCTGTATATGGATCGTCGCCGGATTTTTTCCGCAAATATCACAAAGCATTTTGCACCTGAACACATTCTGCGATCCCGCCGGACCGCTTGATAACATTTCCTGATTCAAAAAACAATTTAGCATAAAAAAAGATATTGTCAAGAGCAACTTTATAAACTTGAGTGAAAAAATATAAGCACTTGAAACACAGATCAAGTCTGAAAAATATTTTCTGTAGAGGTAATTTATTCATTCGATAGTTAAAGTTAAAACAGCAAAGCGCTGTTCCCCATACAGGTTGGTAAATCCTTCTGCTATTTCAACTTAAAGATGGCATTTTGATTTTTGTACAGCAAAAATCGGAATGCCGCAAAAAGGTTTCAAAAAGGATGATGGGGTTCGGGGAAGAAGGGAAAAAATTTCCTCAAAAGTTTTTCCCTTTTTCCCCGATCTCAAATCAACCTTTATTGGAAACAGAGCCAAAAACATTAAGGTTTTGCCCCAGGATGTGATTTTTAGGAAACTGAAAATATCAGAGTAAAAGAACTCTGGAAATCCAGATAAAAAAACGGGCTGCTGTATAAATCTTACAGCTGCCCGTTTTGATTTCTATTCAGAATAGCTTTTTCAAGCGTCTTTTGCTTTTTCCGCACCCTGATTCTTCTTGCTGAATTTACTCATGGTCCAGTCACAGATTCTCTGGAACACAGCGTAAAGAGCAGGAGTGAAGACAATACCGATCAAAGTTGCAAGCATCATACCGGAGAACGTAGTGATACCGATCGCACGGCGGCTTCCGGAACCTGCACCGGTCGCAATCACCAGAGGGAACACCCCGAACAGGAAGCTCCATGCGGTCATCAGCACGGCACGGAAACGCATGTTTGCTCCGGCAAGTGCAGCGTCTTCAATACTCTTTCCGGCTTCATGTTCCGTCTTGGAAAATTCCACCATAAGAATTGCGTTCTTGGCGGCAAGACCGATCAGCATCACCAATCCAAGCTGAGCATAGATACTCAATGTTTCTTTCATGACGAACAGACCGATCAACGCACCTAGGATCGCAAACGTCACAGAGAGCATAACTGAGATCGGAAGGATCCAGCTTTCATACTGGGCGACCAGGAACAGATATGCAAAGACCAGTGCCAATGCCATCAGGAAAAGGATCTGACCTTCGTTTTCCCGTTCCTGATAACTCAAACCGGTCCATTCCACATGGTAGTTTTCCGGCATGGGCGTATCTTCTGCCAACTTCATCAGCTGGTTGGAGCTGACGCCCGGAGCAGTCTGAGAGTTGACTCCGGCACTGATCATCTTGTTGAAACGGGTGATCTGGCGCGGTCCGGTCGTAAACTGCAGCGTTGCAATGGAACTCAGCGGAACCATTTCGCCGGAACTGTTGGGAACCTGAATGTCACGGATGTCATCCAGAGAGACACGGTGTCCGGGGGCAGCCTGCATCTTCACCTTGAAGTTCCTGTTCAGAATGGTGAAGTCGTTGATGTAAAGAGATGCCAGCTTACTCTGCAGGGTCATAAACACTGTTGCAGTATCCACACCCATGCTTTCTGCTTTTTCACGGTTCAGATCAAGGAAGATCTGCGGGGTGTCAGCATTATAACTGGACATGGCGTAAGCTGTCAGCGGAGATTGATTCATGGCATACAGATATTTCTTCGTTTCCATAGAAAGATCCTGGGCACTCACATCACCGATTGCACACAGGTTGTAAGTCACACCGCCTGTTGCACCGAGACCCATGATCGCAGGAGGCGTGAAGCACATGATGTTTGCATCGGCGATCTGGCTCAACTGCGCCTGAGCCAGATTTTTGATGTGATTCAGCTGAAGTTCCGGCGTCTTACGGACACTCCAGTCATCAAGCTGGAGAATGCAAAGACCGACATTTTCCCCCCGGCCGGAGAGCAAACTGAATCCGGAAACCATCATACAGGTATTGATCCCGGGGATTTTCAGAGAGATATCCTGAACCTGTCTCAAAACTGCCCCTGTACGATCCAGAGAAGCTCCGGAAGGAAGTTCGATGTTACAGAAAATAACTCCTTTGTCTTCTTCCGGAAGGAAGCTGTTTTCCATTTTACTGGAGAAGAAATATACCAAGCCGACTGCAACACCGAACAGAATCACTGTCACAATTGCTCTGCGGACGAGGAATCTGACAAAGAAACTGTAAACTTTTCTGGAACCGTCCAGAGCTTTGTTGAATCCACGGAAATAGAAGGGAACGTTCGGATTCGGTTTCCGCAGGATCGTAGCACAAAGTGCAGGACTCAGTGTCATAGCCACAACAGTGGAAAGACAGAGAGAGATACACATTGTCATAGCGAACTGGACATAGATGTTACCCACCATACCGCCGTAGAATGCCAGCGGCATGTAACAGGCAACAGTCACGAGAGTCGTTGCAATAATAGCCCCGGTGATCTGCTGCATACACTTGATCGCCGCTTCTTTCGGCGACAAGCCTTCCCGTTCCATCAGTGCCTGCGTGTTTTCAACCACAACAATAGCATCATCGCACAACGATCCGATCACAAGGATCAAACCGAACATGGTCAGCACGTTGATACTGTAATCGAACGCAAGCATGAAGGGGAATGTACCCAGCAATGCCACAGGGATGGCGATTGACGGAATCAATGTTGCGCGCCAATCCTGCAGGAACAGCCAGGTGATCAGAACCACCAGAAGAAGTGCAATCACGATGGTCACGAAGATTTCTTCCAGAGTAACTTCGATAAAACGGGTCGGGTCATAAGCAATTTCATAGGAAACGCCTTTCGGGAAGCGTTTTTCCCACTTCTTGATCTCTTCTTTGACCTTGTTGACCGTTTCCATAGCGTTTGCTTCAGGAGAACGGTAAACACCGAGACCAACGACCTGTTTACCGTTGTAAATGGTTTCCCCGGAGTAGGAACTCGCACCGAGTTCGACCTTCGCCACATCTTTCAGATAAATTACAGAACCGTCATTGTCGCGACGGATGATGATGTCTTCAAATTCAGATTTTTCAACAAGTCGACCTTGAACATTCAGCTTGTAACTGATGTATTTGTTACTTTTTTCTGTACCGATAGAACCGGCAGCAGCCTGGATGTTCTGAGTCGCAACAGCGTTCTGAATGTCAGCAACTGTGATCCCGAGCCCGGACATGCGCAGCGGATCAAGCCAGATACGCATGGAGTATTCCTGCAGAGACATGACTTCGCAGGATGCAACACCGTCGATACGGGTGATCGCATCTTTGATGTTTGTTTCGATATAGTTATTCAGAGCCATCATATCGGTGGTGGAACCATCGGTAAGGAAGGCGAACATTGCAAGAATATCGCCGCCTCGCTTGTTTACGTTCACACCGAGCTTCGTGACTTCGGTCGGCAGCTTCGGTTCTGCACGCTTGACTGCGTTGGTCAAGTTCACCAGCGCCATGTCGGTATCGGTTCCGCTCTTGAAGGTGACATTACAACTGTAAGAACCTGTATCATTGGAGTTGGAAGAGAAGTAAAGCAAATCTTCCACACCGTTGATCTGGTCTTCAATCGGCATCGCAACCGTCTGCGCAACAACCTCGGCACTGGCACCGGTATATTCCGCTGAAACATACAATGACGGCGGTGCGATTTCCGGATATTCTGCAACAGGAAGTTTGTAAAGAGAAATCACTCCGGCAAGCACCATCACAATACTGATGACGATTGCAAACCGCGGACGTTCAATGAATATTCTTGAAAACATGGATTATTTCCCCGCAGCATTTAAAATCTGGACCGGCATACCGTCCATCATGACTTTATGGGTTCCGGCTGAAATAACTTTCTGACCTTTGCTGAGCCCGCCGGAAACATACTGATATTCACTGTCAGAACCGCTGGGAACAATGTAATGTTTCTTTGCTTTGTTATCGTTTCCGACAACATAAACGCAAGCACCTTTGACATCGTAAACAACTGCACTCAGAGGAATGGCAAGAACTTTGTTCTTTTCTTTTCTGCTGAGAGTGACAGTAACAGTACTTCCATTAATCAGAATCTGCTTGTCATTTTTGAATTCTGCATAAACCAGAATGGCATCTGTCCGGGAGTTTGCTTCGTTGTTCAGAAAGGCAACTTTTCCTTCCAGAGGATAATCTTTTCCATTGGGAAGACGGAGCTTGACGGTTGCAGATTCCTGCATTCTCTTCAGCGTGGCATAACCGCTGAGGAAGTCATTGGTACTGATCGCAAATTTCACACGGATGGGATTGACTTTCACAATCTTTACCAGAACGCCGGAATTGGGAGTGATATAGTTCCCGAATGTTGCCTGATTCACCCCGGCAACACCTTCAATGGGAGCTGTGATTGTGGTATTCTTCAAATCATCTTTTGCTGTGATCAATTCTGCTTTTGCAGCATCCAGTTCAGCCTGAGCCGCCAGTAACTCTGCATCCGCTGCATCCAATGAAGCTTTCCGGTTTTCAAGGGTATCCAAACTTTCCGCTTTCTTTTCATAAAGTTTGAAAATACGGTCATAATTCTGTTTTGCATATTTCTGTTTTGCTGTACAGCTCAGGATTTTTGCTTCAATCCCTTTAATCTTCGCTTCGATACCTTTCACAACAGCTTTGTAACGGATATCATCCAGTTTATACAGCACCTGATTCTTCTTTACAACAGCACCATCTTTGAAACCGACTTTGGCGATTTCTCCGGAAACGCGGGGTACGATTTGCACAGACTCCGGAACAACAACAGTACCGGTATATCTTCTGCTTTCAATCTTTTCCATTTCCTTCACTTCTGAAACAGAAACTACGGGTGCTCTCCGCGGTCCCTGCGCGCAGACGATTGCCGCAGCACACAACATTCCTGTTACAATTAAACTCTTTTTCATGGTACCCTTTTCCTCAACTTCCTGACTCCCCATCTTCCGGGAGCCTTGTGTTTTGTTGTTATTTTATTTATTTTTACTTTTTTTTACGTTGGTTAAGATAACGTGCAGGACTTCTGTAAAGATAAGCTTTTTATCTTCAGAAATGCCCTCCAGAAACGGCGTAAACATATTTTCAAAATCTGCATATACCTCAGCACGGACTTTTTCTCCGTACTCAGACAGCCGTACTGCAACAGCCCTGCGGTCATGCTCATCTTTACACCTGCTCAGAAGTCCGGCATTGACAAGCACATCAACAGACTGGGAGATTCCTCCGGCGGTTATCCCGAGCTCTTCTGCAATATCCTTAATTCTCATGACACCGGAATCATGAAAAAAGATGCATGACATAACCCGCAATTGTGAAATTGTAAGCTCTCTCCGGGGACTCCTTGACATATTCCGTTCATAGAAATTCCGGACAGCCTCCGATGTTTCAAAAAGCTGTTTCCAAACTCCGCTTCCCGGAACAGTTTCACTCTGTGTCATTTTTCTATCCTTTCCTTAAAATAAACAGAAATAAAGACAAAATGCCCATCACGCAAGCCTTTAATATAGCACACTATATTACTTTTTCAAGTTAACGGTTAGGAAATCCTAAAAAAAAAGAGTTGTTATTTATTTATCTCATAAACACGGCACCCGGCTTCTGCTGTTTGTTTTATTTTCAGCAAAAGCCGGGTGCTGCGTGTTTATGAGATAAATAAATTATTCTTTTTCTTCCAGTTTGGTCCCCGGAAGAACAACTCCGCCGCTGACAATCAGCTTCATTGCATCACCGGCTGACATATCCAGTAAAATACAATCCTCTTTCGGAACATAAAAAAGGAATCCGCTTGTAGGGTTGGGTGTTGTCGGCATGAAAATACTGTATACGCCGTTCTTGAAATGCTCCGTCACTTCAAATTCCTGTTCATTGAAACTTGTGATAAAACCGATTGCCCAGCTGCCTTTCCGGGGATATTCAAACAAAACCACCTGTTTGAAAAGTCCTCCCTGCTGAGTTTTCACAGTCTCTCCGATCTGCTGGCAGGTGGAGTAGACAATACTTAAAATAGGCAGTTTCAACAGAAGTTTCTGAGCCAGATGAATCAGCTGTTTTCCAACCGTAACTTTTGCAAGCAGTCCAATCAGAAAAATCACCATCGCCAGAACTGTCAATGTCAACAACCGGAATACGATGATCACACTGGTTTTATTTGCCAGTTCCGGTTCATAACGGCGGAGTAAATGTACCGCCCAATCTGTCATGATGGAAATACTCCACCAACCGACCCATAATGTAACCAGTATGGGAATCACTATCAATAATCCTGTCACAAGATTATTTTTCAACAATCTGAGTAAAATCGGTTTTTTCTGAGAAACTATATCATTCAAATCCGGCATAATTCAACCTCCTTATTCAGCTTCTTCATCAAGGACATAAATTCTGAGTTTCAGGATTTTTCTCTTGTCTGCACTGACAATTTCCGCACGGAACAGGTTCGGTTCAATGAATGTTTCCCCCTGTTCCGGAATCCGGCCCATCGCAGAGCAGATATAACCGCCAATGGTATCGGAATTTTCATCCTCCGGAATTTCAATATCCAGAATCTCATTTACATCAGAAATGGAGGTACGCGCCTCAATGACAACCGAACCATCCGGCATCAGCTGGGATTTTTCTTCTGCTTCTTCCTGACGGTCAAATTCATCCCGGACATCGCCCACAATCTCTTCAATAATATCTTCAAAGGTCACAATACCGCTGGTTCCGCCATATTCATCAATGATAACAGCAAAATGATTATGGGAGCGTTTGATCTCATCAAGCAGTTCATCCACAGCTTTGGTCTCGGGAACAAAAATGGGTGTACGGATCAACCTCTGAAGTTTTTGTTTGTCATCTGTAACACGGATAAAGTCTTTCGCATAAATCACACCGCGGATTTCATCAATTGAACGTCCGTACACAGGAATCCGGCTGTGACCGCTTTCTATGATCAGTTTTTTGGCGTCTGCCACGGTCGCTGTCAAGGGCAGAGCTTCGATATCAACACGGGGAGTCATAATCTCTTTAACTGAAGTGTTGGGCAGATCAAAGATTCCTTTGATCATCCGTTTTTCCCCCTCTTCCAGATCACTGTCCGGCTGGTCTTCCATCATATCGAGAATCTCATCTTCCAAACTGGCCTTATCTTCCGGAGCGGCTTCATCCAGCAGTTTTTCAACCCGTCGGTCAATCAGCTTGTAAAGCGGAATCAAAGGCAGCAGAACTGTTTTGGCAAGAATGGAAGTAACAGGCATAAAAAAGCGGAGGATCGCAATATCTGCCCGGACCAATATCAGTTTCTGCAGAATTTCTGTGATTCCGCAAAGCAGAAGGACAACTCCGATATAAAGCCCGATCCGGACATAGGAGAGTTCCCACAGGAATTTTGCTGAAACCTCATCGGCTATCGGCAGGATCATTCCGCCGCAAATCAGAGCAAGAACAAACAGCGCAAGCTTGAACCAGGTCCGGAACAGATGATCCTGCTCCAGCCAGTTGTCCAACTTTTCCGCCAATACAGGGTCTGTCTCTTCCAATTTGCGGACACGTCCGCCGGAAAGATTTTCATAAGCATCATAAACGCACGAGACACAGACATAAGCAATGCCCGCAGCCAACAGGATAATATCGTAATTACTCATAGATTACCGGACAGGAACAAGACCTTGTCCAAAAACCCTTTCAAAGTTTATTTTTTGTTCCAATGCTTTCAATACACGTTTTTCCGCACGGCGCATTTTCCGTTTTGCAGCAGGATTAAGATCATCCTCGCCCGCCATGTGAAGAAACCCATGCACAATATATAACGCAACCTCCCGGGAATAGGGAAGTTTCCGCTTCAAAGCCTCTTTTTCCGCCACCTCCGGACAGATATACAGTTCAATTCCGGGAGCTTCCTCTTCCTCCTCTGCCGGAAGAAGCGGATCCCGCAAATCAAAACTGATAACATCCGTAGGCCCGACATGCCCCAGCATCTCCATATTGGCTTCCGCCATTTGCTCCGATGAGAGAAATACAACAGAAACTGCAGGACAATCGCCGACACCGGCTTCTTCCGCTGCCAGAACAATCAGCCTTTCAAGAATTTTCTTTTGCGGACGCTTTGCGTTCAGCATCCACGAACAAATCGTCTTCATCTTCTGTTTCCTTCTCTTTCGGATATGCTATCCTCGCATGAAGCATGGAGGTCAATGACTTGATAAAACTTTCCCGTATCTTGGTAAGCTCACGGAATGTCAATGCACATTCATCCAGCTGACCTTCCCGTAAACGTTTCTGAATAATCGCAGATACCATTTCCGATATCTGTTCCAATGTGGCCTTGTCCAATGATCTGGACGCAGCTTCACATGCATCAGCCAATGACAGAATCGCGATTTCCTTGCTCCGCGGACGGGGTCCGGAATAACGGAAATCCTGCTCATCAATGCATTCCCCCCTGTCCTTCGCCTGTTTATAAAAATAATATACCAGGTCCGTTCCATGATGCTGTTCTATAGCCTCCCGGATCGGACGTTTCAATTTATACTCTCTGGCAAGTTTCATCCCTTCACGGATATGATTCGTTATGACCAATGCACTGTCACTGGGACTTAATTTATCGTGAGGATTTTCTCCACTGTTATTTTCTGTAAAATAATCCGGCTTCGAGGTTTTTCCCACATCGTGAAACAAGGCTCCGACACGAGCTTTAATCGGGTCTGCGTCAATCGCTTCCGCTGCGGCTTCCGCCAGCATGGATACAATCAAGCTGTGATGATAGGTTCCAGGTGCATTGATCTGCATTTCTTTCAGAAGCGGATGATTATAGTCACAATAAAGATTCAGAGAAATCCGTGAACTCAAATCAAATACAGCTTCCAGCAAAAACAAGGTGAACTGAACCAGCACAATCGTTGCAATACTCACACCTATCGGAAGAATAAACGGCCACGGCATCACTGCAAGAAGAGAACTGTCCCGCCAGCAGAAAATAACAACCAGAATCATGGATACGATCGAAAGAGTGAAAAATCCCCTCAGGAACAGACTCTTATAGTTCCGGCATCCTTTTATCATATAAGATGACAAAGCACTGACAACCATGCCGAAAACAACCATATTGAACTGGTTCATTCCGGAAAATGATGAGACTAATGCAATGAACAAACCGGAAAACAACGCAATTCTGACCCCAATCAGAGAGCCTATCACAATCGGTGCAAATCCAAGCGGAAGTGCCAAATACCATAATTTCGGAGGAATGGAAAAAAGTTCGCCGACATATGAAAACAGTTTTACAAACAGAATATTCAGAAGCAGTGCCATCAGAATAATCAAACCTAATGCACAAATCGTACTTCCATTCTGCATAACCTCGGGATGAATATGAATAACATAAATCGCAGTAAACAGCAGAATAAGAAATGCAATACAAATGCTCTGAAGCAAATTAACCCAGTCCGTGCTTAACTTCCGGGAAGATTTTACCAGTTTTAATTTCTGGGAATAATTTTCCAGCCGGCGGATGTCCTGTTTCGTCACAGTTGCACCCTTCCGCAAAATAAGATCTCCACGGTTGTACTCATACTGCACATTTCCGGCACGGTTCACTGCCAACTGATTTTCCTTGTCGGTCAGTTCCTGATCAAATCGCATTACAGCTTTGCCGAGCAATTCTTCCGCATGATGCCGGAGAATCTTCTCCTTTTCATCCCGAACCTCTTTCTGCTCCTTGTAAAAATCATAAGTCACAGTTTTAGCTATTTTTTTCGCTATATCTTCAGGCCGTTCCGCATCCAAAATATCTTTCGGCTCAACAAAACGCCGTCCTTGAGCATCAACAAAACGGAATGTCTTATCCCGATATTTTTCCATATCCGCAGAAGAAAGTAAACCCCGGTTTGCCGCTTCTGTAATCGCTTTGGCAAATTGTTCACATAAATCATAGCCGAATTTATCTTCCTGAGCTTCTTTGAATTTTCCAAGCTCAGACTTTAATTTATTGATATCCTCCTGGTGAATACGGAAGAACAGCGGCTGTTTTGATAAAACCTCTTTTTGAATCAGAGCTGTCTCTTCCTTATCTGTATAAGAAAACGGCACCGCTGCATAGATACTTGCATTGGCCTCCTGATCCAATACCAGACGGGGAACTTCCTGAATATCAACTCTTCCCATGATGGACCAGACAGAAACGCACATGAGAATGAATAATACAGTAAGACCAAGTATTTTCTGCTTCCGGAAATGAGATTTCTGATCCGGTTTGAAAGCCGTGCTCCGACCCTGTAAATCCTTTTCGGAAAATTCGACCGTAGAAAAACGTTTTTTGAAAAAGGAACTCATTCTGCGTTCTCCTCTGAACGGGATTGCTTGTCTTCTTCGTAAGCACGGACAATCCGCTCAACCAATGAATGACGGAGAACATCTCCTTTTCCAAACCGGCAGACCTTGATCCCATCAATATTTTCCAGCAGATGACATGCTTTCAAAAGTCCGCTGGGAACTTTGTGGGGCAAATCTGTCTGCGTCGGATCGCCGGAAATAACACAGCTTGAATGGAACCCGAGACGGGTCAGAAACATCAGCATCTGATCATTCGTTGCGTTCTGCGCTTCATCAAGAATGATAAATGAGTTGTTCAATGTGCGCCCGCGCATGAATGCCAGAGGAGCAAGTTCAATCATCCCCCGAGCCCGGAAAGCTTCCAGTTCGGCAGAATCAAGCATTTCATGCAGAGCATCATTCAGCGGACGCAGGTAAGGATTGATTTTTTCTTCCAGATCACCGGGCAGAAAACCAAGATTTTCTCCAGCTTCCACTGCCGGTCTGGCAAGCACAATCCGTTCACATTTTCCCGCAAGTAAGCGGCTGACAGCCATGGCAACTGCCAAGTATGTCTTTCCGGTTCCCGCAGGTCCCAATGCAAAGACAATATCAGAATCGTTCATTGCATTCACATAGGCAAGCTGATTTGCGGTTCGCGGAGTAATTTCATGTTTTTTTCTGGAAACTTTGATCCGGGCAGAATGGAAATCTTTCAAGGTATCAATTCTGCCGGCTGAGCAGGTCTTGATTGCAGCATCAATGTCAGATTGCTTGACAGTACCGCAGTCATTGTAAATCCTGAATAAATGATCGATCAGAGATTTGGCTTTCTGATAAGATTCCGGAGTTTTTCCGTTGATTTTGACCCATGAATCTCTGGAAAACAATGTCACCTCCCCCACAGCAGATTCAATTGCTGCAAGGTTGGATGCCGTATTGCCGGCAAAAACAGTATTCAGTTCCGAGGCTGTCCTGGCTTCAGTATAACCGCTGCAGACCGCCTCGCCTCCTATTCGGACTGGTTCTTGTTCGTTTTCCATGCTCTTGTTCTATAAATGAGAATTGCCCCGACCGCAAAAGCCGGGGCTTTTTTACACGGTTCAGACAGAAAAACACATGTCTGAACCGTTCTGTACAGTCAGTCTGAAAATCAGACTTTCTTTACAATGATAACGCCGTTGTGACCGCCAAAACCGAGATTTGTGTTGACCGCAATATTGATCTGACGTTCACGCGGGGTGTTGGGGGTGTAATCCAAATCACAATCCGGATCCGGTGTTGTATAGTTCAAAGTCTGGGGAACAATCCCTGTTTCCATAGCTTTGAGACAAACGATCGTTTCGAGGCCTCCGGCTGCACCAAGGGAATGGCCCATACCGCCTTTGGTACTGCTGATGGCAACTTTTCTTGCCGCATCACCGAACGCAGTCTTGATCGCTGCTGTTTCATACATATCATTCAAATGGGTACTGGTTCCGTGAGCGTTGATGTAATCAACATCTTCCGGATTGATACCGGCATTCTTCATAGCCATCTTCATGGCACGTGCGCCGCCTTCTCCACCGGGAGCAGGACTTGTGATATGATAAGCATCGCCAGTTGCACCGTAACCGATAATTTCACCGTAAATCTTGGCTCCGCGCTTCTTGGCATGTTCCATTTCTTCAAGAATCAGAACACCGGCACCTTCTGACATAACGAAACCATCACGGTCTTTATCAAAGGGACGGCTTGCATGAAGCGGATCATCATTTCTGGTACTCAGAGCTTTCATCGCACAGAATCCGCCGATTCCAAGTCGGGATACGGATGCTTCAGCACCGCCGGTGATCATAATATCAGCATCACCGCGGCTGACTGCACAATATGCTTCTCCGATTGAATGACTTGCCGTGGCACATGCTGTAACTGCTGCAAAGTTGGGACCCTTTGCACCGACTCTCATAGAGACGGAGCCGGAAGCCATATCAATAATCATCATAGGGATAAGGAAAGGAGAAACACGGCTCGGACCGGACTGTATCAGCTTGATACACTGTTCTTCCATGGTTCTCATACCGCCAATACCGCTTCCGACACAAACACCCACACGTTCCGGTTCCACAGGAGAACCTTCCATACGGAAATCCAAGGGGAGTCCGGCATCCGCAAGTGCTTCATCAGTTGCTGCAATTGCGTAATGACAAAAATCATCAAGACGGCGGGCTTCCTTATCTGACATGTATTTGGTAATGTCGAAATTTTTGACTTCCCCGGCAATATGTGTACGGTATGCACTCATATCGAAACGTTTGATCGTGTCAATTCCGCATTTGCCGGCAAGAAGAGCGTCCCAAGTCTCTTTCACACTGTTACCAAGACAGGAAATTGCACCGATCCCGGTAACTGCTACGCGTCTGTATTCCATCAAAAACCTCCAAAAAACACTCGTTTTGAGAGCTCCCGGCCTTTCACTAAACAGATTTTCCATCCCCGGAAATAACCTGTTTTCATCGTCTCAAACTGATGAAGCGGGAGATACTAAAAAAAATGGGTCACCGCGGTTTCCGAGATGACCCACAGAATTCAAAAGAGACGATCAGCCCTTTTTGGACTCAATATATTTGATTGCATCGCCAACAGTTGTGAGCTTTTCTGCATCTTCATCAGGAATTTCTGCTTCAAACTGTTCTTCGAGAGCCATAACCAGTTCAACCTGGTCCAGGGAGTCTGCACCGAGATCTTCGATGAATTTTGCTTCAGGGGTAACCTGATCTTCGTTGACGCTCAACTGTTCGACGACGATTTTTTTGACTTTATCAGCGATGTCTGACATGATGTATCCTTTCTTTGCAACGTTTCGTTGTGGTTAAGGTTTCGTGTTCATCAAATAACAATTAACTACTCACAATATACAGCATTTTCGGAAAATATCAAGCTCTTTCATAAAAAAAAATGCTTTTTTATTCATTTTTTATTATATTTTGAACTCATTTCCCCTTTTGCTCTCACAGAGGATAAAAACGGTATTTTCTGCAGATTTCATGTTTTTTATCGTTTTTTTCCACAAACGCCCCGCAAAACAAACCATAACAGGAGCTGAAAACAGAGAAGGATGAGTGACAGCCAAAACCAAACAGTAAGAACGCAATTCTTCCACTCCCCCGCCGGGACTGTTGATACATCTTGATCGCGTGATATGGAAGATAATAAAAGACTCTGTTCCCTATATGAGCTGGTAAATCCTTCTACTATTTATTTAAGATGGCATTTTGATTTTTGCGGTGCAAAAATCGGAATGCCGCAAAAAGGTTTCAAAAGGATGATGGGGTTCGGGGAAGAAGGGAAAAAATTTCCTCAAAAGTTTTTCCCTTCTTCCCCGATCAAAAATCAACCTTTATTAAGAACAGAGTGAATAAAAAAATCAGAAAAATTTCAAAGGGTTCTTCCGGGAAGATGATTTTTTCGGAAGAACATAGGTTACTTCCAACTGTTCTTTTGTCATAATCCGCAAAGAAGAACCTGCGGCGGCAATATCACCGGAAACAGATTTCCGGTCTACAACTTCCACACCTTCCCGTGCAAGGCGGACAATACCGCCATCTTCGCTTTTCACAGGAAGAATCAATCGGGTTTTTGCCTGGAAATCATACGCATGAGTTCCCACTGAGCTCAGATTCAAAACTACTGCGGCACATTCAATGCCTTCGACTTTGAATTTATTCTCAAACATTGCCTGGGCTTTGAGATTCGTTTTATTCAACGGCAATTTCCGGTCTGCCAGAGATTTCAGGATCGGCGCAGTATTCGGCAGCCATTTTCCTCCCGGCTGAAATTTCTTGACTTTTCCAAGAATATCTGAGTAAGAGATATTCTGCTGCTGACGGAACAGAGCAGAAAGAAACACAACAGCATCATCCGGAAGAGGCTTTCCGTCAAGAGTGGTAAATGTACAAGGGAACTTTTCCAGTTCAGCCCGGATTTTTCTTCCTTTCAACGGTGCAGAATCCACCCGTCTTCCATTGAGGGTCCCACCCGAAACAGAAGGCGTAAGCAGCAGAGAGACTGGCTGACCTTTCTGATTGACTTTTTCCACTTTAATTTCAGTAAGCAGGACAAGATCCATCGTTTCCAGTTTCCGGATTGGTTTTCCTGCGCCCGGAATCATAAACAAATATTCTCTGGAAAGCTTCAATTTCAGAAGAGCTGTTTTTACACTTCCGACAGTCTCTTTCCGGTCAAAAGAAATCATCTGAGCGGAAAGAGAACATACGGCAAGAAATACCAGAGTAAAAATGGATAAACGGCGGATCATACGAACTCGAAGTCATCCATTTTTGAAAACTCATCCCGGAGGAAATCAGCGACAGCACTCATAGCTCTTCCGCGATGACTGACAGCATTTTTTTCTTCATCAGTCAATTCCGCAAAAGTTTTTTCAAAACCATCCGGAATGAACACGGGGTCGTATCCGAATCCGTTGCTGCCGGACGGTGCAAGAGTAATTTTCCCTTTGATTTCACCGATAAAGGTTTTGACCTCTTCGCCGCGATAAGCAATTGCTGCGGCGCAGACAAATTTTGCGCGGCGGTCAGTCACGCCATCCATGGCTTTGAGCAGCTTTGCAATGCGGTCTGCATCGCTTGCGCCCTCCCCGGCATAACGTGCGGAGTGGATACCGGGAGCTCCGTCAAGAGCCTCCACAACCAAACCGGAGTCATCAGCCATTGCAACCATATCAGCAAATGCAGAAGCCTCTTTCGCCTTTTTCATTGCGTTTTCAGCAAAGGTTGTTCCATCTTCCACGATCTCCGGAAAATTCGGGATCGCATCCGTGGTAATGATATTGATTTTATCCTTGAGGTCCTTCAGGATTTCCTGAAATTCACGGACCTTATTTTTATTTGTAGTAGCAGCCAGCATCTGAAGCATAAGAAAAATTCCTTCTGTAATTATTTCTGAGACTGCAGGTGCTTTTCAGCCTGAACGAGATCTTCGGGAGTGTCGATTCCAATACTCTGGAAATCGGTTTTGATCACTTTGATCTTCATGCCGTTTTCCAATGCACGCAGCTGTTCCAGTTTTTCGCACTTTTCCAGAGGACTTTCCGGAAGGGAAACGAAACGGCTCAAGGCAGCTCTGGAATAGGCATAAATCCCCCAGTGCTTGTAAAGCGGCATATCCGTTCCGCCTTCCCGTAAAAACGGAATCGGGGAACGGCTGAAATAAAGCGCAGTATTATCTGCAGCAACAACGACTTTCGGTGAGTTCGGATTGTTGGCGATCTGTTCTCTTGTGGAGGGAACAACCACCGTTGCCATATCTGGAGCGGGAGTTTCCTGCATAACATCAATCAAGCGGTCTATGACGGAAGGTTCCATAAACGGTTCATCGCCCTGAACATTGATGATGATATCGCAATCCAGTTTGGATGCGACTTCCCAGATTCTGTCTGAACCGGAAGGATGATTCGGAGAGGTCATCTGTGCCTTTCCGCCGAAAGCTTCTACGGCACGGATCACTTCTTCGCTGTCAGATGCAACGATAACTTCATCGGCTTTGGAGGCTTTGGTCCGTTCCCAGACCCATTGAACGATCGGTTTTCCACCGAGCAATGCGAGAACCTTTCCCGGGAAACGGGTACTTCCCATCCGGGCAGGAATAATAGCTGCTGTTTTCATAATTCTTCTTCAGTTAGTTTTTATTCATTATGCCTTCCGGTTCAAAATACCGGTTGATCTCGGCAACGATTTTCTTATGACGGTTGACCCAGTATTCTGTGTCAATTTCCTCAATTCCGGCGGCGGCCATTGTTGCACGTTTCAATGGTGATGCAGGAATCCCGCGGACATGACAATCCACCCAGTTCACGAACTGAACCAAAGCAGTTTCAAGCACATACTCTTCCGGAATACAGGTACTGTGATGATAGAGAACCGGTTTGTAGAACCGTTCCGGGAAATGCCACTCTTTCAACAATCTGGCTCCGGCATCCGCATGGGTCAATTCCAATCTGTCCACCTCTGCAACAGAACGCGGCAGCATACGGGTCCGGGAGAGAGTTACGATCTCATCGCAAATCTCCGGAACAACCTGATGCAGCACGAGTTTTCCGATATCATGCACCAGCATCAGCGGCACAAGATACTGCAGCTGGGTAAACCCGTTTTCTGTAACAAGGGCGTGCATCAGAAGATGCGATGAATAAGCATGTTTCCATTCTTCTATATTTACATCATCAAATGTCGACATAGGAGACATCTCGGAAAGCAATGCATACATTTCATCTTTGCCGAGGTGATTGAAAATATCATCCATTCCGGAAAACAGTGTTTCCCGGTTTTCTTCATTGTCGTAAAGCTGTTTCAGGAAGTAAATCACAATGGACGGATCATGCATGAGATTGGAACAACCGAAATCATCCGGCAGCCGTCCATCATTCAAGATGGGAAACAACTGTTCTAAAATAACAGGAGGAACGGTCAAATCAGTAACACTGGAAATTCTGAGAAGAAACTTTTCTTTTTCAGTGAATACTGATTTCCTATTGCTTTCACTTTGAGATTTTTCAGTCATGATCTTTGCTCCCTGTACAAGTTATACCTGAATCGTTTTCATCCGGAATAACTGTAATACACCTGTGAAAAAAAGTCAAGTTCCTTTTTCAGAAAAAACTGCAGAAATATAATAAAATAATGAAAAAGGGGATCCGGAAATCCCCTTGAAATCAATCTTACCGCTTTGAATCTTCCAGATCCGCATTTTTCAAAAGCTGTTCCACCGCCTGCTTATCCGGAAGTTCCTTTGTCAATTCTTCCACAACCTGACGGCATGTCATCTTGGCAACGCCGTTGATCTCAGCAGACTGAACCTGTCCATTTGACATCAAAACATTGATCCGGGAACTTTCTTCCGGCAGAAGCCACGGTTTTTCAAAGAGAACCGGAACAGCAGAACCATACTTCACCGATGTTCCGACATAGGCGTAAGAGGTATTTTCCGGCTTCAACTCGCCTTCTCCTGTCATTGATTTGGTATCAAACGGCGCAATATAAACCTTGAAATCAGCAAGTGCATTAGAGGTGATAAGATCATTCAAAGACGCGGGGAGCTGTTCCTGATGCTCCGAAGCATACGTCATGAAAGCCATCCCGATCTGCTTCATGTTATTGGCGGAAACTTCTGTGCCGGCTTTCGCAATTGCTCCAACGCCGGGAACTGAACCTGCTCCGGAACCTTTGCTTTCTGCCGTTTCCGTTTCACCCTTCTTGAAAAATTTCATAAAATCAAAACCCTGGGAGTGAAGATAATATCCGCCGCCCGCCAAACCAAGAACAACAACAGATATAATCGAAATCAAAAGGATTTTCTTCTTGTCCGCAGGGGTACTTCTTTTCGGAGAAACCCCATCTATATGGAGAATAAAGTTATTGTTACACATAGCGCAAGTTGCTTCCATTTCAAGCTGACTCCGCTTGACATCATATTTCTCTTTGCAGTAAGGACATTCCACTTTCATAATTCAAATTCCTTTATGGTTAACATTTGCTTTATAATTTACTGCCATTTCTCTAAAATTCAAACTGTTAAGATATTCTTTTCTGCAAAACTCTGTTCCCCATAAGGGTTAGTAAATCTTTATGCTATTAAAACTATATGATGGCATTTTGATTTTTGCACAGCAAAAATCGGAATGCCGCAAAAAGGTTTGAAAAAGGATGATGGGGTTCGGGGAAGAAGGGAAGAAATTTCCTCAAAATTTTTTCCCTTCTTCCCCGATCACAAATCAACCTTTATCGGGAACAGAGCCTATTCCAAAAACACGCTTTGCTCAGGAGGACTTCCGTTTTCTGCAGCAAACAGGGCAGGTTCCCCTGTAATTCACATGCACTTCACTGACATAAAATTCTGCCGGAACGCTGGGTAAAAATTGTGCCGGATCAAAAAATAAATCATGAACATCGCCGCATTCTGTACATTTGAAATGGGCGTGTTTGGAAATATCAGCATCAAACCGCATTTCCCCATCTTCAATAATTATACCCTGAGCTGCACCGCAGTTGCGGAACAATTTCAGGGTATTGTAAACTGTTGTTTTGGAAAGGGAGGGATATTCCGGAGCAAGTGCGGCATAAATTGTATCCGCTGTGGGATGATTCCGCAACGTATCAAGATATACATAAATCGCAATACGCGGCTGAGACGGCTGAATCCCGAACTCACGGAGTTTTTCGGCAGCTTCCGCATTCGTCATAACAGCACCTCCTCATTTCTATTGGTCAGATAAAAGAACAGGCAGGAACCTGGACGGCTCCTGCCTTTGATATTATTTCAGTAATCAACCGAAGTAACGTTTGAACAAACCGGCGAATCCGGCACCGTGACGGGCTTCGTCTTTGCACATTTCATGAACAGTGTCATGAATTGCATCGAGATTCAGCTCTTTTGCACGTTTTGCCAGCATCAGTTTGCCTTCGCAAGCACCGGTTTCAGCTTCGATGCGGACGGTCAGGTTCTGCTTGGTGTCAGCTTCCAGACATTCGCCCAGGAGTTCTGCAAACTTTGCTGCATGTTCGGCTTCTTCAAATGCGTAACGTTTGTAAGCTTCAGCGATTTCGGGATATCCTTCGCGGTCTGCCTGACGGCTCATTGCGAGATACATACCGACTTCCATACATTCGCCGTTGAAGTTGGCGCGGAGACCTTCGATGATTTCAGGATCGACACCCTTTGCAACACCAACGCGGTGTTCATCAGCGAAAGCGATCTTTCCGTTGTCGACCTTTTCCTGGAACTTTGCCTTGGGAGCCTTGCACTGGGGGCATGCTTCAGGAGCTTCATTTCCTTCGTGGACGTAACCGCAGATCATGCAAACAAATTTCTTCATAATGTCTTTCCTTTCTTTGGTGTTGTTTTTATAGTTTTTGACATCATTACAAGTTTGTATTGATTACAACTATTACTATACACACCTTTTTTTATTTTGCAAGTGGAGTTAAAAAAAAAATTGAAAAATAATGATGGTTGAATAAAAAAAAGGGGCTGTTGCAAAACCTGCATACAGAAAACGCATTTTAATTGAGTCTTTTGAACAGAGTGAACGGAGTTTACAGAGATTACGGAGGTGGTTTGGTAATTAAAACAACCGTTACCCAAGAGAAAAATTTTTATTT
>JAFVTF010000057.1 GCA_017503375.1 Lentisphaeria bacterium | reverse complement strand
AGGAAATACCAGAATGCAGGCTCGATGTGCTGTGATGAGAAAGATGTTATTAATTCTCCGGGGAATGGTCATAGCCGATAAAGAATTTGATAAAAATTACCAAAATATTTCAAAATCGGCTTGACTTTAAGCAAACCATCTGAAAAGGGCTTTTTCCCCTCCTCAAGGAACAACCTTTATTGGGAACAGAGCTAAATTTTTTTCGTCTTCCCCGATCACTAATTTTTTACCGCTAGTATTTTCTTTCTTTTGGTACCCGCAGTTTTTTTCTTGTTCTGCGGTTCAAAATCCCGGGGAATACCCATATATTGCAGTGTCCGTTCTGCAATTGCTTTGAATACGGGTGCTGCAACAGTGGAGGCGTAATAACCGACTTTTTTATTTGGAGAGTCAGCAACAACCATCAAAACAAATCTGGGTTTATATGCCGGTGCGAAACCGACAAAGTCGCTGATATAGAACTGTTTGGAATATCCGCCTTTGATAGCTTTCTGAGCGGTTCCTGTTTTTCCTGCAACGTAATATCCGGGTACCGCTGCTTTTGCACCTGTACCGCCTTTTGCTGTGATCCGGCACATCATATCCACCATAGTTTGATGAGTCGTCGAATTTTTATAAACACTTTTTCCCAGTTTCCGTTCGATTTTCTGTTCTTTTCCGGTTGCAGGATCCGTGATCCGGTCAACCAGATTCAATGTCACCGGACGTCCGCCGTTCGCCAGCATGGAATATGCTCTAACCATCTGCAAACTTGTAACCGCAACTCCTTGACCGATGGGAACACGTGTGGATTGAACTTTGCTCCATTTTTTATAGTGGGTAAAAATCCCGCGGCTTTCCGGTTTCAGCGGAATTCCGGTTCTCTGTCCGATCCCGAATGACTGGAGTGTTTTGTACACCAGATCATTTCCCATGGAAAGAGCAATCAGAGCGGTTCCGATATTACTGGATTCTTTCAGAATATCAGCAACGGTAGCTCTTCCGATGTAATGACTGTCATTCAACCGTTTTCCACCGTAGCTCCAAGGTGCTCTTCCGCAATTGAAAACAGTATTCGGGGTTACAACTCCGGCATCAATCGCTCCGGCAACGGTAATCGGTTTCATGGTTGAACCCGGTTCAAAAATATCTTCCGCAATTCTGTTCCGCCATGCTGCAGGATTGATATTTTTCCGGTCATTCGGGTCAAATGTCGGACGCTGTGCGATTGCCATGATGTCGCCTGACCAGGGGTCAACCATAACCGCATAGCAAGCCTGCGGCTGAAATTTACTGTGATACAGTTTATCCAGTTCTTCTTCCACAATGGTCTGGATCGCTTCATCAACGGTAAGATAAATATTCATTCCGTCTTTGAATTTTTCGTCATTGACATCCCCGAATGCAATCGGCGCACCTTTCCGGGTTCTTTCATAGGAAAGGGTTCCCCTTGTTGAAATCATCTGTTTATGGAAATACTTTTCGATTCCAACGATTGCCACATGCTCATCTTTGTTCACGGTTGTGATTCCGAGAATATTGGAGAGCAGCTGTTTTTTCGGATAGAAACGTTTGACTTTTTCCACCAGAAAAACAGATTTGCATTTCTGTTCCTTCAGCTGCGTTTTCAAAGAAACTCCTGTTTCATAATCCAGCAGCCCCCGCAGCATTACAAATTTATTCGGAACCTTTGCTGTAGTACCATCTTTCTTTTTGACAGTACGTTCCTTGTACATCAGTTTCTGAAAGAGTTCATCTGCAGGTTCTTCAAGGATAGGACTGAGGAATTGTGCAAGGGTCCGGCATGATTTTTCATCACCGGTCAGAGAGGGGTCGGCGCATACATCAAAGCACGGCAGGTTTCCAACAAGCAAACTGCCTTTTTTATCAAAAATTTCTCCGCGTTTCCCATGTGTTTTTTTTGATGTAATGTACTTTTTCTGAGCTTTTTTCAGTAATTCATCATGTCGGTTGACCTGCACATTATAACACATCGCGATGACATAGCAGAAGAGAAGAGAAATGATAGCAATACACGGAATCATCCTTCCGGAAATATTTTTGCTTTTTACCATGTTTCCCCCTTTTTTCTGTTAGCGGACAGCCGCAGTTTGAGGAGCTTTTTTCTGTGCGGGAACGGAAGAAATTGACTTTCCGGTTCCAAAACTTCTGCGGTACAGCACAATGTTGCGGATCTGGCTCGGTTGAGCATACTGCAAACCGATCCGGTCTGTATTGTTCCGCTTGCAGATGTTTGCAAAAGAGGTAAGTTCTTCTTTCCGTTTTTTCAGATTTTCAATTTCGCGGTCAAGTTCGTGAATCTGATTTTCCACGCGTGCAATTTCCCGGTTGAGAAGTTCTGCCCGCTGATTGTAGTAGATCCGGATGTTAACAGCAATACAGATCAGCACCGCCATGATAATCAATCTGGCGAACATGGAAACATACCATTTTTTTGAGTTTTCCTGTTGTCTGCGAATTTTGCGGAAGTCTTCCCGCGGTTTAATGCTGCTGATCCGTTTCGGCATAATCCTTTTCTCCTCTCTTTTCTATATTAAATTTTAACAGCAGTTCTTAATTTTGCACATGCTGCCCGCGGATTTGCCGCGAGCTCCTCTTCTCCGGCAACTTCCGGATGCTTTGTTACAATCTTCAGCTTCGGACTCCAGCCGCAAGTACAAACCGGAAGTCCCGGCGGACATTTACAGCTGGCTGCCATATCTCTGAAAAAGTTTTTTACAATTCTGTCTTCCAGAGAATGAAAGCTGATAACACACAATCTTCCGCCCGGAGCCAGCAAATCAACCGCCTGTTCCAAGCCTTCCCGCAGTTCGTCCAATTCTCCATTCACAGCAATCCGCAGAGCCTGAAACGGAAGCGTTGCAACTGGCGGCGCATTCCGGCGGGGTTTCCGTAAAACTTTATCGCACAATCCGGCAAAATCCAACGTCCCGGAAAACGGTTCCAGTTCCCTGCGCTCTGTAATCGCCATGCTCAGACGGCGGGCACTTCCGCCATCCAGTTCCCCGTACTCACGGAAAATCCGTTCCAGTTCCTCCACCGGATAATTGTTCAAAATCCGGCTTGCAGTAAGCGGGGAGGAGGAATCCATTCTCATATCAAGCGGTCCATCCATGCGGAATGAAAATCCCCGGCTTCCGTTATCGATCTGAGCGGAGGAAACACCGATATCCAGCAGGATTGCATCCACCTTGTCCCAGCCTTCCTCTCCGGCAAACATTGTCATTTCTGAATATCTTCCCTTGCGGGTATGAACACGTTTTCCGCCGAAAGACAGCACCTCTCTTGCATGAGAAAGCGCATGGTCATCCCGGTCAATTCCCAGTAATTCCGCTTCCGGATTAGCTTTCAGCAGAAGAGATGCATGGCCTCCGCCGCCCAATGTTCCATCGATCCAGCGGCGGAATGTCCCAGATGTCATGTGTTTTACAACTTCATTTGGCAAAACCGGAATATGTGAAAACGTGTCGCTCATATCTCCTATTCTCCTTTTGCCAGACTTAATTTATCCAATATATCATAACAGTTCGGCGTATTGGCACTTTCCTTTTCCCAACGATCCGGATTCCAAATCTGCGCATAGGCAATTGAACCTACCAGTGCAACCTGATCTGTAATTCCGGCATGATCCAGTAATTTCTGGCTGATCTGGATTCTGCCCTGCTTATCACAAACGCATTCCTGGGAACTGGAACCCAAAACAGCCAATTCTCTTGCTGCGGCATTATCACCAAGAGAAATCTTCTTGACTTTCTCCGCAATCATCTCGGTGAAAAGTGAATGGGGCATGAGTTTCAGACTGAAATCAGAGGACGGAATAAGCACAAAACGAGCGCTCCCATCTGCATTGCGCCATGCAGCCGGAATCGCAACTCTGCCCTGTTTATCAAGCACGTGCTTGAAGTCTCTGAAAAATAATATCGTTTCCATTCTCAGCCATTAATCCTGTCGATCGTTACAGTTTTTACAGCCCCTAAATGCCCCTAACATCACCTATCTTCCCCTAACATAGCCTTTTTTATGAAAAAATCAAGTGAAATATGAAAAAAAAGTGAAAAAAATCTCTATTGATCTTTAAGGTCTCAAGATGGCGTAGAAAAGTATTCCGGGACGATTTCCCCGGAGTGAGCCGAAAACAATTGTATTTTCGGCCTCTGTTTCCCACACAGGTTGGTAATTGATTTTTACTGATCGGGCTGTTGCAGAACCGTAATGTTTTTGGACGAGCTGTTTTGTACGGAGTGAACAGATTGTACGGAGTGAACGGAGGCTTTCTGGGAGATTACAGGCTGATTTTTCAAAAGAAAAAATGCATTCTTGGGGAAAACAGCCGGTTCTGTTATCATATTTCTCCCGGTAATTTCTGTACAAAATATCCGGTCGGAAACGGATACTTTGTATATGAGTTTTGCAACAGCCCAAAGTAACAGCCCTTGTCGGGAACAGTGCTGTTTTTTAACTGAGATCCGGAAATATTATCCGGAGATATTCTGAATTTATTTTCCGGAATGTTTTCTTTTTCCTCTGCGCAAAATGAGCGTTGAGGCTGTCCCTCCGGAAACAGGCAATCTCAAGTGATAGCGGATCGCCAGCAGCCGGATGCCTGTGACAAAGGTCATGATGATCAGAAATTCCCAGAAAAAATGCAAGCCGCAGAAACGGTGCAGAAGACAATATAATGCTCCGCCGAGAAGAGATGCCGTTGCATAAAAATCACTGGTCAGAACCGCAGGAATCCGCACTGACATCACATCACGGATCATCCCGCCGCCGACCGCTGTGATCACTCCGCAGAGAATGATCCCGATAACAGAAAGTCCCATTGCCGCACCTTTGGCTGCACCGATGGCTGTGAATACTCCCAATCCGAACGCATCGCATACACGGATGATATTCCGGACCTTCTGAATCACAGGAGCAAGAAAAAAGACAATCAAACCGGTGAGAATGCAGGAAATCAGATAAACCTGACTTTTGAACGCTGCGACAGGAACAGCTCCGATCAGACAATCCCGCATCATTCCTCCTCCGACTCCAACGGTACAGGCAAAGACGATTACCCCGAGGAAATCCAGTTTAAGCCGGACTCCGCGGACACCGCCCGTCACCGCAAAAATAACGGTTCCAATGATATCCAGAATATAAATCAACGTTGTTTGTGTCTGAGGGGATGTAAAATTCATTTCGGCAGCTCCATAGAACCGATTTTTTCCAGTTTTCCCGGTTTCAGAGAAACGATGCTCCAGATACGGAATGATTTGATCTCTGCAAACCGGGTCATTTTCCCTTCATACCAGAATAAGGTCAGAATATAGGAACCCGGTTCTTCCGGATCTTTTTTCAGCATGGCCTTCCGGGAAATTCCTGCCAGCGGATAGGTGAATGTGATATCATCTATGAGCCGGATTTTGTTCATCGGACCTTTCCGGTTTGTGAGAACATAAATGGATTCTTCCCATTTATTCAGTTTCAGCGGCAGAGACGGCAGACGTGTGGTGAAAACAGAGCTTGCACTCCGTTCCGCTGAATGTTCTTCTGTGGAACACTGAAGCAGAAAGGTATTTTTCACCCCTTGAACAGGCTGGATCGTAACGAATAGGTCTTTCCGGATTTGTCCAAACAGTTCTCCGGATGCCGTAAAGAAAATCAGAATGGATAAAACAAAAAATTTCATTTCAAAACAATCTCTTATTTTCCAGTCAACTTGTTTTTTAATTTTCCGGAAAGTTCTTTGATCGCCTGATCTTCCAATGCCGTAAATCCGCTCTCTGAATGAATCAGTTTATCCTGCTGCGTGTAATAACTGATTTCAATATCCTGAATCGGACGTAGGATTGCAATGGTCAGGAAGAGATAAGCGGAAAGCAGCAGAATCAGATTCCAGATGCAGTCGAGCGGTTTCGCTCCGCCTTTTTTCACCAGAAGAATACAGCTGAGAATTGCAAAATAAACCGGAGCAATGAAGACCTGATATTTTGCAAGCCAGGATAAATTCGTTGAGTTCAATGTGAAATTTACTTCTCTTCCGCTCAATGCATCCACGTGTGTCCAGATCAGCTGAATGGCAAGAGGAAGAAGAATCCCTGCGACTGCAAGCAATACGTAATATTTCACGGGAAGCTGAATCCATTGAGCCTTCCGTTTGAACAAAAAGAAAACTCCGGTGATCAGTGCCATTAATCCAATGATGATTGCAAGTTGAGTATAAAGTGCCATTAAGCCATACTGATCAATGATCAGATAATTGATCATGCGTTCCGGCTTGTAATCTTCTGTTGCAACATCCGCTTTGATTGCCGGGAGAAGTGTCTGGGTGAACATGCCTCCGTGCTTTTTTAATTTTCCGGCATCCGGACGGGTGCTGTTTCGCCATGAATCAAATTCCTTCGCAACGCCGTCATAAAGTTTCAGCAGTTCTGTATTTTTGATTTCTCCGGCTGTATCGCGCCAGACATTACAGAGAGAATGGTAAACAAGAATATTGATCAGGGCAGGGGATTCCTTTTCCAATCTGTGAAGGATATATGTTTTTCCGGATGCAACAATTTTATTCGCTTCGATCACTTTTCCTTTTTTGACCGATTCTTTTGCCAATGCGGAAAGACGGAATACGAGGTCCTGTTCCAATCCCAGCATCGGAATGGGAATACAGCTTGCCGCAATGGAAAGCCGCTGCATTTCTCCCAGCGGGTCCCGTTTCAGATTCGCATTATCCAATTTTTTCCTGACGGCAAGATCTGTGTATGCAGAGGCAAATTTCTTTTTGAGTCCTGCGTTATATTCCAAAAGCGCAAGTTCGGCAACAGCATGATCTTTTACAATATATTTTTCTGCCGGAGTATTTTTACCGGATTTCTGTTTTGCAGGAGCTTTTTCCGGAACGACTGCTTTCCGGAGCAAAGTATAAGCCTTGAGAAAATAAGGCATTCCGTTTTCCGGATCAAGCCGTTTCCATTCATCAATCAATTTGTAAAATGCAGATTCCGCATCTTTTACATCAGCGGCGGCAAGATAAATTGCGTAATATGAAAGGTAAATGGGGTTTTTGGGTTCCGCTTCATGAAGTGCCCGGTAGCATTGCAGAACATTTGCCGGATAGCTGACTCCCGTGTTGAGCTGAAGAAAAAATTTATCATTGCCCTGCGCTTTACTGTAAACGTCATCCCAGCAAAGTTTTTTAGCTATGGAAAAATCCTGAGATCTCTGTCCGAAAACATTGGATGATTCCGGAATGACAACCATGGTACGCATATTGAAACTGAGAATTCCCGCAAGAATCAAAAGCAGCAGTGTTGCGACAATAAAACAGATTTTTTTTCTGGTGGTAAACATTATTTTTTCTCCTGTTCTTTATTTCTGAATACAGACAGCATCCGTATATAAAAGTTATTTCTTTTGCAGAGCTTTGTTCATTTCTTCCTGAAAATCTCTGGAAAGGGAAACTTCCACTGTTGTGAACCCATCCTGGATATCCCAGAGCTGATCTTTTTTCAGATAATGATTGATCTCCAGCCTGTAAACAGTCGTCAGAATCCCGGAGGTCAAAAACAGAAAAACGATCATTAATGCAATGAGATTCCAGAGAATCGGAAAGAATGTTTTTTTGAGTTTCCACTTTAATTCCACAAGCGCGGCAATGAAGAAAATCAGCGGCACAATAAATAACAGATAGAAATAAGGAACAGCTGTCCGCAAAGGATTCCAAGCCGGATTCATATTTCTTCCGCTGCAAAAATCAACATGAATGTAAATCAGATAAAGCAGAAGCGGGATTCCGAGTCCGAAAAGGAATATCCGGAACCAGGATTTTGGGGGAAGATTATGCCAATCCGGAAATTTTTTGAAACAAAGCCCGATCAGCCCGATTCCGGTGAAAACTGCAATGATCAAAGTAACGTAGAAGTAGAGAAGCAACAGCTGAAACTGATCCATCAGCAGATAAGTGACCATCCGTTCCGGTTTCAGCAGTTCCGGATCGATCTCTTTTTTAAAACTGGGCAGCAGCATGGCAGAGAGAATTCCCCCGTACCGTTTTGTGATATCTCCGGTCAAGTCCGGAGCTTTCTTCCATTGATTATGATATTCTTTTATCGGAGTATAAACTTTTTCCAGTTCCGGATTTTTGATATCTTTTGCCGTTTCCAGCCATATTGAATTGATTGCAATATGGACCAGAACGCTGATAAAAACTGTTTCCTGTTCTTTCAGACGGAGCAGAAGATATGTTTTTCCGGAAGCAGTCAATTCTTCCGCTTCTTTCACGTTTCCGGCAGCATGAAGTTTCCGGGCATAATCGCCGAGATAACGGGCGATCTCCCGTTCCATACTCAAATGCGGCAGAAGAGTTCCGGCACTGATTTGGATTCTTTTTATGATTCCGAACGGGGTTTTCGGCGGATCAACAAGCCGCAAACGTTTTCTCATCCGTTCCAGCGCATACGCTTTTGCGTATTTTTTTGTCAATCCGGTGCGGTATTCTTTCACGCCTCTTTCAACGGCAGCTTTATCTGTAATAATATATTTGAATTCCGTTGGCTGATTTTCTTTTTCGATCCGTTCCTCTTTATACCCGGTCGATAATTCCATATAAGCTCCGAGGAAATATGGCATTCCGTTATCGGGGTCGATTTTTTTCCATTGTTCCAGAACCGGACGGATTTTTGCCGGGTCCGGCTTCCATTCAGAATCATAAGAATAGAGAAGCTTCACGGCATAGAGAGAGGTATAAAGAACATTTTCCGGAGCTGTATCATATAATTCTTTTATCCAGTTATCATTGTAGTCTTCATCATATCCGGAAACAAATTTCCGTTCGATGGGGGAAAGTTTTGAATAAAGTTTCTCTGTTTCCCGTTTTTCCAGAAAATTTGCCCCGTCTTGAGTTGAGCCGGAGAGAATATCGAGACTTGGCGCAATGGCAAAGAATGGCAGATGACAACAGAAAAAGAAAGCCGCTCCCATCAAAAGCACAAGCATCAGAATGACTGATATCTTCAAAAGCAACGTATTTTTCTGTTGTTCCATTGTAATTCTCCCGGATTTTTTCAGGTTGTCAAGGCGTGATATTTTGCATAAACCCCATTTTGAGCCACCAGGGAATCATGCGTTCCGCGTTCTGCGATTTTTCCATCTTCGATCATAATGATCTCATCTGCATTTTTGATCGTGGATAGACGGTGCGCGATGACCAGAACGGTCCTGCCTTTGGAAAGTTCTGTGATTGCCGCCTGAATCTTCCGTTCACTTTCATTATCCAGCGAGCTTGTTGCTTCATCGAGAATCAGGATTGGCGGATTTTTCAGGAACACGCGGGCAATGGATAACCGCTGTTTCTGTCCGCCGGAAAGACGGACACCGCGTTCTCCCAGTTCTGAATCATAACCATCGGGCAGGGAAAGGATGAAATCGTGGATATCAGCACGTTTCGCAGCAAGAATCAATTCTTCTTCCGTGGCATCCGGTTTTCCGTAAAGAATATTTTCACGGACGGTTCCGTTGAAAATATAAACATCCTGCTGTACGATTCCGATTTGGCGGCGCAGACTTTCCAGTTTCAAATCCCGGATATCGTATCCATCTATGGAAACGGAACCTTCCTTGACCTCATAAAATCTGGAAAGCAGACTGCAAATGGTGCTTTTTCCGCCGCCGGAGGCTCCGGCAAGAGCGACCGTCGTTCCGGGTCTGATCTCAAAGGAAATATCATGAAGCACTTCTTTTCCCTGTTCATAGGAGAATCCAACTCCCTGATAAACCACATGACCTTTTGTGGGCGGCAGGTCTTTTGCTCCCGGATTATCCCGGATATCGGGAATCTGATTCAGAATTTCGGCAAATCTGCGGAACCCGGAAAATCCCCGCTGAAACGCTTCTGTAAAGTGCAGCAGCATGTCCACCGGACCGAGGAATAACCCGATATACAGTGCATAAACTGCCAGTTCTGTTGGTTCAAGGGTTCCTTTCGCAATAAAATAACCGCCGCTTATAAGAATTGCAATATAAAGGAACCCCTGCATGAAATTGTTGGTTGCATGGAACATTCCCATGACCCGGTAACTGCTGCGTTTGGATTCCAGAAAGGCTTCGTTTGTGCCTTCAAATTTTTTGATTTCGATCTTTTCATTGGCAAAGGATTTCACCACACGGATTCCGCTGAGGGAATCCTGGATCCGGGAATTGACCACTGCAATTTTTTTTCTGTTGTCTGCAAAAACATCCCGCATTTTCTTCCGCTGGAATGCAGAAAATACGATGATGCAAAGCGTGACTGCCAGAAGAATCAGCGTCATTTTCCAGTTGATCGTCAGGAGAATCGCAAAGGAACCGATGATCTTGATGGAAGATATCAGCAGCATTTCCGGTCCGTGATGACACAATTCCGTGATATCGAACAGATCGGAAACGATTCGTGACATCATTTCACCCGTGTTGTTTTTATCGTAATAGGAAAAACTCAGCCTCTGGTAATGATGAAACAGGTCCCGCCGCATATCGGTTTCCATCCGCGCTCCCATGACGTGCCCCCAGCATGTCGTGAAGTACATGCAGAAATAACGTACGAGATAAAGCCCCAGCAGACCGAGTCCGACCCAGACAATTACTTTCATGATCGCTTCCGGTCCCCTGTGAAATACATCTTTTGTGAGCAGATTCAGCAATTGCGGAAACAGCAGATCAATGGCTGATGCAATGATCACACAGATCATATCAGCAATAAACAGCCAGCGGTACGGACGGTAATAATGGAGAAATCTTTTGAAAAGATCCATTTTTTATCAATACTCCACGCCAGTTTCCGGATCGATCAGCTTGAATTGTTCCATGTGCAGTGTGGGATCCGCACGGAATGATAAATCTTTTCCGTAACTTTCTTCCAGATCCTTCAGCAGTTCGGCATCTTCATTTTTCAGCCGGGCAAGAACAGTCGGATGCATGATGACGCGCAGGGAAAGTTTTTTGGTTTTGCGTTTCCGCTTGAGGATTTCTTTCAGTTTCCTCTGGATTTCCACGCTCATGCTGACAGGGGATTTCACTCTGCCGGAACCGGAACAGTACGGACACGGATCGTAAATCACATCCTGAATACTTTCATGTTCACGCTGACGGGTGACTTCCATCAAACCGAACCGGCTGATGGGCAGGAGCTTCGTCTTGGCTCTGTCATTTTCAACGTATGTTTTCATCGCATGATAAACAGCATCCCGGTCGGTCTGCGTTCTCATATCAATAAAGTCAATAACGATCAATCCGCCGATATCCCGGAGTCTTGCCTGTCTTGCAATTTCCTTTGCGGCTTCCAGATTTGTCCGCAAGATCACTTCCGGCTGGTCTTTCCCCTTTTTGGTTTTTCCGGAGTTTACGTCAATGGCAACCAATGCTTCTGTTTCATCAATACAGAGATATCCGCCGCTGGGCAGGGGGGCGATCCGATGGAAAATATTTGCCACCTGTTCCGCAATTTTATAATGTTCAAAAATCGGAACAGAACGGTTGTGAACCGTGATTTTTGTATCATAATCTTTTCCGGCAAACTTTTCAAACATATTGCGGAGCGTGTTTGCCGCATCCTGCGTATCAACAACGATTTCATCAATATCATCAGAGAGAAAATCCCGGACGGTCCGTTCCAGAAGATCAAATTCTTTATAAACCAAAGCCGGAGCACTGCATGTTTCCAGCGCGCTGTCAGCCTGATGCCAGATATTCAGCAGCATTGCAAGATCTCTGTCAAAAGCCGCAGCCTTTCTTCCTTCGCCGATGGTACGGCAGATCAAGCCCATTCCTTCCGGAACATCCAGTTCCATGAGGATTTTCCGCAACCGGGTACGCTCTTTCTTTTCGTCGATTTTCGAGGATAATCCAATATGGTTTGAGTAGGGCAACAGCACAAGATATCTTCCGGGAATGGTGATATTTGTAGTGACCCGTGCGCCTTTTGTTCCAATCGGTCCTTTCTGGATCTGTACAAGCAGTTCGCTGCCGACGGGGAACATTTTGGGGATATCCGCAACCGTGATTCTTCCGCTGTGGAGTTTTGTTTCAAACTCTTTGAGCCGCTGCGATTTGCTTCCGGTGCCGATCAATCCGCGGATCTTATCGGCAAGTTTATCAAGGATTTTTCCCTTTTTTCTGCCTTTTTCCGCCTTGACTTCGCCTTCCATATTGCGGATATCATCCAGCATATCATAGGAGGCGGGGAGCATATCTTTGTAATGCAGAAATGCATTTTTCTTTGCGCCGATATCAACGAACGCCGCTTCGAGTTTCGGTTCCAGATGAGTGATTTTTCCCAGATAAATAGAGCCGGGAACCAGTTCGTCATCATCAAGCCGCTGGATTTCATATTCTTCCAGAACTCCATCCTGCAGAAAGGCAAATCTTGTTTCCAGTTCTTCGCAGTTGATGATGATTTGAGTTTTAGATTTCAGTTTCATCAGAGTTGTCAGTAAGGTTAAATTGTTCCGGCGGCAGGCGGTCCGTCAAGGACACGTTCCAGATGTTCCGTTTTTCCTCCGAATCCACGGAGAAAATCTGCCGCATTCATTTCCCGGGAGCCTTCGGGAATCAGTTTCAGAATTTCAATGGCTCCTGTTCCGCAGGCAATGATCCAGCGTTTGCCGAGATCCAGCGATTGTCCGGGTTCTCCGGAACCTTCCGCCAGACGAGCCTCCGTGATTTTGACCTGACAGAGTCCGCCTTTGTTCGGAATCCGGAATGTGGAACCGGGCCAGGGATAGTATGCCCGGATCTTGCGGAGAACGGTATCAGAATCCTCATTCCAGTTGATGGAACCGTCAGTCTTTTTGATTTTTTTTGTCACACACGCTCTGCTGTGATCCTGGGGAACCGGTTCCAATCCGCCTGCGATCCGTGAGATCAGTTCCGGCAGCATCAATGCAGATTCTTCGGAAAGATATTTTTCCAGAGACTGTGTCGTAAAATGATCTCCCAATTCCGTCCGGAATACATCGAAAACCGGACCTGTGTCAAGTCCTTTATCCATCTGCATGAACGTGACTCCGCCGATTTTGTCTCCTCCGAGAATCATGGAGGTGATGGGAGAAGCACCGCGATATTTCGGGAGCAGAGAAGAATGAACATTCAAGCAGCCGAGACGGGGAAATTCCAGAAGCCGTTCCCGCAGAATCTGACCGAAAGACACAACCACCAGAAGGTCCGGCTGCAACCCGAGCATTCTGGCATAAAATTCATCGGAACTCACAGATTCAATGCGTTCACAGTTGATATTTCTTGTGCCGCAGTAAATCCCGACAGGTGTCGGTCTCAGCTGTCTGCGCCGTCCGAAAGGTCTGTCCGGCTGGGTTCCAACCCCGACCAGCTCCACTGTATTGCAATTCGTGAGCATGTCAAGATAGGGAACCGCAAATTCCCCGGAACCTAAAAAATATACTTTTATTTTACGTTTCCTGATACTCACTTGGATAAATCTCCGAATTGTTGGCGGTTTCATTCTTTCGGTAATTTACACTCATTTCTCCAATTTCGCAAACGGAAGATTGAAATTCTGTTATATTTTTTTGTGAAAAAATTAAAAATCCCCCCGGTTTTCTGTTTACAAGGTCACATTCTGAGCGTTTTCCGCAGCTCTGCCGGAGTCATTCCGCACTGCTTTTTCAGGAATAAATAAAGGTGTGTGACATGTTTCATCCCGACTGAATCAGCAATTTCCTTGAAACTCAAATCACTTTCTCCCAGCAGCTGTCTGATCTTTGCAAACCGCAATCTTGCCCGGTATTCTGCCGGAGTCGTCTGATAATGTTTCAAAAACAGTCTCCGCAGATGAACCTCTGTCATTGGAATTATTCGCATGATTTCCGCAAGAGACTTTTCAAAAGATATATCAGAATCAATCTTCTCTTTCAATTCTGTCAGAATTTCCGGAATTTTCTGTTCAGAATCGACTTTTGAATGTTCCAGAAATTCTGCCAGAGCAGAGTTTATCAGAAGTTCTGCCGATTTCAGATCAGCGGGCAGGGCAGATTCATTCAGTTGAAGTACCCTCTGAAACAGTTCCTGTATCTGTTCCAGGCGCAGGAGTGGAACGGGTATTGTGAGCGGAACTTCGATCTGCTGATCTCCGAAATTCAGCACTGCCATATTGCTTTGTTTATTCCAGCTAATCCCGTCAATATTGCACATGACAATATAATTTTTCCGCGGAGCTTGAAAGGAAAAATCCAGCTGAAATTCTTCCGGAATCAATATCAGAGAATCATTCTGTACTTCAGTTGCCAATTTTCCTTCCGGCGTATAGATTTTCATATACTCCAGTCCGGAAATATTCAATCCCAGAAAAACGCAAGGAGTCGTCTGATGATAAATTTCCGGTTTTGTATAAAGTCCGGCATGTGTGATCGTAATCTGCATAAAATGTTTCTTTTTTATAATTCCGTTTTTCTTCTTATAAAATATTGTTAAAATAATCCATGTTTTGAAATTTGCAAATTATAATTTTACAATATATAGTATTTCAGAAAACTCTGTTTGCTTTATGTGTTGGTAAATCTTTTTTTTACCAAAAGATGGCATTTTGATTTTTGTATTGCAAAAATCGGAATGCTGCAAAAAAAGGTTTGGGAAAAAGCACTTTCCGTAAAAGGGCTTTTTTCTCTCATCAAGTACCAACATTTGTGCGGAACGGAGCTAAAACAAAATGGAGGAGTCAGAAATGGGCATGGAAAAAATCTTTAACACAGACAAGCGGATCCGTCTCGGGATCTGGGGGCTTGGACGCGGCGGTTCTTTTATCAAAGCCGCAAAAGAATTGAATATTGATGTCGTTGCAGGTTGTGATTTCAATGATGAGATCCGGGAACGGTTTCACAAAGACTGTCCCGATGCAATGGTTACAGCCGATGAGAATGAATTCCTTTCTTACGACATGGATGCTGTCCTGGTCGCAACCTTTTTTACGGCTCATGCCGATCATGCAATCAAGGCGTTGGAGGCTGGATTCCATGTGATGAGTGAAGTAACTTCATTCTTCACTCCTGCTGACGGTGTCCGTCTGGTTGAAGCTGTGGAAAAATCCGGAAAAATTTATAATCTGCTGGAAAATTATCCTTTCACAAAAGAAAATATGTATCTTGCGAAACTGTGGAAAGATGGATTTTTCGGAGAGTTTCAGTACGGAGAATTCGATTATCTCCATGAGTGCCGCAGTCTCTGCTACCGTCATTGCATCTTGCCGGATTTTCCGCCGGTTGAACCGGGGTATACCGTTCATTCCTGGAGATCCTGGCTGGACTTCCATTATTACTGCACGCATTCTCTCGGTCCGGTTATGCAAATCACCGGATTGCGTCCGGAACGGATCACAGCTTTGCCTGAAAAAGTTGCATTGCCCGGATATCTTCCCGGCAGCGGTATGGCAAAACCGTGTCCGTCTCTGATTCAAATGAGTAACGGCGGGGTTATGCGGAATCTTTGCGGGGCAACTTGCGGGGATTATCACATGGCAAAACGGATCTGGGGAACCCGCGCCGCAGCTGAATCTCTTGACGGCAATCTGAAATTGAGTCTCGGTGCAGCCGGAAATTCCATGCGGACTCCGGTTCAGCCCGAATGGCCGGAACTGGCTGATATTGCTGAAACCGCAGGACACGGCGGCGGGGATTTCTGGGAACTTTATTACTTCGCCCGTCAAATCCTGACCGGAGAAAAAGCTCCCTGGGATATCTATTCCGCTTCTGATGTAACGCTTGCCGGAATCATGGCGACCCGCAGTTATGAAAACGGCGGGACCCCTATGGAAATTCCCGATTTCCGCAAACCGGAAGTCCGTGAAAAATACCGCAATGACTACGGCTGTATGAAAAAGCCGTTTGATCCGGCGAAGATTTTCCCCGATGGTCATGATGTTTCCAAAACCTCTGTGTTTACCAGCCTCATCTCAAAGATGGAAGAACATTCTGTTGTTTTGCGGAAAGCTCTGGATGGTGCAAGAGTTTACAGCCAGATCAAAGACGGTGCTGTAAAACTGGAAGTGATTCAGAATTTGAATAAATCTCTGAATGATCTTCCGGAATTGTTTGCCGAACGCGCCTCTGCAAAAGAATTGATCTCCCTTTATCCGGAATCCCCCGCCGCTTTCGCACTTTCCGGAATGTTGACTCTTGCAGAACCGGAAGCTCTCAATGGTGAAGACGTTTTGAAACAGAAACTTAATGATTTTGTCAATGATCTTTTGAAATAAGTCGGGAGAATCGTAAAATGCCGAAACAGCTGAAAATGATTTTCAACACAGTCACAACTCCCCTGCCGGAACTGAAAGTGGCAGATGGATTCCGCCTCCGAACCATTCAGGATGATGATTTGGCTGCTTACAATGAACTCCGGACTTCTGTGGAATTTCCTGCATGGGAGGAATCCTACCTGAAAGATGTTTATCGGAAAAAAGTATTATCTGACGGATTGTTTTTGATCGAAGAGATTGCAACCGGACGGTTTGCCGCCTCTGCCGGAGCGGAAACAACAGACATGCCGGAACATCCGGAAGTCGGCGTGCTCGGCTGGGTGATGACTCATCCGGACTTGCGGGGATTTTCTCTGGGAAAATCTGCAAGTGTCGCAGTAATGCACCGTCTGGCAAAAGAAGGATATCGGGCATTCAGTCTTCTGACCGATGATTTCCGGATCGCCGCATTGAAGACATATTTGTCTCTGGGCTGGAAACCGTGGCTTTATGAGGATGATATGGAATCCCGCTGGCGTGCCATTGCAGAAAAATTGAATCTGGATTTTGATTCCCTCGGCTGTCTGCCCGCAGATTATATCTTTCCGGGAAAGAATTAAAATCAGTTTATTGTAATAACTGCAAAAAAGAGGCTCCCGTATATGAATTGCGGAAGCCTCTTCTCTTTTATAAAGAAATCAGTTCAAATCAAAGGAAATCTTTGTATTTGGGGCTGTTCTTGACTGCAAAAGCGTAGTCTTCTTTCCCTTCGAGTTTAGCAGCTGCTTCTTCGTCGAGGATGACAACGCAATCGGGGTGGAACTGGATAGCAGAACCGGAGATCATGCTTGTGACAGGACCTTCGATAGCTTTTGCAATGATATCAGCCTTTTCAGCACCGGTGACGAGCATGACGAGCTTCTTGGCTTCGAGGATGGTTCCGACACCCATTGTCATAGCGAGCATGGGCATATCTTCGGGATTTTCAAAGAGAGGGCTGTTCTGTTCGTAGGTGACTTTGGTCAGGGGAACCATGCGGGTGCGGGAGGTGAGCGGAGAAAGGGGTTCGTTGAAACCGATGTGGCCGCTGCGTCCGATACCGAGGAGCTGGAGGTCGAGT
The DNA here is from genome assembly GCA_017503375.1 of Lentisphaeria bacterium. GTDB lineage: Bacteria > Verrucomicrobiota > Lentisphaeria > Victivallales > UBA1829 > SIG79. Next base: position 12,510 of record JAFVTF010000057.1, on the reverse strand, counting down.
CCGCCTGCTTCTTCGATCATTTCTTCATAACGTGCACATTCTTCGTCGAGATCTTCGGCAATGCCGTTTTCAACACGGGTGTTGCGCATGTCGATGTTGATCTTTTCAAAGAGGTTCTTGTTCATGTAGTAACGATAGGAGTTCGGATCTTCGGGAGCGAGTCCGACATATTCATCCAGGTTGAAGGTCTTGCAGAGAGAGAAGTCGAGGCCTTCGTTTTTGCATTTCTGACCGAGGAGATCATAAAGTCTTTCCATGGTACGACCGGTAGCAAGACCGAGGGTCATGTTCGGCTTTTTGATGAGTTCGGCAGCGATGATTTTCGCTGTCAGTTCTTCCGCACTCTTGGCTGTGGGTCTGACGATTACTTCCATTTTGTACTTCCTTTATGTTATTTCTGCTTTCGCAGTGTTAAATGGTTTTCTGGTTAAAGGTTGAAGAATTTTTTCGGTTCTTCGTATGCCATCTTGACGGCGAGGTTTTCGGCGAAGAGGTAGGGGAGTTTGCCCATTTCCACGGCATCACCGAGAACATCTGCCAGTACGCGGCGGAACATTTCAAAGCGGGATGCATAGGAGAGGATCTTCCGGGAATCGGAAACCATACCTGCAAAGTCATACCAGACATCCACGCTGCCGATATATTCCAGCTGGCGTTTCATGCCGATGGGGGTATCGTTCAGCCACCATGCGGAACCGAGACGGACTTTGCTTCCGAATGCACGGGCAACCGTTGCCAGGGAAGAGGTATGAGAGGGTTCGAGGGTGTAAAGAACGACTTTCAGTTTTTCATCGGTGTGGTTCAGGAAACTGCAGAGGGGCATAACGATATCGACCCAGTGATCGGAAACGTCACCGCCTGCATCGGGTCCGAGTGTATTGGTGATGATATCGCGGACATCGCGGCGGACGCCGATGTGCATCTGGTAGACCCAGCCTGCTTCAGCATCCATTTCCGCATAACGTGCGGTCAGATAATCTGCATAAACTGCAAATTCAGCATCGGAGATATCTTTGCCAGCCATTGCTTTCTGGAAGATCGCATCGGCATCTGCTTCAGTTGCGGTGCAGGGGCAGACGAACGGGGTATCGTGGTCACTGGCACGGCAGCCGTGTTCTTCAAAGTATTTGTGGGAGAGCTTCATTGCTTCCACGAGTTTTCCGACGGAATCGATTTTGATCTGGAACCGTTCAGAAAGTTTCTGGATATATTCTTTCCAGTCCTTTTTCCGGATGCGTTTGGATTTATCCGGACGCCAGGTGGGGCGGATGAGAGTGCGGTTTGCCGCTGCGTTGACTTCGCCGTGATGTTCAAGAGTGTCGATGGGGTCATCGGTGGAGCACATGACTTCCACGTTCATTTCTTTCAGCAGGGGCAGGGGATATTTGGAAGGGACAGCGAGAGCTGCTTTGACTTCTTCCCACATATCTTCAGCTGTTTCGGAAGTGAGGATCGTTTCGATGCCGAATCTTCTGCGGAGGTCGAGATGGATCCATTCAAAGACTGGGTTCCCTGCAATTTCCGGCATGACTTTTGCCAGAGCCATCCATTTTTCTTTCGGGGTTGCGGAACCTGTGATGAGGTTTTCGGGAACTTCGCGCTTCCGCATGACTTCCCAGACATAGTGGTCTGTTGCAGCAAAAACCTGCCACGGATCAGAATATTTTGTGTTTCTTGCGATTTCCGCCACATCTGCATGGTTGTGGGGGTCAACGATGGGAAGATTCTGAATTTTTGAGAAAATTCCGAGTGCGGATTCAGATCCGAGCAAATACTTGTTATCAAGGAAAGCCATTATTTCTTCTCTCCGGTTTTATCTTGTTTTTTTGTCGAATAAGTTCTTCCGATAAATATATACTCAAAACGGGGATATTTCAAACGGATTCCTGAGGAAAATTGGAAAGAATCTGTTTTTTTTTGAAAGTTCTCTTGAAAAAAATGAAAAACGGGCTTGAATATTTTCACTTTTGCAGTATGTTTCGACATCGGAGGATTTTTTATGAAAAAGAGTGAAAATAAGAATAGGGAAAGCCGGTTCAAGATACGTTATATCGTCTATTTTGTTCTGCTCCTTTTGTATACCCTTGCAATCTGTTCCCACAGCGCACATGATATTGCAATCATTGATGGCGGCGTTACGGGACGGATTCATAACTTTATCGGCCCCGCAGGTGCCTGGATTTCCAAGTGGTCGTTTTATCTGTTCGGCGTTACGGTTTATCCTCTGGTTGTGATTCTGTATATCAGTCTGCTGCGTTCCTTTTTTCTCCCGAAACCGGAACGGAACGGTTACGTCTGGGCATTGCTCAGTCTGCTTCTCGGAATGACTGTTATATTCGGATCATATCCGATGCCGTTTTCCGGAATTACTTCTTATCTCGGAATCGGAACGAATGGGGCTAAAGTCAGTTCTCTTGCACTTTCCGGCGGGACTGTCGGACAGCTGCTCGCAGCTCCGGAAACAGATTTTTATCCGGCCGGTTTGATCAGACGCGGAATCGGAGAGGTCGGGACCCTGGTTGTTGCTGCCGCATTCCTGTTCACCGGTTTGATCTTTATGATTCTTTCTGATTGGAAACAATTCTTTTCCATCCAGTTCTCCATCCGGAAAAAAGAACGGAAACCGGTTCCTGAAGAAGAGGTGTATGAAGAGGAGGAAGAGGAAATTCCTGTTCCGAAAAAGAAAAGACCTGTTCCGTACCGCGTTGAAAAAGATGAAGAGCCCGAAGAAGAACCCGAAGAACCAGTGGAAGAGAAAAAATCCGGAAGATTTTCTCTTTTCAAACGGAAAAACACTGAACAGGAAGAGATGGAAGAAGAAAGCACTCCTGATGTTGAAGATATTCCGGAGCCGGAATTGGATGAAGAAGAGTATGATGAACTTCCCCGGCCCGAACCCGAAAAAAAGCCAATCCGTAACCGGACACCCATCTCCGTTGTCAATGCCCAGAATGGTTCAGATGGAACATCTTCCATTACATCTCAGATGCGTGGCGAAGGCAGAGGCAGTTCTCCCGTATTGCAGGATTATATGCTGCCGCCAATCAAATTGTTTGATGAACCGAAAGTTATGAATACAGAAGACCCGACGCATCTGGAACACTCCCAGAATGTGCTTCAGTCTGTGCTGGAAAGCTTCAATGTTGCAGGACGTGTGATCCGTGCCGTTGTCGGTCCCCGTGTTACCCGGTTTGTAATCGAACTGGAACCCGGTGTGAAAGTTGGTCTGGTGACCCAGCTGCAGAATAATATTGCGATGGAAATGAAGGCGGAAAGTGTCCGTATTCTTGCACCAATTCCCGGCGAAGGAAATATCGGAGTGGAAGTTCCGAATAAAAAATCCAGCACGGTTTATATCCGGTCTCTCTTTGAATCGGAAGCCTGGCAGAGTGCGACCGGAAACGCCAGCAGTATTCCTATCGTTCTCGGGCGTGATGTTGCCGGACGGACTGTGATCGCCAACCTTGCAAAAGCTCCTCACCTGCTGATTGCAGGTTCTACAGGCAGCGGGAAAAGTGTGTGTATGAACTCACTGATCATGAGCTTGCTGCAGAAGTTTTCTCCGGATGATTTGCGGTTGATTCTGGTTGACCCCAAACACGTGGAACTTGCCATGTACCGTCCGATTCCGCACTTGATCACTCCTGTTGTTAATGATCCGAAACAGGTTCCGCTGGCATTGCGCTGGGCGGATAATGAAATGGAACGCCGCTACCGTCTCCTTGCCTCTGTCAAGGCAAAGAACCTCAAAGCATTTAACGGTCGTTCGATATCCGATACTCCGGAGCTGGATGATGACGGAAATCCGGTTCCCGAAAGATTGCCTCTGCTGGTGGTTATCATTGACGAGTTGGCTGACATCATGATGACCGAAGCAAAGAAGGATGTGGAAACTTCCATTTGCCGTATTGCTCAGAAGGGGCGTGCTGCCGGTATTCACCTTGTGATTGCAACACAGACACCGCGAAAAGATGTTATCACAGGTTTGATCAAAGCGAACTTGCCGACGAAGATCGCATTCCGTGTGACATCCGGAATCGACAGCCGTGTTATTCTTGACAGTATGGGTGCGGAAAGCCTTCTCGGAAACGGGGATATGCTGTTTATGGCTCCCGGCGGAGAAGGGTTGGAACGCGTTCAGGGAACCCTGGTGGAAGACCCGGAAATCCAGAGAGTCGTTGACTTTATTTCCGTACAGAGACCTCAGAGCTTTGACAGTCAGGTTATTGCTGAAGCGGAATTTGTTGATACAAACGCCAGTCAGCCTTCCAAGGCTGCAATCGCCGCTGCAGAAGAGGATGATGAACTTCATGAAACATCTCTTCATGCACCGTCCCGGTCCGCTGTCAGTTCCATTGTCAGGAAATATATGAAACCCGGCGACAGCGATCTGATGCGGCGTGCATTGGAAATTATTCTGGAAGAAAAACGTGTCAGCACCTCCTATCTGCAGCGCAGATTGGGAATCGGATATAATAAATCTGCAGAGCTGATTGATGAGCTGGAACAGAGAGAGATCGTGAGTGCACCTTTGCCCGGTGGACAGAAACGGGATATCCTGATTCTGGATGAACTGCTTGAAACAAACAATGCTTAAGATATTTTTGAGGTACAATTATGGTCGATGACGAAAACAAACAAAAAGCTGATCTTTTCGGAGATTCTTCTGCTGCCAAACCGCTTTTCGGTGCGGATGAGTCACTTCCCCAGGGAAAACCTCTCTTCAATAATGATCTCGAAGATGATGGCGATGCGGCGTTTGTAAGACCGCTTTTTGCTGATACAGAAGAGGAAGAAACTCTGGAGGATTTCCGGAAGTACGATGATATTCCGGAAAACGATGATATAGACTCCCCGTATGAGGCGGATGATGAATATGAAGAACCCGCAGAAGAAGCCGGAACAGTTCCAGTTGAAGACACTTTCTCTGCCTCCCGAACAGAATCTTCTGCAGAAGAGGAGCCCGTTTCTTCTGATCCCGTGAGTCCGGAGCCTGCTCCCGCCGCTCTCTTTGCCGAAGGTGCTGTTTCAACAGATTCAGCCGCTCCTGTAAAGGATAATGTGTTTACACAGCAGACACCGGTCCCCGAACCGGCGGCGTATACCGCTCCTGCCTCACCGCTTATTCTGGCAGGGGATCTTGAATCAATGTCGCTGGGGGCTTTGATGATTTATGCAAGAGAATCTGCAGGACTTTCTCCGGAAGATGTTTATGATGGAACCAAGATTAATGAAAAATATCTGTTGGCAATAGAACGGGAAGATTTTGAGAAACTTCCGTCCGGATCATTTCCGGGAGCTTATGTCCGCACATTGTGTTCCTTCTATCATCTGGATAAAAACGCAAAAGAGATTGCGCAGAAGAAAGCTGCCGCCTATTGTACCCAGTGCCGTCCGCCGGATGATGTCTATAATCAATTGAATGAACATGCTATCATCAACAAGGAAGAACAGGAAAAATTCAAAAAGATTGTGATGATCTCAGGTGTGATTCTGTTTTCGCTGATCCTGACTATTGTTACTGTCACAGTTATTGTTTCTGTGAAGAAAAAAGCTCCTGAAGCAGCTCCTGCAGTGTCACCTGTAACGGTGGAATCGTTGGAAAAACTTTCCCCTGAACCGCCTCAGATCAAGGCTTCTGAATTGAATGTCCCCAGATAAGGGTGCTTTTTTATGATGAAGATATGTCCGGAATGCGGCGGGAAAATCCCGGAAACTGAATCGGAGTGTCCAATCTGCGGATGCCTTCAGGACCCCTGTTATCAGGATAATTTCCCGGCTGAATCAGAAGTAGAAGAACAGCAGGAACAGAAGACTCCGGAAAAAAAATCCGGAGGTTTCCGCCGTTTTCTGCTGGAACTGTTTCTGTTCGTTTTTGCGCTTGCGGCTATCGGATTCATTGTTATTGCAACTGACTTCAATGGTGCCAGAACAGAACTCCGCCGGATGTGTATGACTGATTCCGGCGATGGTTCCGGAGCAGATACCCAGCTCAGCAGAATCCGGGTCAAACATTACATCCTTGTCTGGCTGAATTTCTTCGATCATGGCGGAACCGGTGAATCCACCCGGATCAATCCCGAAGCGTTCAACCGGAAACATTTGTCTGATCCGGAGAAGAAAAATGATTTGAAAAAGCCGGATGAGCCATCTGTATTGCCTCCCACTCCGCCTGATGTCAAACCTTTGGATTTGCCGGAAGTTAAATCTGTAGAACCTCCTCCTGCAAAAGGGGAGGTTTTCCCGGAAACTGCTGCTCCGGAGAAAAAAACTCCGGCTGAAACTGAAACGGTTCCTGCATCATGAATGAAAAAGATTGCTGGCTGAAGACTTCTTCTGTGATCCTCTTTGCGGGCGGAGTCCTGCTTATTTTGTTTTCTCCCATCGCGCTGATTCCGCAGCCCGATATCCGTATTGTTGCGGCTCTGTTTGTGATGCCTGTATTCTTTCTTGCGGCAGTATTGATTCCATGCGGGATTTCCCATGGAAAGAATTTCTGGAATATTCTGGAATTGAATTCCCTGAAAAAGAGTGATATCAAGCCGATTTTATCCGGAGTTCTTGTTTTTATTCTTTCCGGTCTTCTTTCTTTTTTGTGGCAGAAGATCACCGGAAAAATCACGCCGCAATTCCTTGTTTCTTATGCGGTCAGCTGCCCGTTATGGCAATTCGTTCTGATTCTGATATCCGCCGGTGTTCTGGCGCCTGTTGCGGAAGAATTGGCGTTCCGGAGAACGATTGCCGGATTCATCAGAACATTTATAACAGAGGATAAATTTGCGGTTTATCTGATTCCGTCATTGCTGTTTGCGCTCAGTCACGGGATCATCTGGCAAAGTGTTCTGCTGTTTTTCTTTGCGTTATATCTCCAATGGAATCAGCTCTCCGGATCGACAGCCAGAACAATATGTATACATGCTGTGTTCAACTGGTGTACTTTGATCATTCTGATTCTGATGCGTGCAGGAATCCTGCCGGAAAATTTACAGGTGTGATGTTGTTATGAAAAGAGTTACTTTGAAAGATATTGCCGCCCAGGCCGGAGTTTCCATTGCTTTGGTTTCCAATTATTTGAACCGGCATCCCAGTGCCAGAATGACGGAAGAGACACGGGAAAAAATCGACAAGGCATTGAATGATTTGAACTATCATTGTTCTGATATCGCCCGCAGTCTCCGTACCGGACGGAGTTATATCATCGGCTACTTTACAGAAAATCTGCGGAATGAAGTCAACCAGAATGAAATGATTGAAATCTATGATGCCGCCGCCCGGGAAAATTACAGGGTGATCGTCGGTTTTTCGTCAAACCGCAAAAACTCCATGGAAAACATCAGAACTTTTATCGCCCGCGGATGTGATGCCGTTATTATCAGCGGAAGTTTTTCTCAGGAAATGGTTGATCAACTGGCTGAACTTCCCATTCCGACTGTGATTCTGAATACTGATTTGCGTGCCGCTTATCCGGGAAAAATGCTCCGTTATGATTACCGGACAGCTCTCCGTTCCGCGATTGATTATCTGAAAGGGCAGGGGCATACCGGAATTTATTATATGTGCGGGAAGCAAATGTATGAAGATCAGCGTTATGATGAATTCGTCAAGAATGTTTCAGAGAAAAATGTTTTTTCCATTGATTATGGCAATATCTCTTTTGATGAATGGAATTCTTTCATGAAAGCCCATCCGGATTGTACGGCGATGCTTCACATGAATGATTTTCTTGCTTTGCGGACAATACAATACGCTGTTCCTGTCGGACTGTCTGTGCCGGATGATCTTTCTGTTGTGGGATTTGATAATATCCATGCGGCAGATTTTTCCGTTCCAACTCTGAGCACCGTCAGCCGTCCTCTGGCATTGGCGGCGCAATATGCCGTGAAAGCAGTCCTGGCAGAACTTGAAAAGAAACCATTTGAGCTGCCGGAAATTCTTCCATGTGAATTTATCAGGCGCGACAGCGTGAAATAAGATTGGCTCTGTTCCCAATCAATCTTTCTTCTCCAATTTTCGTGAGGGCAGCTGTACAAGAATGGTCGCTCCGAAAAGAATTGCACAGCCGATAAGATTCTGGACAGAATATTTTTCATTCAAGATCAGACATCCCCAGACGACTGCAAAAACGGATGCTGTACTCAAGATAATGGATGCTGTTGCCGGATGAACATATTTCTGAACGGCAACCTGAACTGTACAGGCAAAACCGATGGCAATGATCCCGCAATAAAGAATGGGGAATATCGCCCCGGTAATGCCGCTGAGACTGCATTTTTCACCGACGATAAGCGCAGCGGCTCCGGAAATGATTGCAACAGTCAGAAATTGTACTGCTGCCAGCTGTAACGCATCTGCCTCCGGAGCAAATTTGGCAATGGCAATAAACTGAAAGGCGAAAAACAATGCACAGATCAGCATCATGATATCACCGCGATTTCCAATTGTTCCAATGGTTCCGTCGGAACACAAAAGATAGGTTCCCGCAACGGAGAGCAGGGAGGCGATCCAGATCAGAATTTCAGATTTTTTCCGGATGAAAATTCCGATCACCGGAATCATGATAACGTACAATGCTGTGAGAAAACCTGCCTTTCCTGCGGTGGTATAAAGCAATCCGAACTGCTGCAATATTTCTCCGCCCGCCAGACAGAATCCGCAAATCACTCCGCCTGTCAGAAGCGATTTTTCAATCTTTTTCCTTTTATACAAAATGAATGGGATCAGTACCAGACAACCCAACACATAACGCAGTGAAACAAAGGAGAGCGGCTCCATATTTTTCATTGCTTCTGTCTGTGCGGAATAAGATAATCCCCAGATTGCAGCTGTCAGAAAGAGGGCTGCGATTGCCACTATATTTGATTTTTTCATAGTCTTTCACATGTTTTTCTGTTGATTTTTTCTGAAATAATGGAACCAATTAAGATAACGCAAAACAGTGCATTTTACAAGCCCTTAAAATACAAAAATCAAATTTTTACTCCGGTTTTTCCATAAATCCTGCAAGTTTTGCAATAATGAACAATGATAGAATGTTTGTTCCTGCTAAAACATCCTTCAGACATTTTGCGTTTGCACAAAGGACACTTGCCGGGAAGACGGATCGCATACGGAACGTAAGAATACATAAACAACATCAACGGCCACATACTCCATGGGGATTTGGTATTAAAGAGATATTGCCAATCCATAGTCCAACATAATGCAAGATAACTGATCCACAAAACACAAATCAGAAAAGAACCCCGTAATATCCAAACCCGCCAACGATGCCCTTTGCGGAGGATGGCTTCCAGTCCCTCTGACAGTTGAAAATCTTCTATTTTGAATTTATTACGTGGCTTCATCATTTATCGCTAGCCATTCCTCTTTGAAAATGCTCATAAATAGGGGCTGGATTTATTTGGTTGAGCAATTCGGCAAGTTCCATTTCGGTAAAATTCTCTTTGCCACTCAAAAATATCATCATATTGTCACTGGCAAGGATAAAGGTATTCAGCACTGTTTCCCTTGCCGGGACAACTATTTGCAGATAAGTCCCCTGCCATCCCCCGCACTGGAAGTTATCTTCACGTTTTTTGACTTCGACCGGAGTTTTGAAGCAATTCAAATATCGTGCAGCTTCAGCTTCTGCCGCAGATTTGGCGGCACTGGTTGAACCCGCTATTTGTGCGTAAAAGACAATATCTCCCTGCGGATTTCTGATATAACATTCCCCCGTTTTGTCAATATAGAAATCACATCCCCACGGCAAGAGTGTTTTGTTTCCTTTGGCTGCGCTCTGGTGACACCAGTTGCGGTGAACGATTTTGCCGTTTTCGCACCAGACAAGAAGATAAACTTCCGGCTTGGAGTATTTGAAAATATGCAGTTCCCGTCCGGCTTTAAAGCCACTTTCATCAAACTTCGCAATGGCGTTTACAAATTCAGAATCCTTTTCGTCAACTGTTTTTTGCCACACTGCCTTACCGCACAGTTTTTCATAATCGGCAATGGTTTGACATTCTCTGACTTTGGCGTAAAACTTGCCGATTGCGGTATGGACTTTACTGAATTCTGTTGCACTAAAAGTAAGTGCAAACACTGAATATATCAATGCGGCGAGCAAAAATTTATCTTTTTTGTTGATGATCTTGGGGAAAAGTTTGGCTTTATTCAGAGCAAACATGGTCAAACAAGCCGCCGCATAAATAATTCCGCCGATCAGCAATAGAAGTTTAACCGCATGGAGTATTACTTCCCCGGGATTGGTAAAAAGGAAACTTCCTAATTCCGAACCATAAACTATACAATGCTGGGTAATATAGGCAGGACCATATAATAAAACAGTATAAGTTTGATCGAAAAGGGATTCTGCAATCAAAAGCATAAACGGCAGCAACACCCAACCGGAAAAACGAAGAAACCGGAGTAGCAGTTTTTTCAAAAACGCTTTTTGCTTGTCAGAGAGTTTCATTTATCAATCACCTTTTTCAGTCTTCCCAGATGAGGTAATCGCCTTGACGTTTACTGTATCCCCATACCGGAGCCGGGTATTTCTTGACAATTTTCTTTTCCCGCAAATCGAAAAAACACAATTGCTTCGGAGTTGATCTGTTTGGTTTTGACAGTAGGAACAATATAATTTGATCAGAATAAAAATTCGGATCAAGGATGAAATACTCTTTTGTTGACACACCAAATATGCGTCCGGCAAACTCCCAACGATTGTTGCGGGCGACAAACAAGCATATTTCTTTCCGGTCATTACCAAATCCTCCTTGCAGCATGACATTCCCGGACGGGGAAAACGCACAATTGGTAACATATAAATCAGGGCATTCCGGAATTGCAAAAAGATGTTTCAAAGTTCTTAAATCATATACATCTATTTTTTTATTGTATGCCTGGAAGACTGAAAATTGAGACAATGGAATATTTACGGCTACTTGTGCCGGGGACGGGATTTCCCGCATTGCTGCAAGCTTTTTTTCTTTTATGTTGACAAGATATAAAAATCCCTTTCTGGCAGTATTACAAGACGAATTCACCAATAAAAGATTTTCGTCTAAAACATAAAGACCTGTTATTGCAAAATCTTTCCCATCTATGCCGGAAATCATTCCTTTTGTGCCTGAATCAAGGTCGTAATAAAAGAGTCTATCTTGGGATATTTGGGGTTCTTTACTCACATTTTCTACATGGAAAATGCGCTTTTGAGCAGGATAAAAAGCACATCGCGGATCGCCGCCATAAGTTAATATCGAATGAGTAAAAAAAGGCAGTTTGTATTCCCGGTGTTTTTCTCCCTGCATATTGTATTGCATGATATAGCAATGTTTCTTTTCCGGATCTCCTGTTATTAAAAAGAAAGAATCTTCACCGCTGCTGGATTCCAAAAAATTAAGTCTTATATCATGAAATTTTTTTTGAATTGTGACCGTGTATCCGCTTTTCAAAGATAAAATCGAACATGTCATATTTGAACCGTAAGAACATCCGGCAAGAAATATAAATACACTGTATATACATAAGCACAGAAAAATCTTAAAAAAAACCTTTTGTTTGTCAGAGAGTTTCATTTATCGTCCTCCGTTTTTATTGCTTTTGCGGTTTTGAAAATGCCATAGCCTCCAGCAACAAGTATCAATAAGACAATGAAATGCGCTATGATTGGCGAAACCTCCTTACTGGAAATCGTTGCAATGATCATAATGACAAAAAATAAAAACGACACCGCTTCATGCAGGATAAGAGAGGTCAAAACTAATCCTTTTTCAAAACGCCAAATCGCAAGCGTAAGCAAGGCGGTTATTGCCGCGCCACCAATTCCTGCTGCACCTCCAATAATAGCTTCAGCACAAAGCGGATTGCCATCGGGACCGCCATACAAGCAAAATATACCCACAGAAAAAGCTGCAAGGTCAAGCAGTATCAGCGGAACAGATGCCAGAAATTTGATTATCAGCAGAAATTCCTTCATTACGACCCTCGCCTTCACCGATACTGATCCAAACCGGAGCCGTATTGACTGTCGATAGGAATATTGCCGTGGTCTTTCAGCAGATTTGCTATTTTTTTGCATATAACCCAGCCGTTACAAGTCGCAAAAATCATGTTCTGTACCGGTTTTCCTGCGTCATCTCGGGTAAATATACTCAATGCAAAACACCGCATCCGGAACGATTGATCACTGCCGTCCGGATTAAAAACTTTGAATGAACTTAACAGTTGCGTTTTCATTATTTCATCGAAGTTGAATTTTTGAACTCTGCCGGACATTTGGAAAAAGGAAACATCCTTGAAACGGTAAAAAGATATCATTCTTTTTTGCGGATCAAAGACCATTAACGGGTGAAATTGCAGTTTTTTAAGCGTGTTCCTGTGCATAACAGATAAGCCGCCAACAAATGCAGAAGCGGCTGCGATCCCGAGCAAAAGACAAATCCACTTGTTGATCGGGATCAGCATTATAAAACCAATGCAAAAGGGAATGATAAAAGCATAAACACAGTACCACCAGGTATTCTTTTT
>JAFVTF010000056.1 GCA_017503375.1 Lentisphaeria bacterium | reverse complement strand
TCGGTGTTCTTGGATTAACATAAATCCGTTTTTATCAAGAGGCAAACCATTTTTTGTTTTCAGACATAAAAAATGAGAGACCTCTTGTGTCTCTCATAATATCTGCACCGTGACAAGTTGAGGAGGGGAAAAAGGACCTTTCCAGAAAAGGGCTTTTTCCCCTCCTCAAGGAACAACCTTTATTTGGAACAGAGCTTATTGAAAAGAAATTCCAGCCGGAGAAACTTTGATCTTTTTCAACTGTTCAAACCGTTTGAGAACAGATTCCGGGAGTTTGGCTCCGGGAATAACAGGGGTTCCATAACGGTTTTTCAGTTTCAATCCGGCAGGGGCAATTTTCACAGATGGAACTGTTTTGCCATCAAAGAAAAGAGAATCTTTTTCCCGGCGTTTCGACAGCTCCTGAAACTCTTTCCAGTTGGCTTCCTGATAGGTTTTTCCGTTCATAGAGATCCCTTTGTTGTTCAGATAAAGGTTTCCGCGCATGAGCGTGCGTTTTATGGCTGTACCGTTCAGCATGAAAAGATATTTTTCCATTCCGGTGATCACACAGCTGTCAATGGCGATCTGTCCGTTTCCGCTGGAAGAGACTCTGCAGAATCCGTTTCCGCCGGAAATCGTGCAGTGACGGAATGTGACGATCCCGTTCTGCATTTTGAGAATATCTTTTCCGGGCGTTCCGAGGATCAGACAGTTGCTGAAATGCTGGGCGGAGTTGGTGATCTGCCAGATCTGTTCAAAAGGTTCGTTTCCGGCAATGATGCAGTCACTGTAACTGTGCAGTCCTTCGTCAACGGTATAAACTCCGGCTTCAAAGGTGTTGTCATAGAAAATACAGCGGTTGTAACGGCTGTAAGACCAGTGGACATCGCATGTTCCGGAACTTGCGCAGCGGATCGCGGCACAATCTTCATAATAAGTCTGTCCGGTTCCATGACAGGAGAAGCCCTGACCGCAGTTTTCCACAGCAACACAATTTTTGTAGGTTGCGATATAATTGGTTCCGGCAGTATCAAAACCGTCGTTGATAGAGTGGGTCACATAAAAGTTTTTCACGACAGCGTGGGATGACTGAATATAAAATCCGGAGTTGGCGGGCAGTTCGATCTTGAAGTCAGCCAATTTTTTTCCTGCAGGCAGATGGAACAGAACTTTTTTCTCTGCTTTGTTCCACCAGAAGCCGCCCGGTGTTTTTTTCAGTTCATCCAGACTCTTGCAGTTGGGTGCAGCCTTGCCGTCCACCCACCAGATCTTGTTTTTATCGAACCAGTAGTTCTGCTGCTTATAGCCTTTGTACATATTGCACATGGGCCAGAAATGGAGGGTATAAAAGTCGCCCTCTTTCTTCCATTTTCCTTCCGGGATGATTGCAAGTCCTGTTATGACAGCTCCGTTTCCGTTGATCACAACAGGGTTTTCCAGAGTTCCACTGACTGCGACTGTATAAGTCGGGGCGTTCCCCGGTCCGGGATATGGTCTCTGATAAGGCTTTCCGGTGTTGATCACCTCAAGATGATCCGATTTTTTCAAAAGGGAAAGCCCTTTATGGATCGACGCAACCGGCTGTGTTTGCGTTCCGGGGAAAGAGTCATTTCCCCGGACGTTATCGACGTACACCGTCTTTGCAGAAAGCGTTGCTGCAAAAAAAGCTGCGATGATTGGTAAAAAACGCTTTTTCATTATTTTCCTTTCCAGACAAAACAGCGGAAGTCATGACCTTCGATTTTCAGCTTGTAAGCTCCGTTGACGGGCTGGATCATCTTTCCGGTTTCGCCATCGGTCAAAGTTCCGTTTGCGCCGAGCGTAAACACTACTTCCTGCGCTTTGGTGTCATGGTTTGCCATGTAGAACAGCTTTTTGCCCGGGCGTTCAAAGTAACTGCAGCGGATATTCTTTGCGCCGTTTGTCACTTTCACGAACTTGTTTTTCCGCCAGATGATAAACCTGGAGTCAGGCTGACTGGTTCCGAAATCCCGTTCCAGTTTCACAAGCTTGAGATGAAGTTTATTATCCATGCCATTGTTCCAGATAGCGCAGTCATAAATTTTATAACAGGCATACATGGCGCGGGTTGCTTTAGCCGTTTTCGGATGGGAGTGAAGCATGGAGATCATCCCTTTTCTGAGCCCCCAGTTTACCCCGAGCAGGGTTTCCGGTTTGGCAGAGTAAAAGATATCAAAATGGTCTCCGTTCTTCGGGATATCCATTTCTCCGCCGTAACCGACCTGAACGAAGGTGAAGCGGGGCAGATATTGCGCACCGGTGTTATGAACTCCGATTCCCGGATAGGGCTTTTTCATCAGGTAGTTCAATGTTGCAACACGCTTCATCAGCTGACGGAACAGGAGGATGCTTGTTCCGGGCTGGATCTGATCCCCGTTCCGCACATACCACAGTTTGTTGGTGCTCTGGATATTTGCAGAGTAGTAAGGATAGGAGTTGTCAACATAGATTCCCGCCATCTTGGTGTTTTTCATCATGTAGTTCAAGCGCCACATGTAGAAGTCCACCATTTCCTGAGTCCATTCATAGCAGATGGAGTAGTAATTATCCGGATAAGGACCGCGGCATTTGTATTTGATATTGGATGCCCCCAGCGTGTAGAACCCTTTCGGGAATGCTGTGATCTCATCTTTGAAATACTTCAATTCTGTATCTCCGGCATCATATTCCTGTCCGGCGATATAGATCAATCGTGTAAGATCCGGATTGTCGCCGATGATCAAATCGGAAATGTAGGGATCAAAGATTTCTGTTCCGACATTCAGAATTCCCATACCGGCGGTCTGGTTCCAGTTGAGCGCGATCTGATTTCCGGCTTTTTCCGGAGCGAGCGGTGTTGCAAGAAGCCCGAATTTGATTTCTCTTGCCTCTTTCAGATCGGCTTTGATTCCGATGAAATTCACATTCAGATGGATCTTTCCGGCATCGTCACGGATCGCTTCCAGAGCTCTGGTCTTTTTCTTGAGTTCCCAGCCTTTGTCATTTTCCGCAAACCAGCAGAGACCGCGATCGTTGGAACCGATCCAGACTTGTGTCAGGAATGTTGTCCGCAGGCGTGTGCGGGATGCCTGACGGCTGTCCCAGATCCTGCCTTTGCCCGGAAGTTCCGCATCCACTTCAAAAAAGTTTTTATCGTGACGGATGCTTTCTCCCAGATAGTGCAGGAGTTTTCCGTCTTTGTAGGGAATATCCAGTGCAAGCCGCTTCAGTTTGATGCCATTCTTGCCGGGAACCAGCTTCATGGTGTACCAGAGGAACCCATCGTATTCCATCCAGCCATCCAGAACGATATCAAGTCCCGGATAACGGTTGACCGCTTTGAATTCCACCCGGTCAATATCTTTTTTCGTAATTTTGAACTCGCTGGAGGTGCGTTTCAAAACACCGTTTTCTGTTTCAACGATAAAGTCGATGGGCTTTTCCAGAACTTCGCCCTTATCCGCAACCATTCCGGCAAGAAGTCCGTTCTTTCCGAATTTGTAATCACGGATCAGACAGGAGACTGTATTGCCGGAGACTTTGATCGGAGTGTACGGCGGCAGGATGACTTTTTCGCAGCCAAGTTTGTTGCCGACCCATTTCATTTCTTTGGTTTCAAAGGTTCCCTGTCCGACAACCATGATTTTTCCGTTGGCATCCAGAGCTTTTGCCTTGACCGTATATTTTCCGTGGGGATTCGGGATGAACTTGATGGCTCCGTAACCGTTGCCGTCGTAAAATTCCATGCCGTTCCGTTCCAGACGGAAGGTTTTTCCGGCAGGACCGGTGATATCAAGCACGATTTTTTTGACATCCTTCATTTCCTTGAAAGACATGCCGATCCAGCGGATGTTGATCTTCTTCTGGAAAGGATAGTGTTCCACAGCCAGAGCATTGCGGTAACTGGTTGCTGCTGCCTCTTCCTTTTTGGCTTTGTAATTTTCTGTATTCAGATTCATCTTGTGTTTGAAGAATACAGTTCCGTCTGCAGCCTTGACAAGAGCTTCGTACTGCCCCCGGTAGACCGCATTTTTCCGGTTGTCCAGAACTGCCGAGGCAGTGTTGACTCCTGAATAGCAGTTTCCTGTCAGAACTTTTTTCTCACCATCTGTGATCTCCAAAGAACCTTTTAACCCGGAAAGCTTGTTTCCGGAAAGACGGATCAGATAACGACCTTCGGGGTTCAGGGAATCCACTTCCCAGGTCAGAGCGGGGGCTCCTTTTACAACGCGGAATTTTGTCATTTTTGCCGGGTCGATGTAGGGAACACCGCCAATATTTGAGTTTGCAACCGGGTTCTGATAATTTCTGGAAACATTCATGCCGAACGTTTTGGACGGATCTTTGATTTTCAGCATGGAGTAGGGGAATTTCAGAATCAGAACTTCATGATTTTTTCCGTCAGCCTGATAGCTCTTACGGAATGTTTTCAGTCCGGGAGAACTGAAATTCATATAATACTGTCCGATAGTCTGGTCAACGATCCGGTCAAAAATAACGCCGTCGAAGTTTACGCTGATGTGGTAGATCAGCTCTTTCTGCTTTGTTGCATCGGAGATGATCCCCAGTTCCAGAGATTCATCCAGATAAACGGCGCCGTCCCGCTGGGAAACTTTTGCCTGAACCTGTTCCGGAGAACAGGTTTCATCGGTGGCAATATAAAAATGATCTTTATCTGCAAGGAATGAAACGACTGATTGCCGCTGGGAGATTTCGCCTGTCCGGACATCGCGCATTCCGTTTTTGATGACGATCCCGTTTTTTGCCCAGTAAGCCGGATCAAATGCGCCGTCAATGGCGACTTTATCCATCTGCGGAACTGTGATGACCGTTTCTGAAAATGCTGCTTTTTTTGCCACTTTCAGTTCTTTTACCTGAACATCGGAAATTTCCACATTGGAACCGTCAAGCGCGATAGAGGCTCTCTGGATCGCCCACCAGGGGATCACAGTTACGACTCCAGTGTATTCCTGAAACTCTTCCGAGGTTTTGATATCAAGAATCCATGCGACAGCTGCAACGCCTTTGAAGCCGTTCTGATGTTCCCACAGGTAGGCTTTCAGTTTGCCGTTTTTGCCTCTTGCACGGACTTTGAATTCGTAGAATTTCCCGTTCTTTGTCGGATAGTGTTTTGATTCGATCAAACCGTTCAGAAGGATACCGTCTTTGGTCTTTTGAATGGAATTATTGCCTTTCCGGTCATGAACGTTCCAGTTTGCAGGAACTGTTTTCAGATCCTTCCAGTATTTTGTCTTCTGCGTATTCGTTTTCCATTGATCAAAGGATTCCTGCGGAGCGAGTGCCGAAACGGACATTGCCGCAAGAACCATGATCGGGATAAGAAATTTTTTACTTCTCATTTATAAAGATCCTCTCTCTGGAAGATTATTCTTCTTCCATTGTGATTTCAAGCAATTCCACCTTGCTGCCCTCTGTCACGCCGAGAAACGGACGGATCGTGGAGACAGGATAATCTTTTCCGTCAACGACATCAAATGAGGCTTTGAACGTATCGACCTTTCCGGTCAGTTTGAAAACTTCACTCCGTTTGGAGAAGAGATACGCATTTTTCCCGTTGTAACCGACATAGCCGAGTGTGACGGAACCAGTTCCTTTTACTTTGCAGGTCATTTCAAAGGAGTCGCCTTTCTGGAACTTGAGAGCTTTTCCGGAAAAGAAAATGAAACCGCCTTTGACAGGGGAGAAAACATGAGAGGTCACAATACCTTTTTCATTTGTATTGACAACGATCGTCTTTTTGTCGACAGCCTGAGCCTGAACCAGCCAGCCATCAATGACTTTCGTATTCTTGTTGATGCGCTTTCCGGTTGCTGCGGGAAGCTGTGCGAAGAGAGAGACGGAGCAGCAGATCGCTGCGGCTGTAATGAAGAGTTTTTTCATGTTCCTGTTTCCTTATGTTATGAAAATTATTTGCCGTGGAAGAATTTGCCGAGATCGCCGCTTGTGGAGCTGGGATCTCCGGAGGGAACATCAACGATCTTGATCTGGGAAACATGACCGTCGACCCAGATCGCATTGTTGCCTTCATTGTGCCGGAATGCCATTCTGTAGTGAACCATGGAGCCGTCCGGGTGCCTTGTATAACTGCCAAGCGGGAAACTGGAATTATTGCAGGTCGTCCAACTGATTGCATCGCCCCCGGCGTATGTTGAGGAGGTGTTTTTGATCGTATTTACTTTCCGCCATGTGTTTACACCCCAGTCGACCATTACTCCGAGACGGACAGATAAGCCGTAAGAAACGATATTCCATCTGGAACCGTCATAAACTCTGGTCATATTATAAAGAGACTGCGTTGTATCACGTTTATTGTTCGGAGTGGAGTCTGCTGCACAGATAAATAAATTCGGACTGCTAGCTTTAATGTCCGGGTGTCCGGATAACCAGGCGTTCATATACGTTCCGAGAATTTCTTTTGCAAACCAGGTGTGTCTGCCGCTGGGAGATGCCAGATAGGAAAGAGGGGGAAAATATTCATCATTGTCCCCGGAATAGGAAGCTATCGCCAACCCGATCTGTTTCAGATTCCCCTGACAGTTGGACGATGTGGCCTTGCTTCTTGCATTGTTCAGTGCCGGAAGCAGCATCCCCGCCAGAATCGCAATAATGGCGATCACAACGAGCAACTCAATGAGTGTGAAGTGTTTGCATTTTTGTTTTGACATGATTCTTCTCCCTTAATTGTTGTCTTTATTGGTATTACTGTTTTGTTCAGATCTTCTGATAATTACCGGCGGGATCAGGATTTCTCTTTCTTCCGATTTATTCATCAGAAGAGCCAATGCCTGCTTTACCGTTTCTTCCGGACGGATGTCAAAGGTATCGAATCCATATTTTTCGCCGCGGTGAATATTGTAAAGCCCAAGAACCGGACAATCTCTGATCGGTGTGATCCCCCGCGCCAACAGCTCCGGATAAATAACATCAATCATGACTGTATCCAGGGCAAAATATCCTTCCGGCATTTTGGTCGGCGTTTTTTCCAGTTCAAGAAGCATATCTTTGAACTTAGCTCCGGCATGACAACGCCAGAAGAGGGATTCATCTACGGTAATATCATATTGGGGAGCATATTTCCTGATTGCAAGGAATATTTGAACCTGAATGGAAGAGTGGATTCCATGATAATCATTTTCCTTCTTTGAGACGAACGCAAGATTTCTAATCTTTTTTTCTGCAAAATAACGAACGATCTGGTGTCCCATGGAGTCGTAATCCGGTAAAACATACTTCGCATTGGGGAGTTTTTCTTCATAGTGATTATAGAAGAAAAATACAAAATTTTCCAGATCTTTTGCATGTTCCTTTACATATTCGTATGGAAAATTATGATATCCGATCGCAAGGAAACCATACGGTTTCTGACGGGAAATCAAAAGGTCAAGAAATGTAATGACCTCTGCTGGAGTATAGACAAAATTCTGGTCAAGAAAAACCGGGAACAGATGTTCTTTCATCAAGCCCTGATTGATCGTTCTTGCCATCTCGGAATAAATGTCTCCCCAGTCTCTGGCAATCAGAGCGACCGCATTGCTCCGGGGATTTTCAATTTTTCCTTTGACAACTGTCCCCTTCCGTGGGGCGCGTTCCAGAAGATCTTCCTCAACCAACTGATTCAAACCGGCTGCGATCGTCCGGCAATTCAGCTGGAACTGTTTGGAAAGTTCCCCATCCGGCGGCAGTTGTTCCCCCGGCTGAAATTTCCCTTCACGGATCCATTCCCGGACTGTGTCACGCACAAATTCCTGTTTTGAACGATGTCTAACCATTTTTTTACTTTTTTAATAATGCACTATTCCTGTATCTTCTGCACTAATATAACATTATCAAAAAAGAATGTCAAGGAGATTTTGCAAAAAAATCATTTTTTTTCTTTCCTCTTCATTCATAGCGCTGTTCCCCATACAGGTTGGTTAATCCTTCTGCTATTTCAACTTTAAGATGGCATTTCGATTTTTACATCGTAAAAATCGGAATGCCGCAAAAAGGTTTGAAAAAGGATGATGGGGTTCGGGGAAGAAGGGAAGAAATTTCCTCAAAATTTTTTCCCTTCTT
>JAFVTF010000055.1 GCA_017503375.1 Lentisphaeria bacterium | reverse complement strand
TCGATTTTTACATCGTAAAAATCGGAATGCCGCAAAAAGGTTTGGAAAAAAGGGGTGGAGTTTGAGGAGGGGAAAAAGGACCTTTCCTCAAAAGGGCTTTTTCCCCTCCTCAAGGAACAACCTTTATTGGGAACAGAGCTATATAAAAAAACAGCCATACTTGACATTTCCGGAAACAATGATATATTAGAGTGTAGTTTAGTGTAGGAATAGAAAAAAATTTTTCCAGGGAAGGGATTTTTATTATGAAAAACGGCAATTCAGGAAAAGCTCTTTTTTTTCTGCTATCTTTCGTTTCTCTCCAATTGTTTGCTCTTGATGTCAAACAGGATGGACGGAAAATTCATGTTGCAACAAAAACGTTGAACGCGGTTATCGAAAATGCTGCAGTTACGCATTTGGCTGATCATTCCGGAAAAATCATAATTTCCGATTCAAAGTTAAATGAACTCAGCGGAACTTCCGGTTTGGGAAATATGAAAGGAATGCCGAACGTTCTTTCCAAATATCACAGGAAACATGGTGAAGAAAATATTCTTCCGCCGCATTCATTGGAAAAAGTTCCGCTTTACCGGAGACCGGACCACCGTTCCATCCTGACTGTTGAAAAGACCGGCGCGGAATATATCGTTTCCTGGAAAGGTTTGAGCAATGGAGGTAAATATTATCCGGAAGATATGATTCAGCTGAAACTCCGGGAACGCGCCGATGGTACACTGGGAATCCGTGGAACAGCTGTTTCCAAAGAAAACGGTGTGTTCGGTTTGCAAATCCCATTGGAAAATATCCGGAAAGAGTGCAATTTTGTTCTTCCCGCATTCGGCGGTATGTTTTACAGAGGGGATTCTCCCAAACGCGGTTTGATGACATTCATGATGGATCAGATGTATTATGATGCTCCGGTCATGACAGTGGAATGCGGTTCCCATGCAGCCGGATTCTGGAGTGAAGACCCCACATTCCGTCAGTTATTTGCATTTTTCCGCCGGGGAGAACGGAGCAATGCCTTCGCTTTGGAATTAATGAATCCGATGCCTTTTGAGGCTCATCGGAAGATCAGTCAGCCGGAACTTCTTCTGAATGTCTTCCCGGATTCCGGCTGGATCGGAGCCGCTGCACCATACCGCAACTGGTATCAGAAACAGTTTGCAAAAGAGATTGCGATCCGTGACGGAAGTGGTTCTGACAGAATCAATATGATCGTTTGTACCCGCGGAGGTTCTCTGAAACAGAATCTCTCTTATTATGATTGGAAAAAGATGCAGAAGAATTTCGGCGGTAAAATGTTTTTTGGTTTCTGGCATTTGAGAAATGAGGGGTTTGACCGGGAACTTCCGGATTATACTTTGCATCCCGACACCGTTGAATCTGTTCAATTTTTACAAAAACACAACATCAAAACCAGCGGTTATTTCAATCCGATCTGTGTAAATTACAACAGCCGCAAGTTCAAAGCAGATAAATTGAACAGTTTTGTTCTGACCCGTATCAATACCGTTGATAATTACAATGCCGGAAAAGCCGGAGACATTTCCATTTACCTTGGCGGAACGGTTGATGCCGGAACAGCTCAGAACCGTTTTTCCGGAATTCCGGATGGAAGGATCCTTTATCTTGATCCGCTCTCAAAAAAATGGAGAAACTACATCATCAATATCGGTGAAAACTTTAAAAATGAAACCGGATTGGATTATCTTTATGTGGATTGTCTCGGCGTAGTTAATGATCCGGGAAACGGTCTGGTTGACGGTAAAACCGGGGCAGAAGGGATTGCAGATATGGCAAAAGAACTTTTGAACCGCTGCAAAGTCAGTTTTATGACGGAATATGGTGCTGCGCCGATTGCGTTTGCCTCAAAATGGCCATTCGTCAGTTCCGGACGTCATGTCAATATCAAGCCGTTTTTCCTGCACAGATTGCATAATCAGCGTCCGATGTCCGCGTTCCTTTTCGGTTATCGTCCGTTCGGTTATGAGCTGACTCAGACGAAAAATGAAGCGCAATATCACTTGGCAGAAGCTGTTGCCGATGCGACTTCCGGAGTGGGATTTGCCAGATCTGACAGCTGCGAAATCTTCAGCGGTTTCAAAAATCATCTCTTCATCCGGGCAAAAGTATTTACTGATAATGAGTTGCAGCCCTATTACCCCCCACGGAAATATCCTGAAAATATCCTCGCGATGTACAAGGATTCCAAAGGCCGGATCTTCCGTTATTATGATGATGGAAAATTGCAGATGATGTTGAATCCGGATGGGAAAGCATTATATGGCAGACTCAATGGAGCATCTTCATTTTCCAATCCGGATTTGGGAATTTCAAAGTGGCCTTTGCGGAACGGTGCAACCAGTTTCGGGCTGGATCCGGAAAAACATTATGCCCTTTATCCCTGTGCTCCCGGATTGGAGAAGTCTTCCGTAAATGTTCCAAAAACGTCGGTTCCGGTCAGACTGAAATATTATTATGAAACGCCTCATTATGCATATTTGGAACTGAACCCCGTTAAAGAAAAAACAGCGAATATTACATTCCAGCCTGATCAGAAATATAAAAAGGTTTACATTAACGGAATCTGGATGGAGATTTCGGAAAAGAAATTTACGGTGAAAGCCACGCTTCCGGTCCGCTGTATTTTCTCCGATGGGAAAGAAGTTCCGGCTGATACATTCCGGTTTGTTTCAGATACCTCCGGATTGGAAGAGGAAAAGAGTATTCCCATCGGAAAGCCGAAACGGATTTTCTTCAATAAGAAATTTTATCTCACAAAGCCCGCCCAGTCAGTGCTGCTGGATGGTTTGTATGATGTGAAATCCGGAAACGATGCCATAGATTTCTATACTCAGAATATCCAGTACGGATCACGAATTTCCGATGCTTCAGTCGTAACTGTCCTGATCAATGGAATTCCGGTGAAATCTTATGATGCCGCCCCGAAAAAGAATCCGGTCGCAAATTACCGCAACCGTTTGAAACGGTATATGTTCGATTACAATCTTTATCATTGGCGGATTCCGCTGGGAAAATACGCCGGAGATAAAGTCCTGATCACGATCAAAATCGACAGCAAGGGATATGAACATGATGATATGCAAATCGTTTCCGTTCCGCAATTCGTTCAGGATCCGGCACAAAAATTGACGGAAGAACGGATTTCCAGACATCTGCCGAAAGAGGCGTTCAAGTACTTCACTCCTGAAAAGTGAGTCCTGTCTTCAGAAAAAACAAGCCTTAAGTTCAGTTGACAGATTCTGCCAGAAGATAGCTTTTTGCCGGAAGTACAGCTTCGATATTTCCGTTTTCAAGCCCTGTAACAGAGCCAATACCTGCGATGATATCCCACTGAGCAGCTTTCATGCAGGGCAGGGCAATTGTACTTTTTTCATCCGTTGAATTCTGTTCCCGGAAAAGCAGAAGATAAGATTTTCCCATTCCTTTGTTCCGGGCAAAAAATCCGGTCACTGACTTTCCGGATGGTTCCTGTCCGACAGGATAAATCTCACATTCTGCCAACTGATCGCGATATGTTTTGTGAAGATCATTCATTTTTCTGAAAATCTTCTTTTCTTCCGCACTGATTTTCGAGGGAGCTGTCCAGATCAGCGGATTGGCAAATAAGGCAATTGCTGCCCAGTATTCCAATGAATATACATCGGGACGTTTCTCAGGAGCATCAGCGGAAAGATCTGCGGCAATACTTTCGGGGCTTGCGATTTCTATTTGCAAATCTTCCGGACACATGTATTTGGAAAGATTCCACAAATTCCGCAAAGTATGTTCCGGATGATAATTGAGCGGTGACGGCAGATTCATGTGAACATAACGGTTTTCCAGAAAGATATTCCCATATTCCAGAAAAAGGAAATAACCGGGACGCTGTCCGTTGGTTGTATCAAGGTTGAAATAGACTTTTCCATTTGTTTTCTCAAGGACATGATTCAGCAGAGAGCGCAGGTTATCCTCAGCTTTTTTTGATCGGATCAGCACACCGTCAATCTTGAAATTTGTAAATCCGTATTCTTTATGAAATTTCAGGATCTGTTCTGCCTGAGTCTTCCAATCCTCATATTCACAATTCATGGAAGGTGCCATCCAGAGTGCAGGTTTTACTCCGGCTTCTTTTGCTGCATTGATGATATTCGCAAAACTTCCGTTGAGTCGTTCCTGAGAGATGGTCCAGAAATCTTCCCGGACGCGTTTATTGTAAATCTGAAGATTTGCCAGAGATTTTCCGGTTTGCCATTCATCATCGATCTGATAAAAATCCGCTCCGATCTCGCCGGAGGCTTTCATTTCATCAATCAGGAATTGTTCATTGATATAATCCCGGAACTTTCCGCAGCCCCATGGATTTACCATGATATTCCGCCCTTTTGCAGGAAATCGTTTCCGGATGAATTGTTTCAACAGAGAGATACGTTCCTGTTCATTGGAATAAAGGATCAGATCATGGCGGTATCCGGTAAAATGGGACCCCCTGGTTGCTTCCGAGGGGTGAATTCCCCAACAGCAGGAATCAATTCTGTTACCGCTGATATGGAAATCATAATCTTCCAGATCACGCCGTTCTTCACTGGGAGGTGCTTCCTGAAGGAAGAGAAAACCTGCTCCGGATTTATCTGAACAGAAAAGAATATTTCCATTCAGATATTCCTGATTTTCAACTTGGATTTCTTCCACAAGTTCATCGGTATAATCGGTTCTGCCGCGGAACATGACTGCCAGTTCCGGACGGACTCCTTCAGCACAGCTGATGCTGTCGGCAACAGATTCCCGCTGCTCTGTAAAATACCGTCCTTTGCTCAATTTTCCGCGGTTTGTCCAGTAAACAAGCGGCTGAACCTGCAGAGAGATGGAGTTCTGAACAGAGATCGCAGGAAATTCCGGATAGATAAAATATTCCCGGAGATATTCGGTTTCAGCGTGATCTTCCCGCATTTCAACAGAAACTTTCACACATTCAGAATCTTTACAGGAAGCCGGAACATATTCTGCGGAAATATTGACAAGCCTCCAGTGTACCCGGTCGGTTGTTCCTGCCGCATGCATTCCAATGAAAGCAAAGTCTGTTCTGTCCTTCTCCTGAGACGCAAATTCTTTTCCGGCGGAATCTGTCAATGAAACGGTTTTCGGTGCCGCTGCTGAAAGATCAAATTTCCGGCAGAGTTTACTGTTGCGGATGACCAGCTGAGAATCATCCGACAATACTTCAATATCTTTATAACGGAATAACGTTTTCATGTTCTACTCCTATGTTTTTCCGTAATATATTCCATCTGCCGGAAAATACAAGAATTTTCTGCTAGAAGATTGCAATTATCCTGAAATCGTTGGCTTCCACATCCAGGTTGAACGATGGTTTTGCATAACCTTTCGGCAGCAGCATTTTTCCGTTCCAGAGATCATAATAATATTTCCCACGGAACCCGAGTTTTTCAATATCCAGAGTAAGAGTAATTTTCTGATCTTTTCTGGAAAGGTTTGAAATCACAATCACTCTTCCGAATGGAGAGGCGTTTTTCCAGCTGTAAACGCTGGCAAAAACCTTTTCATTTTCACTCAGTTTTGCCATTTTCTGAGTCCACCACGGATGAAATTCTGCTTTCCCGATTTCAATGCTTTTCCGGATCATCCACCACTTGACAATGGAATCCCACTGAACCCAAAGCGGGGAAATGGAAATATCATTCACCATCATTGCCGCCATAACAGAATGTGCATAGTGATCGGTCATATAAACATCCCGGAACTCTTTACTCGCTGCTGTATGACGGAAAATATCGTCCTGCGAATATTTGTATCCGGTTTTTCTGTATGCTTTGTCTGATTCCGGAAGAAGAGTGATTCCCATTCCGTGGGTAACTGGACTCAACCCGCTCTTGAATTCATTCATGGGGATTTCTTCACAGTAGAAATGTTTCGGATTTTTTCCGATATGAAGCGGATTGTCATATTGTTCCCCGGGCCACCAATGATCGGCAAATACATGACATACGGGGACAAATTTACTGTGAGCATGAAGAATCATCGTTTTTCCCGCTGCTTTAGTCAGTTTATACGCACGGAGAAAGAACTGTCTTCTGGTGTATGCGGTATTGACAACATAATTTTGTCCAAACGCATCAATTCCCCCGCAGCCGTGAGCTGTATTCCTGCAATAGCAGACATCAGAGACATCATAATAGACGCCTTTGATTTCCGGGAACATTTTATAAAATTGATCCAAACGCCAGATCATCAAGTCAGCGACTTGTGTGTGACCACAAGTCGGAAAACTTTCATATCCGTTATATTTCCATGTAACCTGAATCGGCAATGCTGCTGCCGATGGATAGAAAAATTGAAATTCCGGTTCATTTGTTGCAAGATGCGGGGGAAGAGCATAAAGCATACTTCCGGTTCCATGTTCCTTCCGGTAATCAATTTTTTCCTGATAAGTCTTTTTGGAAATCGGCTGATGCGAGGAAAGATTTGTTGTAGCTTTATGTGCTGGATAGGAAGCTGTCATGAAAGGCAAAAAAATCTCAGGACTGCCCCAGTTGAATGCACGCCATTCTTTGGGCGGGCGTTTTGCCGGAGTTCCCATAAACGCCATTGTATATTTAGCTTTCCTTGTCAGTTTGGAGGGCTTTGTAATCATATCTAAATGAACCGTAATATTATTGGTATCACGATTCATTTTCAACTGTTCTTCGCCGGGATTGTTGACCCAGTTTGCGAGAGACTCAGTCCACCACATCAATCCGGTTTCATCGCCGGTTGTCCAAACACAGAAATAGGGCTTTTTTACAAAGTCTATATGTTCTGTAATCCGGTTTTGTTTGTTCCATGGCGTGTAGAGCGGAAGCAAAGCATGTTCTCCGGATTCCTGAGGAACTTTCCAGTTAAGTGTCATATTTTTCAGATTTACACCGCCCTCTCCCGGAAGCAGTTCCAGATCCAATTTGTAAAGACCGTCAAAGGAAAGTTCTCCCTTCCATTCGATTTTTAATCCGTTCAGCGCACCTTCGCCAGCCAGCCGGATCATATCCGGAAATTCTTTTTCGATCCGGAAATTCTTCCACAGGATCTTCTGATTTGATATCATCCATTCCGGTTGTTTTGATAACAGTTTTTTGCCTCTGGATATGATTTGAACAGGAAAGGGGGAATCTCCGAAAATATATTCCCGGTCAAGTATTTCAAACCGTTTTGCGCTGATTTTTTTTACAGGGAGCCACGGCGGCGGTACGGAGTGATCTGCATATAAACGTTTATTGAACCAGCGGCGTTCTGCGGGAACATGCAGATTTTTTGTGCTTTCCAATTTCCGTTTTCCAAATTCTGCTGTAATTTTAACTTGATATTCACCGGATGGAATTTTGGTAACATCCGGAATCTTCATAGAAATTTCCGGAGTCAATGATTTTACGATTTGCTTTGTTTCAGCAATCTTATTTCCGGATTTTTGGTTGATCAATTCACCTGTGATGGAGATTCCTTTTCCTTTGACAGCATTCTGAGCTTCTATTCCGGCATTGATCAAATCCGGCTTGAGTTCTATTTTCTGTTCTGCTGCATATACAGTGAAATCAAAATCAAGGGGATTGGATTTCACTTCAAAGAAAATCTCATATTCCATCAGGACTTTCTTCCCGTCCTGACAGATTGTTCTGACAAGGTATCTTCCCGGATCAGCCCGAAAACTTCCGTCACGGGCGTTCAAATTCAGCTTGTTCTCTCCGATGCAATCAATTTGCGCTGAACGATTTGTTTTGACTGAAAAATTTCCGCTGTTCAGAGAACCGGAAACTGCAAATGAAACAGGACGGGAATCAGGCAGAATTTCAATTTTTCCGTATGTTTCCGGATTGAAATACTGGGAAGTCTCGCTCCATACATGGCGGACAATATTTTTTGTTCCGACTCTGGAATCGCAGAAATTTGCGTACCAGATATCTCCGGAATTCATTTCCAGATCAGACATCGGCAATTCGATTTCACATACCCATGAACCAGAATTCTGTTTTGCAGCCGTTCTGATTCCAGAATTCCATTCCTTTTTCATTCCCCGGAACTGATGATCCAGAATTCCGGCAGAATCTGCAACAGCTCCATTCGCGTTGATGACAAATTGATACTGTTTCTTTCCAGCGGTATTTTTCAGATGAAACTCCACAGAGTCATCCATAAAAACAGCAGAATCCCGTAAAACCGAATCTTTTTTTACAGGATTCCAAGGACATTCAAAGCACAGATAAAGTTTGTTTTTCGAGTGCTTGATTTTCAGAATCGTCGGGAAATCTGCGGCATCGCCGGAACCGAATTTCCGGTATAACGGAACGATAGATGCATCATCCCATTCACCGGGAGAAACAACACCATCCAGTTGAATTTCTTTTTTTGCAAGAGGAACCGCAAGTTTCGGTTTTTTTAAATTTTTTCCGAATTTTGCCTCTGCATGTTTTTCATATTCTTTCCGGATCTCTTCAGTGGAAAGCTGTCTGTTGAAAATCGTAAATTCATCAAAAGCTGTCTTATCATCCGGATTCAAATGGGTTCTGTTAAAACGCGGTCCGATGGAAATATCCCCATCCGCAATTTCCGGAAGAACGATCGGCGCAAATTTTTTGCTGGTATTACCGCCATACCAACCTTTGGACTTATCCGGTTTCGTGTTCGGAGGAAGAACTCCGTCGACATAAATCTTCAGGTTTGAATTATTCCAGGAGACAGCCACATGATGCCATTTTCCTGTATTCCAGTCCGGAAGCCACATCGGAGTCCTGACATAATGACGGATCGCTTTCCCATTCTGATCTGCAGCATCCAGGATAGCCAGCAGCTGATACGGATGTTTTTCTTTTATGATTTTGAAGGAGAAGCCTTTACTGCGGATTTCGATCAGTTCCACTCTGCCTTGTTTGGAGGTCTTCCAGTTTAAGGGGGAAAACCAGAAAGAAATGGTTCCTTCTTTCGGATTGAGGTTTCCACGTGCATCATAGGCACAACGCTCATTTGCAAGCAAGGTGATTGCATTTCCTTTTCCATTCACGCCGGGATACATTCTCAACTGCAGATCCCCGTGAAAATTAATGCTTTTCGCTGTCCCCTTGCTGAAAGATGCCGTCACATTGTAATTATTGAAGTTTGTATGAAATAAGACATCTTTCTGAACAGCCTGAGAAACTGCCGGAAACAAGAGACAAAGAAAAACAAAGAAACGCATCATGGGTTTACCTCAATTTTGCTTTCCATAGTAGAAGACACCATTCAAATAATTCGCGGCAGGAACTGTCGAAGCTGTTTTACCGCTACCTTTCAGTTTTCCAAGGTGTCCATCCAAATATACAATATTCATAGACTGACCGCCTTTGTGACGGAACCACGGTTTTTTGGAATAACTGGAGTCGATAAGAAATTTATAGCAGTTGGCTGTGGGATCAACTTCCATCAGCAGCATTGTGCTGGAAGGACTCTGAAACTGTCCGAATTTGAAAGGTTTTTTCGGATCTGCCGCTGAGTGGGGCGGAGCAATGTGTCCGTTGATTCCGAACATGGGGTAGCCATCTGTTGTTCCATAAAGATTGATTTCTGTGGTACTTCCTGCTCGGTATTCAGGTTTTGTAACCGCAGGACAATGCAGAATTTTCACAGCGCGTTCTGTCGTTGTTGATGCCACATTGGGATCCCTATAATGCCCATATCCTTTGAAGTACCCGTTGAGCAGCATTTGATGCGTATAAATCTGATTGACCAGGAGGCTGTTTACAATAATTCCTTCATAGTCTGCTCCATAGATGGAAATAACAGTGTTGAAGGACCGCAGATTCTGAACACAATCAGTTTCCTTTGCAGTTGCTCTTGCATTATTCAATGCCGGTAAAAGCATCCCTGCAAGAATCGCAATGATCGCGATTACAACCAGCAATTCGATCAAGGTGAATTGCTTGTAATTTTCTTTTTGAGTCACCATGAGTAAACCTCCTGTTTTATATTTTATATTTTATTTTTTTGGTTTGCCTGTACTGCCGCGATCTTCAAACTGTACCTGAAATATTTCTGTATCCCGGACTTTTTTCTTCCGGAGAAGATCCAACAGCATTTTCCCCGCATAATGAGCCATTTCACGCTGAGGCTGTATCAGGGTGGATATATAAGGATTTAAACTGGCAGAAATATCATATCCGATCAATGACACATCCTCCGGAATCCGGATTCCGTCTTTCATCAGACCGTACATTGCGCCGGAAGTAATCGTCGGCCCGGAACAGATGATCGCCGTAACCGGATTTTCCCCCTTGACCAGTTTCAATGCACATTCCATACCGGATTCAAAGTGAGTTCCCTCTGAAGATACGATCAATTCCGGAGAATTTTCCAATCCGAACTCCTGTAAAGAATTCAGAAATGACCGTTCGCGTTCCAAAAGATTGCTTGTCTTATCGCTGCGGGTTATAAGGCCGATCCTGCGGTGTCCAAGTTTTGCCAGATGTTCCACAGCAGGACGAAGCGGGTTGGGAAGAACGTCAACACATGGACGGTTTCCCGTTTCTGAAGGTTTTGCGTTGATCACAACACTTGGAACTGAGATCAATTCCGCATCTGAAAGCTGCTGCAGAATCTCCGGAGGCTGACCATACAGAACAAGAGCTTCCGCTTTGCTTTCATGAAAATGTTCTTTCAATGTTTTACCAGTTTCATACACCACCGGTAAAAAGACAAATTCATGCCTGATCTCTGAAAAAGCCTCATACAAACCGGAAAGCCATTTTGCTCCGGATGAAGTTCTCATATCATACCCGACCACAGCGATCCGGTAAAGGGGGTCCGCTTCATAAGTAACAAATGTTCCTTTTCCGCGCTTCTGCTGAATCAGATTTTCTTCTGAAAGAATCCGGAAACTTTTCCGCAAAGTCTGGTGATTGATTCCCAATTCTGCTGCAAAATCTGACTCCGCCGGAAAACGGAATCCCGGAGAGTACGCTCCATCTTTGATCCGATCCCGCAGTCCATCCGCAATCTGGATATATACCGGTACAGATGTGTTTTTTTTGATCTCAAGCCGCATTTCTTTCTCCAGCGTATTACTAATACTCCTACACTAAACTACACTACTATACACTGGATATCCTGAAATGTCAAGCCGCAAAGAATTTTTTCTACAGAAAATCAGAATTTGATTTGCACCAATCCGGAACAGGGAACCTCTACTTTATTTAATCCCGCTGAAAGTACCGGTGAATTTACAAGTTCTCCGAATGTGTTGTAAATCATAACTGCAGAAGGAGCTTTTTCAAAATCCAGGATCATTTCACTGTCGTTTCCGGCATTGATGATAAAGAGATTTCCGGAATCAGCTGCTGCTTTGACCGCTATTCCGGATTGATATACAGCAATCACTTTCTCCTGTTGATTTTCTGCTGAAACGACCGGATAATTTGCTTCCGGATGATATGGCATGAATTTTCCTTTCAGCAAAACCTCTTTATGTTTCCGGGTGAAATCCAGCCAGAACCGGAGCATCTTTTTGTGGTCATCCGGCAATTCCGCAAAACGGATGGAGATTTGCGGAACACTGAAAATCACATTCAGAATCTGAAGTGCAGCAGTTTCTGCAGTTTCGTTCATATTCCATTCCAGCATGTCAGAATGAACCGCAGTATTCCCGGAAAATAATCGAAGATCAATCGTGCGGACTCTGTTTGTCAGAATATCGGCGGGGCAATCCGCTGCCCGGAAGATATTGCCATATTTTCTGATCGCAGGTCCGATATAACTCTGCCGGAATTCAATAAGAATTTCCGGTTTGATCGCTTTCAGCTGTTTCATCACATCGGAAAGCAGTCTGTTTACAGCAAGAGGAAGCGATTTGATATCCCGTCCGGCATAATCTTCTGCGACAGCAGGATCTGCACCGTCAAAACGGAAACTGTCAATAAAATCCAGTTTGAAACCATCAAGATCCCATTCTTTGATCGCTGTTTCGTAAATATTGATAAGATATTCTCTGACCTCCGGAAATCTGGGGTCCAGCACAGAAGCCTGCATTCTGTCAATGTTGAAAAGATATTTTCCTTTGAAACGCCCATAGTTTTCACTTTTGTATCCCATAAACGGAACAGAGTACCACATGAGATATTTCATTCCGAGATCATGGATTTTTCTGACATGTGTTTTCATATCCGGGAAACGGCGTTTGGCGATTTTCCAATCTCCGCAAAAAGCATAGCCCCGGTTGTTGTCATCGGTCTGCCATCCGTCATCAACAATGATTCCGGAAAGACCGGCTTCGGAAGCAAGCGCGCATTCCGCTTCCAGTTCTTTTTCAAACAAGTTCTGATGATAACTGTACCATGTTGAGTAGATCGGTTCCAATGCCTGAGCCGGAACTTCAGCAGGAGTATATTCTTTAAATCCTGCGAACCAATCGGAAACATCCCGGATGGAGTCTGCAAAATAAATATTGCGTCTGTCTATCCGGATTGTTGTTTTATATTCAGTCAAAGGCGATTCCGGTTGAGAAAAGAGGATCACTTTACATGAAATAAGATTCTGTTCTTCATTGACGCCTCCTGCAAATTGAACGGGGCGCATTGCTTCTGAAACGGCAAACGTCATCCGGTTTTCTCCGTGGATATTGAGGAATGACATGACAGGTGCGCTGCTGGCGAGATTGGATGTCAGGGGAGAACTCCAGTCTGCCGGAATAAATTTATTGAATGTAATTACCGGACTCCATCTTGTCTGGATATCCAGATTCGGAATTTCCCATTTGATTTCTATTTTCGGCGGGATGGCTGGCGTTTCCGTATGAAGAATAATATGCAACAATTCAACGCCGGAAGCAGTTTTTTCTGTTACAGTATTTAATTTCCAGTTGGAAGATTCATCAAACAGAATACAAAATTTCAAATCTTCAGCGGTGATTTCCATACAAAAACTCCTTTTCACTTTCAACTCATAGATTGAGGCAATTGGAATTACCTCAGATTAATATAACATTACAGAAGATACAAATCAAGTCAAATTTATTCAGTTTTACAGCTTATCATTGTTTCTTTTTCGGGCTGCGTAACATATTTTCTGTACGCTCTATTCCCAAAGAGGGTAGATAGTTAAAAATTCCTCTTAAAAGAACCAAACATCATTACTGTTTTCTGTGAAGTGAAAGTTAAATATGATGTTTGGTTCAGTTGAAAAAATCAATTCTGTGTTTTCCTTTTTTTTCGAATATTTCCAATAATCATTGCAAGAATTGCTCCGGCAATGATTATGCCGAGAATTTTCAAGGCAGCGACTGTATCGCCTTCAGGTTTTTCCTGTTTCTGCTCTTTGAGTTTCATACCGGAAATCTCTTCTTCCATTTGCTGCATTTTTTCGGCGTGAGTTTTTTTCAGTTCCAGAAATTTTTTGATCTGCTGTTCAAAACTTTTCCGCAATGTTGGATCTTTTAAAGATTTCTTGATCATTTCCTGCAGTTTTGCATTATCAACCGGCGGCAAATCGAATTTGCGCATAAGTTCGACGTGATTTTGGGCTATATCTTCAACGGTTTTCTGATCTGCTTTCCAGAATCCTTTACGGATAGATTCCAACATAATACCAGTCATTTCGTGCAAGGCTGACGGGTTGTTTTTTTCAAAGAAATCTTGCGTACCAAGTTTCAGTTTGTCATCCACATAAACTTCTTTGTACTCCTGCCACAGATGGTCTTCAAGCATATCCGGCTTCATAATTTCCCATCCGAGTGTGTTGCGGAAAACTTCTGTAAAGTGTCTGGTACTTGAGGCTCCCTCTTTCATCATTTCCTTGATATATTTGGGATTTAAAACCGTACTTCTGGCTTCTACCATCGCAGCTTCACCGGCAGCTTGAACTTTGGCTCTGCCGGGAGTGCGCAAGTCATTGAAATATGCATCGGGGTCTTTGCCGTTGACATGGCGGGCAGCAAGACTTATTCCTCCGGTAAATTCATACACATGATCCAATGAAAGTGGTCCCCAGCTGTTGCTTGAACGGGACTGGACAACGGAATCAGTATTTTTTACAGCGGCACGGAACATTTCCGGTTTATGTTCGCCCCAATGTCCTTCGGTATATACGGCTCCCATGTTGTTCAAGTAAAGTTCCGCAATACCTTTAGTGTCTTCCCATTTGCCGGTATCTTGTGTCGCCCCCATTGCTCCTGTGCCGAAATTACCGTTGACTCCGCCGAAAATACGGGCATTACTCAAACTCTTTGCATCCTGCGGCGACATCCCCTGGGCAATCAGAGCGTTGGTGATTTCCAGACTGCCTTGCCTGACAAAGTTACCGAATTCACCATCCGGATCGGCGGCGGCAAGCATAACTGCTTTGTCAATCAGTTTCATTCTGCTTGTTGCAGCGCCGCGGAATTGTCCGGAAGTCTGGATAACTACATCAATACGGGGACGTTTGAGTTCACTCATCGGAATAAGTCTTACATCCTGAACTCTGCCTCTGGAATCCCAGACAGGCTCTACTCCCAACAGATAAAATATCTCCCCGATATTTACGCCCTGTGTACGGATAAATTCTCCACCCCAGAGTGAAAACGCCACTTTTTGCGGATATTTGCCGGTAGTTTTGAGTTTTTGCTCTATCAATTCCTGTGCAAGCTGTTTGCCGACAGCATAACTTTCGCGGGTGGGAGTCCGTTCCGGATCGATTCCGTAAAGATTTTTTCCTGTCGGTACAGTTGCCGGGTTCAGGATAGGATCTCCGCCGGCAGAGGCAGTGATATATCCGCCGGAAAACGCATTGATAATAGAATCAAGTTCAGCATCTGTGGAATCTGTAATATCCTTGCGTGCTTTCAAAAGGATTTCTTCGGGAGAAAGTTTCACTTGTACTTTGGGAGCTGCGGCAGGTCTTCTTTGCATCATTTGCATTGCCTGCATCATTTCCGCAGGAATGGGACGACCGTCCGGCAATTTGCCGCTCTGCATCATTTTCCGCATGGTGTTTCCATCTGCTGACATTTTTGCGGGGGGCTGATGACTGCGGGGAGGTGTTTTTTTGACTTTTTGCGGATTTGCCAGTATTTCTTTTGCGTGTTCTTTCGCTCTCAAGCAGTAGTTGTTACGGAAGAATATTTTATTCTGCCGTTTTGCGGCATCCACTTTTCCGGCTTTGACATCCGCTTCAAAGAGGGATTCAGCGATGGCATCCACACTCATTAAAATTGCGGTTTCGTTTGCTTCGGCTTCGCTGTACGGACGCCCGATGATATAGACGCCGCGATTTACTTTTGCATCATTGATCTCGTGCAGATATTCCTGGATTTTCAGCAAATCATCTTCGGTAAGAACACCTTGCTGGAG